>JARGFR010000068.1 GCA_029210985.1 Spirochaetaceae bacterium | reverse complement strand
TATCGGCCGCATCCATGAATTCATCCCAGGTGGCAGGGAATTCGGACACACCGGCCTGAGCAAACAGGTCCGAATTGTACCAGACCGGGGTAATGCCGATTTCGTAAGGGACCGATTTCAAGCGGCCGCCTTTGGTGCTGTCCAGAACATAGCTTTCCACAAAAGATTCCCGCCAGGCGCCGGTCATCTCATCGGTGAAATCGAAGAGGATGTCTGAATCATAATACTGGAAGGTGGTGGGATCCGGATTGAAAACGAAGATGTCCGGTGCCTGTCCCGAGGAGAGCTGAGTGTTCAGCTTGTCCCGGTATCCGTCGGTGTCGGGATTGGGTTCAAGGACCACTTTAATCTCACCGGCGTTCTCATTGTTGAATGTCTCGAGAAGAGTGGCCAGAGGGCCTGACTTAGAATCCTGACCGACCCAGAATGTGGGGAAGCTCAGGACGATTTCTCCGGTTTCCTCCATAACGGCATCATTACCGCCATTGGCAAAAACGGGCAGGGCGAGGGCGACCATCAGCAGCAGTGCCAACGCACGTACGATTCCTTTCATAAGAATCCTCCTATTAATTTCACACTGCCCTGGAGACTCCCGCGTTGGTTGCCTCCCGGCAGTTTATTCCAAAAACTGCAGCGGGTTTTATGTGGTGATTTTTTCCTTATCACCTTTCATAAAGTCCGTATTCTTATCTCCGACCCAATAACGTTCCCCGGCAATGCACCAGATGAAACACAGCGGACTGTCATGGCTGAATACCGGGTGATAGTTAAGTACCGGAATCGTGACATGGTCTCCCACTCCGACGGATGTGACAAATGTCTGATGCTCGTCATCTTCGTAGACAGACATCGCCCCGTCGCCTTCGATGAAGCTGTACACCTCTTCCTGATCTGTGTGGTTGTGAGGTTGCCAGGCTCGGGTGTAGTCCTCATAGAATGTGTAGCCTGCCATGAGTTTGTTGGCCCCTTCCGAGACATCGAACATCTTGTACACGACCTTTCGGTTCAGATGGCGAATCCGTTCATCGTTTTTCTTCGCATCTTCAAATCGCGAGTGGAAAACCGGATAGACTTCGTCTCCCGCGGCACGATAGACATACAGATGGCCCTCACCCTCCCCTTGGTGAGTGACTTGAAAACCCATTCCCAACGGTACATAGAGAACATCAAAGTGCTCCATGGGATAGTCGGTTCCTTCCACCCGGCATGACACCGCTTCACCCAAATTAAATAGTAAAACTTCTTCGTTCGGAAATGAATAGTTTGGACTCACGGTTGAGGAGAGTGTCAAATCGGCGGCGCTGAGGAACTCCAGGTGAGCTTCGGGGCCGTTGAAGATTTCCTTCATCTCGCAGCGTCCTTTGTCGGCATTGAACAATTTTCCGGGTTTGGGCATTTATGGTCCTTTCGAATCGTGCCTCCAGGCACTTGTTGTTTATTTAGTTACAGTAAGTAAATTATACCCGAGGCATAGAAGGTCCGCAATAGAAAATTCAAGAGGCAGGGCAAATTCGTTTGGACAATCCATCAGATAATCGGCTCCACATGAATATTTTTGCCGATTATACCCGGAGGTGCTCCGGCTTTTCTTTGGGGCGAATCGGCATGGGTCATCAGCCACTTCCGCTCTTTCCACAGCTGCGGGTCGGCTCCTCCGGTCGGTAGTAAATCGGCATTCACCCCGCGGGGCAGAAGAATCACACTCAGGAACGGATCCTCACCCACATGGCACGGGGCGAAGTGGAGGGTGTCCTTATGAAGGACGACGGCATCTCCCTCTTTGAGGAGGCAGAGAACGGCCCGGTGAGTGGGCCATTGCTTGTTCCTGATATCCTCGACTCGCCCCAGAATCAGCACTAAGGTGCTGCATGCCACCACCACTTCGGGACAATCATGCCACTCCATTCCATTGAGTCTGTCGTTGAAGCCCCGACAGACACCGACCTGCACGTCTTCGTCGTCGAATATGCCGGTGAGCATGTTTTCGGTCACTCCACCGTTTTCCAATTCCGGGCATGATGGAAGGTAGGAGGGAACATCATCCGATCTGATCAATTTTCGGGTCCGGCCGGCGAAATCGCTCCAGGCTTCATCGGTCAGATAACGTCCGAAAAGCTCGAAAGATTTATCTCTCGGGCTGAGAACGGTCAAATCAGGGTGTTGGTCTTTCAGTCGCTTCAGCATTCTTTGAGCCCTCTGAAAAGTTCTATCCAAGGGGAATCTTGGCGATAAAAAACCGGCGGCATACCGATAGGCGCCTCAACCGTCACCGGGCCGCCGCCGTATTCCATCCCGCTCCAAAGGTGAATCCATTTGTCCTTGGGCAGATAGAGACTTCGGCGCTTGCGTCCCTTTTTTACCACCGGAGCCACAAGCAGATCAGGTCCGTACATATATTGGTACTGGTGTTTCGCGTCATGAAGCGCATCTTCATCCGGATAGTGGAGCCATGGATGACGCATGGGCGGCAGGCCTGACTTCTGGTAGTCCTCGGACAGCTCTTCATGATAAGGCTTGAGAGAGGTGAATATTCCGGTCATCTTGGCCAAATGGGCCAGGACTACCTCATCCTCGTGAAGCCGGACACCGACATTCGGTCGGTTTCCCTCATGAGAGCGCATCGTCTGGGTGAACGCGGCCTGCTCCGTCCATCGAAGAATCAATTCCCGGGAACGCTTGAGCCAGAGTACTGTCGTGAATCCCCCGAGATCGGAATGCAGATAGGCGGCTCCGATGAATCCCAGAGACACCGATCCGGGAATAACTGTGGCGAAGCCCTGATTAAAACTCCAGTTCACCAGTTGATCGCCGTTCCAGAAACCAGAGGACTGAGCGGTGGAACCGGTATATCCGGCGCGCATGAAGAAAGTGATATCCTCACTCCTCCCGGCTTCCACCACGGCCTCACGATTAATCCTGGCCCAGTCGGCGACATATCGATTGTGATAGGTCAGTCCGTCCGATCCGTCGTAAAACACCGCGTCGGTGGGTATGTATTCTCCGTAATCGGCCATCCAGCCGGAAAGCCCGGAGCCGATCATGTTTGCCTTAATGACACCTTTAATCCATTCCCGGCATTCCGGATGAGTCAAATCGAGCATCGCCGCGGGAAAAGTGGTGATGGTGACCAGGTAATCCTCGCCCCGGGCGTTCTTGACGCAGTAGCCCTTCTCGGCGGCTTCTTTATAGAGTTCTCCCTCCAAAGCGAGAAAGGGGTTGATATATCCCAAGTAGCGCACCCCTTCGGCTTCAAGACTCTTCACATACTCAGGCAGGTAAGGATAGAGATCTTTGTCATAACTCCAATCCCACATCAGCTGCTTGCCGAAGGAGGTGATGCGAATCCCCTCCCAATCCTGGCACCAGAGGCCGCCGACTTTGACACCGGCGTTCCTCACGGCTTCAAGTTTGGTTCGTGTCGCGGCAATTCCACCCTGGGCACCCAGCCACATGCCGTCATATGCCCAGGATGGCAGTTTCGGCTGCCGTCCCAGGTAAGAAGTGAGGGAATCCAAGAGAGACGGTGGGTCGACCTCGACTCCGACGATAATCTTTCCAGGGATATCCCATGTATGCAGTGTGTGACGGTCGGGTCTTCGGAAATCGGCTTCCGTGTAGGCGGAGCATTCGCTGTGGAGATAGGTTCCGGATGTGAAGATGAAAGTGGGCTGGGAATAGTATGTGGTAAACCATTTTCCGCCGTAGCGTTTTGTGAGTTCCACCACAAAAGTGAGCAGATCGAACCCCCGGCCGAGACCCGGCTCCTGGACCCAGATCGGAAGTTTTCGCCCCCGGAGATTGAGATGAGTGTACTGCTCCCCTCCTCCATAGACCTTTTCTCCAGCCTCGGCCTTCCAGTGAATCCAGAACCGGTTCCAGTTTCCGCTTTGAATTCTCTCGCCGCCGGTGGAACGAAAACCGAAGTGGGCTCGCCCGTCGATGACTTCGGAGGTCATTTCCAATCCGCCTCCCTCACCGAGGGGAAATTCAATAACGACTCGTTCATCGGATGCCGATCGGAGGATGTAATCCCGACACGGGATGCGCTCAAGCCGGCGATCACGGATTTTGAACAGGCCGTAATAGAATCGGAAACGTCCGTGTCCCCGGCCGATTTGAACACACGGATGCTTCGAGCTGTGATCCAGGAGGGTTTTTCCCTTGAAACTCAGCGTAAATTGATCACCTCTGTCGTCGAGACGGAGGGCGGAATGAATTATGTCGATCATACTGACGCTCATTATTTACATCATGTAAGTATTATTGCAAGGAAAAATGCAAATCGATTTTCAGAAGGAAAAGAAACTCTTGTAAACCAGGTCCGCAGCTCCGCGCCCAGCCTTTTCCGGATCGTAGAGCGCCGATTCAATCACCGTTCGTCCCTGCCATCGGGCGCTGGCTTGAGACTTCACTTCGGAACGGACGCGTTCGGCAAGATAACGCCCCAATCCCGGGGATCTGGTGACGATGATAAACATCTCGGGTCCGAAAAGACTGATGAGGTTTCGGACCGCCTGGGCCAGAACACCGGCTTTTTCGTTGAGAATCACTTCAACATCCTCACGACCCTCCGCCAGAAGGCTGTCGAGGTCTTCTATCGATTCCAAACGGGCCGCCGGCTGGAGGTCTTTGAGAATTGCGCCCTCGGATAGATATGTTTCCAGACAGCCCCGGCTGCCGCAGTCGCAGAGTCGGCCGTCGTACTCGACGGCGATATGACCAATTTCCAGGGTTGTGTGAGTCTTGGTGACGAAGATGTCTCCGTCGTCCAGGAATGCGCCGCCGACACCCGCACGTATCATCACGGTGAAGAGGGACCGGACATCCTTGCCTATGCCGCGCTTGTACTCCTCCCATGCCACGGCGGCACTGTTGTTCTGAACGATGACCGGAAGACCGAACTCAGCTTCAAGTGTTTCACCCAGATTGATATCCGCGATGCCCATCCGGGAGTATTGGACAAGTTCACCGGTCTCCACATCCACCTGCCCCGGAGCGGCGACGCACAGACCCAGAAGTTTGTTTTCAGGGATACCTGAACCGTCAAGAACTTCTCGATACATCGACCTCAGGAGCACAAGCACATCCGATCGATTTCCGGGATCCAGCGACCATGACCGTGAGAACACCACATGACCGGCAAAATCCAGAATAGCCGCCGAAGCCGAATAGGCCCAGAATTCCATGCCCAAGGCGTAAGCCGACTCGGGTATGGGTTCGAAATACACCGGCTTGCGCCCGCGTCTGTCTTTTTCATGTTCACGTTCGACGCGGCGTATGAAGCCCTGTTCGGTGAGGTGATTGAAAAACCGCAGAACGGTCGGCGCCCTGAGACCCGTCAGCCCCACCACCTCACTTTGAGAGATGCCGTTTCCTTCGCGGATTAACCGCAGGATGAGCTTTTCGTTGCTCTCCCGAATGTCCCGACTGCGGACGGGATTCACAGATTTGTCCTCATAAGTATCCATACACTATCAACAAACCGGCTGTCGCGCAAAGCGACTGTTTTTTGATTCCGACCCTTTACACTCTCCATGCCTTGTGATATTTATTATTTACTATAAGTAACTATTAAGCAAGAGAGGTTTGTATAAGATGACCGCAACAAACACCGACGTTCTGGTCGAAAAAGCCCGGGAAATCCGGGAGATGACCCTGGACATCATCGGGTATCTGGGAGTCGGGCATATTGGAGGTTCGCTCTCGGTCGTGGAGATGCTCACCGTCCTCTATTACGAAAAGATGAACGTCAATCCCCAGGAGCCCCGTATGGTAGGCCGGGACTGGTTTGTCATGTCCAAGGGTCATGCCGGGCCGGCACTGTACTGCGTTCTGGCCGACAAAGGTTTTTTTCCAAAAGAATGGCTCCATACTCTGAATGTCGGGGGAACCAGTCTCCCGAGCCACTGCGACAGGAACCGGACTCCCGGCATTGATATGACCACCGGCTCCCTGGGCCAGGGTCTCTCGGCGGCGGTGGGTATCGCCCTCGCTCAACGTCTGGACGGCCATGATAACTGGGTGTATGCCTGCATCGGCGACGGTGAAAGTCAGGAAGGTCAGAATTGGGAAGCCGCCATGACCGCCGCTCATTTCAAAACCGATCGCCTCATCGCCTTCACGGACAACAACAAAATGCAGATCGACGGATTGACCGACGAAATCATGAGCATCGAGAAACTCGAAGACAAATGGGCCGCGTTCAACTGGCATGTTCAGAGGATCGACGGTCATGACGTCAAGGCCGTCAGCGAAGCTGTTGATAAGGCCAAATCGGTCACCGGTCGCCCTCATATGATCGTCATGGATACGATTAAGGGTAAAGGCGCCGCATTCGCCGAGGGAAACTTGGGAAACCACAACATGGTATTTGATTACCAAACCGCCAAGGACGCCATAGCCGCCCTTGAAAAGGAGGCAAAATGATGGATATGCGGGATGTTTATTGCCAAACACTGATGGAGATGGCCGAATCGGACAAGAGAATTGTCATTCTGGAGGCCGATTTGATGAACGCCAACGGCACCAAACACTTCCAGGCCGCCTACCCGGAGAGAACATTCAATGTCGGCGTATCCGAAGCCGACATGGTGGGAACGGCCTCGGGACTCGCGGCAGCGGGAAAAATACCCTTCGCGGCGAGTTTCGGATGCTTCGCCTCCCGCAGGGTGTACGATCAATTCTTCCTGTCCGCCAACTACGCCCGATTGAACGTCAACCTTGTCGGCTCGGATCCCGGCGTCACCGCCCTCTATAACGGCGGTACCCACATGACCTTCGAAGATGCCGGCATCATGCGGAATATTCCCGGGCTGCGGGTCCTGGAGCCGTCCGACGAGACGTCACTGCATCGACTTCTGCCTCAGATCGCCGCCTGGCCGACTAGCACTTACATGCGTCTTCATCGTAAAGGCGGCTGGAAGTTCTACGATGATTCGGAAACCTTCGAAATCGGTCAGGGTAAAATTGTTCGCGAGGGCTCCGACATGACTCTGGTGAGTATGGGTATGGTGATGCTCCAGGAAACACTGAAAGCCGCCGATGAATTGGCGGAAAAGGGAATTAAAGCTGAAGTCATCGACGCCCTCACTCTCAAACCGCTGGACCGGGAACTGGTTCTCAACTCGGCCCGTAAGACCGGAGCGGTCGTCACCTGCGAGAATCACAACATCCATAACGGACTGGGTTCGGCGGTGGCCGAAGTCTTGGCCGAAGAGGGCGTTCCCGCCCGTCTCAGGCGCATCGGCTGTCAGGACAAGTTCGGAGAAGTCGGCACCTTTGAATATCTGATGGAAGCCTTCGAGCTGAGTTCGCCCCATATCGTGGATGCGGCGATGGGTCTGATCGGAACGGAACACGCCGCGTAGAAACGCCTTGAGCCTCGGGGGCGGCGGGCATCGGCCGAACCGCCCCCGGAGGTCATATAAAAAACGGAGAGAGCACAATGAGCAGCAAAATGACCATCGCCATCGCCTCGGATCTGTCGGGATATCCCCTGAAGACGGCCGTTGTCGAATATCTGGAAGGCCGGGAGGACGTCACGGTGATGGATTTCGGCATCGACGACCCGGAAAAACCCCAGCCTTACACGGCTCAGGCCCCAAAAGTCGCCTTAGCCGTCCAGTCAGGCGAAGCGGATAAAGGCATTCTCATCTGCGGCACCGGCCAGGGTATGGCCATCGTCGCGAACAAGCACAAGGGAGTCTACGCCTGCGTGGCGGATTCGGTCTTTTCCGGCGAACGGTCAAAAATCATCAACAACGCCAACGTCCTCACCATGGGAGGCTGGATCACCGCCCCGTTCCTGGGTGTCCAGATTGTCGAAGCTTGGCTGTCTATGGCATTCGCTCAGAAGATGGAGTTCAAAAAGGATTTCCTGGCCGAGAACTTTGCCCTGGTTCAGAAGCTGGAAGAGAAGCACTTCAAATAGACCACCTGAGGAAATACCATGGAAGAGAACGAAAAACACATCGCAGAGATGATTGAAACTCTTATGGAGAGGGCCCGGCTGGCTCAGAAAACGGCAGCCGGTTTTACCCAGGAAGAAATCGACATCGCCGTGACGGCGGCCGGCTGGCAGGTTTACGAGGACAAAAATATAGCCGAGCTGGCCGGACTCGCCGTGGAAGAAACCGGCATGGGGAATGTCGAAGATAAAATTAAGAAGCACAAAGGTAAAATTCTGGGGGTTTTAAGAGACCTCCAGGGAGCCAAGTCGGTGGGTATGATCGAAACCGATCCGAAAATGGGCATCAGGAAATACGCCAAACCCGTCGGCATCGTAGGGGCGCTCACCCCGGTGACCAACCCCACCGCGACGCCCGGCAGCAACGGCCTGTCCATCATCAAGGGACGCAACGCCGTGATATTTGCCCCTCATCCCCGTTCCAAGAACGCCTCCCGACTGGCGGTGGAAATGATGCGGAAAGGTTTGAAGTCCGTGGGCGCCCCGGAGGATTTGATTCAAATCATTCCCGAGCCTTCTATCCCGGCTACCAATGAACTGATGCGCCGGGTCGATCTGGTGCTGGCCACAGGCGGCGGGGCCATGGTGAAAGCCGCCTATTCCAGCGGCACCCCGGCATACGGTGTGGGCCCGGGCAACGCGGTACAGATCGTCGCCGAAGATGCTGATGTCTCCGACGCGGCGGCAAAGATCAGCATGAGCAAATGTTTCGACAACGCCACCAGCTGTTCCAGTGAAAACTCGGTGGTGGTTCATGAGTCCGTTTATGACTCATTTATGGCCGCCCTCGAATCCGCCGGCGGCTGGCCGGCCTTAGGGGAGGACAGGAACAAACTGGAAAAATGGATGTGGCGCCCCAACAAGAAGGGACATCCGTCCCTGAATCCCGAAATCATCGCGAAAAGCGCCGCCGTCATCGCTTCGGACGCGGGCGTCAGCCTTCCCCGGGGCAAGAATATGATTCTCGTTGAGGGCACAATGCCCTTGGAGGACGATAAATTCGCCCAAGAGAAGCTCTGCCCCGTCCTGACCGTCTGGAAGTATACGGATTTCGATGAAGCCTACGAGATACTCGAACGGCTCACCGATAACTGCGGCACCGGCCATTCCTGCGGCATTCACACCAACACCGCCGAATATGTGGAAAAGCTGGCCGTGAATATGCACACCAGCCGGATTCTGGTGAATCAGCCCCAGGCTCCGGGAAACGGCGGAAACTTCTGGAACGGCATGCCCTCCACCGTCACTTTGGGCTGCGGCACCTGGGGAGGCAACATCACCACGGAAAACATCAACTACCGACATTTTCTGAACGTCACCTGGGTATCCGAACTGCTGCCGGCCGACAAACCCACCGACGAAGAAATCTTCGGGGAAATGTGGTCCCGGACGGGTATCCGAACATGAAACTCTTCGAATATCAGGCCAAGAATGTATTCAGGGACGCGGGTATACCCATACCGAAGGGTATCCTGATTCAAAAGACCTCGGAATTGATGGGCGCCCTTGCCGAAACGGGTCTACCGGCGGTGCTTAAGAGCCAGGTGCTCAGCGGAGGCCGGGGAAAAGCGGGTCTCATTAAGGTAGTGAAGAACGAGGCCGATGCCCTCGTTGCTGCAGAGGCCCTCTTTTCCTCGCCCCACCGGGTGAACACTCTTCTCATTGAGGAAGCGGTGGATATCAAGAGAGAAATCTATCTGGCCGTTACAGTCGATCCGGTGAAGGCCTGCGCCCTTTTTCTGGCCAGTGCGGAGGGCGGTGTGGACATCGAGGAGCTCAGCGCCACCGCTCCGGAAAAAATCATCCGTGAGCCTGTGGAAATCGAACGGGGTCTGCAGCCTTTTCAGATTCGTAACCTGGTCAAGTCTCTGGGACTTGAGGGTGCGGCGGCCAAAACCGCCGGAGCCGTTATGGACGGTCTATGGCGGATTTTCAGAGAGAAGGACGCCGAACTCGTGGAAATCAACCCGCTGTTTCTCACCGGAAAAGGTGAGATTGTCGCCGGGGACGGCAAACTGATGCTGGATGACAACGCCGAGTGGCGGCAGGGTGAGTTTGATGCGGGACGGGAGTATTTCGATTCGGACGCGGCGTTCGAGGCGGCAAAGGAAGGAATCCCCTATCTGCAATTCGACGGGGATATCAGCCTTATGTGCGCCGGGGCCGGCCTCACCACCACTGTTTACGATCTTGTGATTGATGAAGGCGGCACTGTCGCCAACTATCTGGAGTTCGGCGGTCCCAATTATCGTCGTGCCGAAAAGGCTATGGAGCTCTGTCTCAAGAATGATTCCAAGGTGATCCTGATGGTCACCTTCGGCACGATAGCCCGTGCCGACGTTATGGCCGAGGGTATCGTGGCGGCGATGAAGAAACTCAAACCCGACAGGCCCATCGTCACATGCATTCGGGGAACCAATGAGGAAGGAGCCGTGGAAATACTGAAAGAGGCGGGACTGACTCCCATCTTCGACACCGAGGAAGCGGTCCGCCGGGCCGTGGCTCTGGGAGCGGCCGTATGAGCATCTTTATCGACGGGGACACCCGGGTTCTGGTGCAGGGCATCACCGGCAAGGAAGGCGCGTTCTGGACCAAACATATGCGGGAACTGGGCACGAAGGTCGTGGCCGGCGTCACACCGGGTAAGGAAGGTTTGGACGTGGACGGCATCGCCGTCTATCACACGGTGCGCCGGGCCGTAGAGAATCATCCCTTGGATGCGGCCATGCTCTTCGTTCCGCCACGGTTCACCATGGACGCTGTTTTTGAGGCTCTGGACGCCGGTATCAAAAAAATCGTCACCATCGCCGACGGGATTCCACTTCAGGATGCATTGAGAATACGCCGTGCCGCCGTTGAATACGGCGCCCGGGTGGTGGGGGGCAACACCTCCGGTGTGATTTCACCGGGAAAGGCCATGATGGGGTTTTTTCCATGGTGGATCGAACGGGTTTATAAGAGCGGGCGCATCGGCGTCATGACCCGCTCGGGAAGCCTGACAAACGAAGTCACCGCCATGGTGGTGGAGGCCGGCTTCGGCGTCTCCACCCTCATCGGCGTAGGCGGAGATCCGGTACCCGGCACCCGGTTCGCCGAGATGCTTCCGGACTATCAGGCCGATGAGCAGACCGATGCCGTCGTGATTATCGGAGAGCTGGGAGGCACTATGGAAGAAGAATGCGCGGCGATGGTGGCGGAAGGAACCTTCACCAAACCCCTGGTGGCCTTCCTCGGTGGGCGAAACGCGCCGGCCGGTAAACGCATGGGCCATGCCGGAGCCATTGTCTCCGGAGGAGTCGGAGACGTGGCGGGCAAGACCCGTGTCCTCAAGGAAGCCGGAGCGGCGGTGGCCGAACGGCCGCGGCAAGTCGGAATTCTGCTGGCCGACGTCCTGGGGACTCCTTTATGAGCAAAGGAATATCCGGCACGCCAAATCCTCGTCCGAATACCCACTCGTCGACAAAATCGGGAATCATCCTGGCCGTTGCTCTGGCTGTGGCCTTTGCGGCCAGATTGTTTCCCCTTCCCTCTTCTTTTACCGCCGTGGGAGAAATCTCCTTGAGCCCCGCCGGTCAGACATCACTGGGCATTCTCCTATTCGCCCTGATTCTGTGGATGACCGAGGCCATTCCTTTTCACATTACAGGACTTCTTGGGGTGCTTCTCCTGGCGTTCTTCCGGGTGGACAGCTTCAAGAACGTGGTGAATGTCGGATTCGGCAATCATATATTTGTGTTTTTTCTGGGAGTCCTCATTCTATCGGCGTTCATCACCCATAGTGGACTGGGCAGGAGAATTTCGGTGTTCCTGCTCTCGAAAACGGGTAACTCCACAAGAATGATTCTCCTGGGGTTTATCGTGACAGGAACAATCCTCTCCATGTGGCTCACCAACATGGCTGTGGCCGCCATGCTCATGCCCCTGGGTGTGTCCATCCTGGAAGAAGAAGGCGTCAAGCCGCTGGAATCCAACTTCGGTAAGGCACTGATGATTTCCATCTGCTGGGGCTCCATCGTCGGAGGCATCGCGACACCCTCGGGAGCCGGTCCCAATCCATTGGCCATCGGATTTCTGAAAGAGATGGCCGGCATCGAGGTGAGTTTCATCGACTGGATGGCTTACGGTGTTCCGTCCGCGATACTCCTCATCCTGCCTGTTTGGGGAGCCTTGCTTCTTTTCTTCCCTCCGGAAATGAGAAAATTGAAGAAGACCAAAGAAGAGCTTGCCCGGGAATTCAAGGATCTTCCGCCCATGGCCAGAGAAGAAAAAATCACTCTCGTATTGTTCCTGCTGACGGTGGTTCTCTGGATTTCTTCGCCATGGCTCTCCCGGCTGATGGGTATATCCATACCCATCTCCATGCCCATACTGCTCACCGGATGTCTCTTCTTTTTCCCGGGCCTGGCGACAACTCCCTGGAAAAAAGTAGAACAGGAAATCAGCTGGAGCGGCATTCTTCTGGTGGTGACGGGGATTTCCATTGGTATGATGCTCTATAATACCGGCGCCGCGGAATGGCTTTCCGTTCTGCTCCTGGGCGGTCTGGGGGGAATCCATCCCTTCCTTTTGGTTTTTCTGGTGGTATTGATCGTCAGTTTTTTGAAAATCGCGTTTTCATCCAACACGGTCACCGCCACCATCGTCATTCCCATCATGATCGCTCTGGCCGGTATACTCGATGTCGACACATTGAGCATCGCCATTCCGGCGGCACTCACCACATCCATGGCTTTCATCCTGGTGACTTCCAGTCCGACGAATGTGATACCCTATTCGGCGGGCTATTTCACCATCAAGGACATGGCCGTGGCGGGTACAGCCATCACCGTCGTGGCATCCGGTATTGTCTCGGCCGTGATATTTGTTGTCGGAACCATTAGGGGTCTGTATTAGCTTGGAGTGCTCCGGGTGCGGGGCACTCCAAACCATTTACCAAGAACCGATAACCGGATATTCTCCTACCCAGGCGTAATCTCGCCGCCAGATACCAAAAATGTGAGGAATAATTGTGGCAAAAACCTACAAGATCGCCGTACTTCCCGGTGACGGTACCGGTGCAGAAGTTGTTGCGGAAGGAAAGAAAGTCCTGAACGTTGCGGCTCAGAAGTTCGGTTTCAAACTGGAGATGACCGAGTTTGATATCGGCGGCGATCGATACTTGAAAACCGGAGAAATTCTGCCCGACACCGTCGTGGATGAACTGAGACAATTCGATTCCATTTATCTCGGAGCCATCGGCCATCCCGACGTGAAGCCCGGAATCCTCGAAAAAGGCATTCTTCTTCGTCTCCGCTTTGAGCTCGATCAGTACATCAATCTCCGGCCCGTCAAGCTCTATCCCGGCGTGGATTCTCCGCTGAAAGACAAAGGCCCCGAGCACGTCGACTACGTCGTCGTTCGGGAAAATTCCGGCGGCATCTATACCGGAACCGGCGGAATCTCCATGAAAGGAACCAACCACGAGGTGGCCGTCCAGAGCATGGTCTACAACAGATTTCAGGTGGAACGGTGCCTCCGCTACGCCTTTGACTACGCCCGTCGCCACGGAAAGAAGGCCCAGGGCAAAGGAAGCGAAAACACTCTCGGTCTTGTCGGGAAAACCAATGTCCTCACCTACGTCTTCGACCTTTGGGAAAGGACGTTCAATGAAGTCGGTGAAGCCGACTACTCGGATGTTCGACGGGACTATTATCACGTTGATGCCACCTGCATGTGGATGGTCAAAAGCCCTGAATGGTTCGACGTCCTTGTCACTTCCAACATGTTCGGCGACATCATCACCGACCTGGGAGCCATTACTCAGGGAGGTATGGGCATCGCCGCCGGAGGGAACATCAATCCCGAGGGAGTCTCGATGTTTGAACCCATCGGTGGATCGGCACCAAAATACACGGGTATGGGAATCATCAATCCCCTGGCGTCCATCGTCGCGGGCTCGATGATGCTCGACACCCTGGGTGAGTTCGAAGCCGCCGAAGCCGTGGAGAAAGCCGTTATCGAAGTCACCGGCACCAAGATTGAGAGTCTGGCCGCCGGAAAGATGGGCTATTCCACCAGTGAAGTGGGTGATTTGGTCGCCGACGCGCTGTAAACGGACAGATCGGACAGACCGCGGTTTTGGAATAGCCGAAGCCGCGGGAAGCCGGGCTCCAAGGATTCGTCATCTGGATTCGAGGTTCTAAGACCGTTTATATGCGGTATCAAAATCGATACCCATGTCCTTCAGTTTTGCTTCAAATGCTTTTTCCAGCCGTAAATCATCCATGCTGCTCCCGAAATTGACTTCCAAACGTCCTTTGTAACTGAATATGGAGGTGTTTCGCCCCGGAGCCGGTGAATTGCAGGCCAGAATATCGACAGAATCCACATGCTCTCTCATCGCATCGGGAAGTCTGACTTCGCCCAAATTGGTCAGGACACCCGAATAGAGCGATCGTGCGAATATATGATAAAACAGAGAGAGAACACGTTCCTTTATGCCCCGAGGCATAAAGCGAAATAGGGGTCTGGCCGTCATCCTCAGATTTCTTCGTATCTGATTTTCCACTGTCTGGTGGTGTCGTTCATAGCGGATGTCTTCGGCAATCAGCTGTATGATCTTATCGACATCCAAGGCGTCCTGGGGTTTGGATATGGTAAATTCCGGAGAATAGATATAAGAAAAGTTCTTCATCGTCCGTGTTGGATGGTCTTTTCTGAGATTCACCGGAATCTGCAGCCGCAGCGGCCGGCCCCATCGGGTTTTGCCCGCCTCAATGTCTTCCAGATACAGCTGCTGTATGGCCCAGAAATAGATACCGGACATGAATACCGCTACGGTGACATTCCGAATCCGTGCTTTTTGCCGGACCTCGTCCAGACTCATGTTGTATCGTGCGGTATAGTATTCCTTGAAATCGATGGGCCGGCCGGAGGGAATGTAGGCGCTGCGCCCCACTTTCATTGCCGGACCTTTCGGATTGAACATTTCTGTGTAGCCGCATTCCCATTCCGTTGGATGAATGTCCTCTCCGGCCTTGAATATCATCGGTGAATCTTCAACGACAATACCGCCTTTTTCCAGATATGCGGCAACGACCGATAAAAGCAGGACCATGGCGCCAAAACCGTCACTCAAAATATGACTGAGCTCAACGGCGATATTCTTTCCAGCTGTGCGAAATCGAAAGAGAAACTCATTCTCGTGAAAATCCACATATCGATTTGTATAGTGAGGATCGGATTCCACTTGTGGGATATCATGAGTCCGTTCCAGGACATAAGCGAAACGAGATTTTTTCAGATAGACCTGATAGTACGGAAATCGTTGGACAACCACCTCGGTCACCACATTCTGCAGTCTCTCGGTATCCACCGGCTCGGTCATAATCAGGTTAATTCGAGACAGTGTGGTCTCGCCTTCCGAGACGATGTTGACGAAAATCTGTGCGGCGTTGTCCAGTGGGAATTGTGAGGGAATCTCGGCTTCACTTACAGGAGGATTCATCATAAGAATAAAGTCTATCGTTATTCGAAATCTAAAACCATGGTCTGTTTACCCTATCAATAGGAGAATTGGGTTAGGGCTTTTCATCCAGTGGATTGATGATGACATAATCATTGTCCCTCATGCCTTCATGACAGGAGATACATCCTCCCAAACTCCCTTCGGCGTTGATAGTACCGTCAGGACCGTAACTGGCCCAGAACCAATCACCGTTGGCTTCATCCCATTCCGAGACTTTGGCCATAACCGTGAGCGATC
>JARGFR010000067.1 GCA_029210985.1 Spirochaetaceae bacterium | reverse complement strand
AGAGGGACGGAAGCTCTACACCACCAGGGACGTTCTGGTTCATGCCGATATGGCCACCTACCTGCCGGTGTGGGAGGGTTTCGGAAATGCCTATCTGGAAGCGGTGTCCTGTCGGGTGCCCATCGTCACCACTACCTATCTTGTTTACAAGACCGATATCCAAGGATCCGGATTCCGGGGCCCCGAGATTCGGGATCGATACGACCCGGATGGGAGATTGGAGATTCCCGATTCGGTGCTCGATGAGATGCACCAGATCCTCACCGATAAGGCGCTCCGTGAAGAGATCGTCGAAAACAACTTCATCATCGGCAAGAGGGAATTCGGCTTCGATAAGCTGAGAGGCGGACTCTCCGAACTGATTGCCGACTATGCCGACGAAATCCGAGCATCCAGACGGCGTCTGGCCAAGAGTCTGACTTCTTACTTCGTCTAGTCGCAGCCACCCGCCCGCTTCACGGCCGCCGGCCCCGCGCATCACTGCGCCCGCCCGTTCGCCCACTCCCGCACACTGAAAGCTCCTTACGCGACTGCCGGCAAGAATCCCCGTATGCCGACTTCCGTGTCATTGAGGACGGATAGGCGAACGCGATATGGTTTAGCTATCCTAACAAACTAAGCCTACACAATATTAAATTGTTTTAATACAAGGAATTATTCTCAATAAGAGTCTTGCAATACTGAACAAGGGACCCTATAGTATTCACAAGGGCGTCGCCCAAAAACATCTTTCATCAATAAAGGAATACCCATGAAAGACCTCAAAGGAACCCAAACACAGAAGAACCTGATGACCGCCTTCGCCGGTGAGTCCCAGGCTCGTAACCGCTATACCTATTCGGCCTCCAAGGCCAGAGAAGAAGGATACATCCAGATCGCTCTGATTTTTGAAGAGACCGCCAACCAGGAGAAAGAACACGCCAAGCGCTTGTTTAAATTCATGGACGGCGGCGAATCGGGCATCGTGGCCGACGCCGCATTCCCCTTCGGCACCATCGCCGCCACCAGTGCGAATCTCGAGCACGGCGCTGCCGGCGAGAACTACGAATGGACCACCATGTACCCCGATTTTGCCAAGACCGCCCGGGAAGAGGGCTTCAATGAAATCGCCGCGGCATTCGAGGCCATCGCCGTTGCCGAAAAGCAGCACGAAAAACGCTACCTGGACCTCAAGAAGAACGTGGATACCGGCAAAGTCTTCGAGAAAGACGAGAAAGTGGTCTGGCGCTGCATCAACTGCGGCTACCTGTTCGAAGGAACCAAGCCGCCGGCAAAATGCCCCGCCTGTGTGCATCCCCAGTCTTACTTTGAGCTCTTGGGAGAGAACTGGTAATTCATCACTAGCTTGCATTCCGAATCATTTACAGTCGGAGCGAGCCGCAAAAACAGGGCCGGGCGTCAATCCCGGCCTTGATTAATAAGACATACCTACTTATCTTTGGAGGTAAGAAACATGGCAGCGAAGTACGAAGTGTACAAGTGCGAAGAGTGCGGCAACGTCGTGATGTTGTTGAATGTCGGCGGTGGAACTTTGGTGTGCTGCGGTCAGGACATGGTTCTGATGAACGAGCAGACTGCGGATTCCTCGACGGAGAAACATGTCCCCATCATCGAAAAAGATAGTGACGGCTACAGTGTGACGGTGGGCAGCACCCTTCATCCCATGGTTGAAAAACATTGGATCCAGTGGATTGAGCTGATTGTGGACGGAAAACGGATGATGAAGGAACTGCAGCCCGGCGATGAGCCCAAAGCCCATTTCTGCCTGGCCTGTGAAGAGCCGAAATCCATCTCCGCCCGTGAATACTGCAATATCCACGGATTATGGAGAGGAGAGAAATAATCCTATGGCATTATCGAAAACGATGTCCGACGCCTTGAACAAGCAGTTCAACGAAGAATTGAACTCGGCCTACCTTTACGAGTCGATGGCGGCCGATTTCTACGCGAAAAACCTTCCCGGTTTTGCCGCGTGGATGACCCTCCAAGCCGGCGAGGAGAGGATACACTCCGAAAAATTCCACCGCTATCTCGATGAGAACGGTGAGAGGGTTTTTTACGCGGCCATCCCAGAGCCCCAGGCCGAGTGGAAGAGTCCCGTGGATGCCATCAAGGCCGCTCTGGCCCATGAGAAGTACATCACCAAACGCATCCACGATTTGGTGCGCCTGGCGCGCAAGGACGACGACATCGCCACCGAAACATTCCTCGGCTGGTATGTCACCGAACAAATTGAAGAAGAATCGACCGCGCAATCTCTCATCGACAAACTTGAGATGGTAGGCGATAATAAGGTCGGTTTATATCAATTGGATAAAGAAGTCTCCACCCGGCAGCAGGACGCTTAGATCCTCACCACGGTGTGGGCACCAACGGAGGTATTACATGAAAAAATACGTTTGTGACGTATGTGGCTACATCTACGATCCGGCCGAAGGCGACGAAGACAACGGCGTCGCTGCCGGGACCGCTTTCGACAGTCTGCCTGAAGACTGGGTCTGTCCTCTCTGCGGTGCAGAGAAATCCGAGTTCTCGGAGATGGACGATTAGTCACACCCCCTATTCATAGGGATGAACGAGGCCGCTCTTCGGAGCGGTCTTTTTTTTCGGAATTCTGAATGACCTCCAAAGACGCCGTGAACCGATTCGTTCCCGAATATTTGATTGGACACGAAATCAGTGTTACACTTAAAAAGTGAAAAAACCCGTCAGGAACGTCACAATCGCACTTCCCGAAGACCTCGCCAAGTGGGTGCGTGTCCATGCGGCCGAGAACGATACGAGTATCTCGAAATACCTCGGAGACATCCTCAAGGAACGCATGGAATCCGAATCGATGTATTCACGCGCCATGGAGCGCTATCTGACCCGGGATTCATCCCCTCTTCGCAAACCCGGTGAATCGCTGCCCGGACGGGACAGTCTCCATGAGCGATAAAACCTTCGTCGACACCAACATCCTTGTCTATGCCAGGGATGCCGGCGATCCGCAAAAACATCAGATCGCCAAGTCATTGATGGAAGATCTGTGGAAATCCGGCCTGGGCCGCATCAGCACACAGGTGTGCGGCGAGTACTTCGTGACGGTTACCGGAAAATTATCCCGGCCGATGACCAGTCAGGCGGCATGGGAGGACATCGAAGACCTGGCTGCCTGGAAACCCGTTGCCGTCGACATGGGAATTTTACGTGTCGCCCGGCATGTTCAAAATCGATATGGTCTGGGCTGGTGGGACTCGGCCGTCGTCGCTGCCGCCTCCCATGAGGGGTGCTCCACGATTCTCACCGAGGACTTGAACGCCGGGCAGGATTATCTGGGAGTCAAGGCGGTGAATCCCTTCGCTTAACGGGGATCCTCGCCCCTCAGGGCCCGCTGCAGGAGCCAGTGGTCCATCAGCACCAGGGCCGTCATGGCTTCCAGAACCGGGACAATACGGGGACAGATGGTGGGATCGTGGCGGCCTTCGGTGCGAATCTCCACCGTATCGCCCTTGGTGTTCCGGGTGGTTTGGGGCAGGCTGATGGAGCTGGTGGGTTTCACGGCGGCCCGGAAGACCAGAGGCTGACCGGTGCTGATGCCCCCGATGACGCCCCCGGCGTGGTTTGATTTCCAGCCCTGATCGTCCCACTCGTCGTTGTGCTCGCTGCCCCGCATACCCGCGGCGGCGAATCCCGAGCCGACTTCGAAGCCCTTCACCGCGCCCACCGAGAGGATGGCCTTGCCCAGATCGGCTTCCAGCTTGTCGAACACCGGACTGCCCAATCCCGGCGGAAGACCGGTTACCCGGCATTCAATGATGCCCCCGGCGCTGTCGCCGATCTCCTTGAGTTCGGTAATCCGCGCGGCCATTTTCTCGGCCGCCGCCGGATCGCAGGCCCGCATGGGGTTCTTCTCGATGAAATCCGCATCAAACGTTCGGCATTCTATCCCCGCGGCGGCGCTCACCCAGGCCAGAATGTCCACGCCTTTCCGAGCCAGCCACTTTCGGGCCACAGCGCCGGCGGCTACCCGGGCGGAGGTTTCCCGGCCCGAGGCCCGGCCGCTGCCCCTCCAGTCCCGAAAACCGTACTTCTGCTCGTAGGTGTAGTCCGCGTGTCCGGGACGGTATTTGTCCACGATGTCGCCGTAGTCCACCGAGCGCACATTCGTATTCCGGAGCATCATGGCCATGGGCGTTCCGGTGGTGCGGCCTTCGAATACGCCCGAGAGGAAGGCCACCTTGTCGGCTTCCTTGCGCGGGGTGGTCAGGTCGGACTGTCCCGGTTTGCGCCGATCCATCTGCACCTGCACTTCCGCCTCGCTGATTTCCAATCCCGGAGGCAGACCGTCGATGACAACCCCTACCGCGGCGCCGTGGGACTCGCCGAATGTGGTGATGCGTAATAGATGACCAAAGCTGCTACCGCTCATGATGTTTCTCCAGGGCAACCAGCAGTCGCTGGGCGTTGATTTCAGGTGGTGCGTCATCCACATCGTGAATCAAGTGGGCGAACTCGGTGTAGAGGTCATTCCGCTTCTTATAAAGGCGATGGAAATCCTCCCGGGGATTTTCCTCCGAAAGGAAGGGCGGGCGGCCCTTGGCCATGATGCGCCCGTAGAGGAGCTCTTCATCGGCCCGGACATAGACATTGGTACCCTTCCGGCCGATCCAGGCCATGGCACCCTTGTTTTCCACCGTTCCGCCCCCCAAGGCCAAAACCGCCCCTGTGTCGATGCATCCCGGGAGATGCCACTCCACGAAGTTACGGGCGGCGTCCTCTTCCAATGCCTGGAATTCAGCTCGGCCAAGGTTCCGATAAATAGAGCGGACCGATTTCCACGCGCCGTCGGTCTCGGCCAGAATCAAGTCGTCTATATCGTAGAACAGCCGTCCGGTGTCCTTGGCGATGATGCGCCCGAGAGTGGATTTGCCGCAGTGTTTGATTCCACCGATGAGAAGCAGCCTCATGCGCACCATAATATGATGATTTCATTGAGGGACAAAAGAGGGAGGGACACTCTCTCGATAAATGACCTCATGTCCGTTTAGGTATAATTTATATACCGTGAGGGATTACCAATTTGATCAAAAGAAAAGTTTTCAAACAAGGATAAACACGGGATTGATTTTGTCGAGGCTCAATGCCTTCGGCTTGATCCGAATCGACTCGTGATTCCGGCGAGAAGTGATGATGAGGAACGTTTTGCTCTGTCGGCAGAACCTCAAGGTCGTGTTTGGGCGGCTTTTTACACATTGAGAGGCCGGACCATTCGGATTATTTCGGTACGACGGGCGAGAAAGGCGGAGGCTGCAATTTATGAAGGCTAAAGATTTGGATAGAATATTTGACGACGGAGATATCGATATTCAGGATTTCGCCGATTTGTCAAAAGCTTTTCGTCCCGGGCAGAAACAGAAACGTGTCAATGTCGATTTTCCTGAATGGATGATTGAGAGCTTAGACAGAGAATCCAATAGACTTGGTGTTCCTCGGCAGTCGCTAATCAAGGTTTGGATAGCCGAGAGGCTTGAATCATCGAAATCAATTCGTTCGTAGTTAAACATCGCGGCGTTGAGGGGCCGTGGGGAAATCAGAACTCAGGCGGCGCCTCCCTCCCTCCGAAAATTAAAAACATACGGAGGTTGGTCAATGAAAAACAAGAACGAATACCGCATCAAGGGCGCCGGCGAGCAATATTTGAAGGTGACCAAGGAAACGCAGAAAGGGTTCTCCGTGGTGATTACCAAAGTGGAATCCGGCTGGAAAGAAGAGAAGAAGGAATTTCTGCCCCGAAGTCTCTTCGAAACCTGCCTGCGTACCGACTATCTCACCCCGCTGGGGGCTTGAGGCTCGGGAGCCGCTAAGAGCGGCCGCCGCCATGCGCGGCCGACATCAGGCGTAGCCGCCGCCAGGCGCGGTTACTGCGAAAAATATTAAAAAAAGTGATGTAGACACAATATGAATAGAGGGCCGTCCAGCAGTGGGCGGCTTTTCTGTTTGGTAGGTCCGGGCCGTCAGGAGGTCACCCAGGAATTCAGGAGACTCTGGAGTTCGGCCAAACCGTCTTTCTTCAGGGCCGAGAACGCACTGAAGGTGGCGCTGGGCGCGAGGAAGGCCAGTTCCTTTTTCACCTGCTGCATCGTCTGGGCCCGCCGATTGCTGGTGAGCTTATCCGATTTGTTCAGAAGGACGTGCACGGGACGGCCGCCGGTGCGGCAGAGGACGAGCATCTGCCGGTCGTTCTCGGTGAGGGGGTGGCGGATGTCCATCACCACCACCACGCCTTTCAGGGATTCCCGGGCGGTGATGTAGGCGGTAATTTCATCCCCCCATCGGCGCTGCTCCCTCACGTCCACCTTGGCATAACCGTATCCCGGAAGGTCGGCCAGGCGGATTGTTCCGGTCTCGTTCAGGGCAAAGAGGTTGATATGCCGGGTCTTGCCGGGGGTGGAGGAGGTTTTGGCCAGTTCCTTCCGGTTGGTCAGGCGGTTGAGCACAGAGGATTTTCCGGCGTTGGAGCGCCCGGCGAAGGCGATTTCCATCCCTTCATCCCGGGGGAGGGAGGCGAAGGCCGGGGCGGAGGTGATAAACCGGGCGGATTTCATAAGAGTGGCGATGTTCGGCATGGACTGACAATATAACCGAAATGCGGCTTTCTTTGCACACCGGGGTGACGAGTCTGTACAATGAAGGTGTGAAAACCCGCAACATGCAGACCATCTTCATCGGAATCCTCACCGTTCTGGCCGTCGGCGCCGTTCTTCACCTCCTCAAGAATGTCTTTATTCCATTGGTGATCGCCGCGCTTCTCTCCCTGATGCTCAGCCCGCTGGTGAACCGCATGCAGAGATTGAAGATACCCCGGATTATCGGTGTCATCTTTGTGATGGCGGCCCTGATCGTGCTGCTCTATGTGGTGGGTCGGCTCTTCTATTCCTCGCTGCGCACCTTCACCCAGGTTTACGGGGCTTATCAGTTCCGCTTTGTGTCCATCCTGGAACAGCTCTGGCTGCGCTGGGACATCCCGGCAGAGTATTTCCCCCAGCTCGGGTGGACCCGGGGACTCATCGACCGACTCGTGGCCATTACCGGCACCTTTGTGAGTGCCGGCTCCTATCTGGGGCTTGTGCTTTTATTTCTCATCTTCATGCTGGCCGAGAATGCCCTTTCCTGGCGCAAGTTCCGCCGGGCCTTCCCCCGGAAGGTGAGCATCCAAGTCGGCCGGGCCGTGGCCGATGTCACCCAGCAGGTGGCCCGCTACCTGACGGTGAAAACTCTTATCAGCGCCGTTACCGGTATTCTGGTGTGGCTCACCCTGAGCCTCATCGGTCAGGACCTGGCGCCGCTGTGGGGCCTCCTGGCCTTTCTGCTGAACTACATCCCCAACCTGGGCAGCTTCTTCATCATGGCCGCCACCATGACGCTGGGACTCATACAGTTCTATCCCGAGTGGAACCGCGTGGCCGCGGTGTGGATTACCATGCCGATGATTCAGATTATCATGGGCAACATTCTCGATCCCCAGCTCCAGGGCGACCAATTGGACCTGAGCCCTCTGGTGATTCTCATCTCCCTGGTGGTGTGGGGGTGGATCTGGGGCGTCACCGGCATGTTCCTGGCCGTTCCCCTCACCGTGGGCCTGAAGATTATCCTGGCCCACATCCACAGTCTGAAACCCGTGGCGGTGATGATGGGTTCGGGGAAGATGAGCCGCTCCTTTCGTCGTCAGTGGCGGCGGAGCGGGGGAAAAGACAAGGGAAAGGCCGAAGAGATGCCGACCGACGCCGAATCCGGGGACGCATCCCCGGATAATCAATAATCATCGACATCAGCCGCAGGCCTCAGCCCGGGACCGTTTTACTCGGAGAATATTCCGGTGTTTACAGGCAGTTCGTCCGACACTCTATCCTCATAGAAATAAATGGGCACCGCCAGGCGGCCCGATTCGCCGTTGGGCGTTGTCAGGTAGAAGGAAATCTCGGCTTCCTTGCCGTCCGACGGGTAGTTCTCGGCGAAGGCCAGATAACCCGAGACGGGATTGCCCGGGGAGACGGAAAACTCAGGCGGCAGCAAGGTGTCTTCCAGGGTGTTCGTCATCATCTGACTCTGCCCCTGATTGTAGTGCGACCATATACGCAGCAGATACTTTATGCTCTTGGCGCTGCCGTTCACCAACCCTTTACGGAAATCGATGTCCTCCAGGCGGAAGTTCACGGTGGATTCGGCGGTGGCGGCCGAGAATTCGAACACATAGAAATTCTTCTTGGTGATAACGGCCGGAAACTTGTAGTAGGGATTCACATTGCGGCGGGAGTCGTTTCGGCCGTGGCGGTACTCGATGGTTTCATCATCCACATAGGTGAGCTCGATGTGCAGATCCGCGGCATCCAGTTCGATGGTTTCGTAGGTGCGGGGCTGAGGGCCGGCGGTGCTGCACCCTGCGAGAACAGCAATGGTAAGAGCGACTAAGACGATGACATGAAAGTTATGCGATTTGAGGTTCAAAGAATCTCCTCCAAGATAATCTTGGGGTTAAACATATCACGGTGAGCCGATAAAAAAAACGGCCCCGCCGAGGCGGGACCGTTACAATTCAGAGAGTTTCTAAGAAGGGTTTCTTAGAAGGAGGTGCTGAACTTGACGAACAGAACGTCGTCGAAGTCATCCTCGGGAGCTTTGTAGTCCAGATTGTTGGAAAAACCAACCTGAATGGCCAAAGCGGCGAGGGAGGTGGTGAGGCCGGCATCGTAATCAAGATCGCGGGCTTCGAAGTTGTTGAAGTCCAGACCCATGCCGATGGCGCCGTAAACGGACACATTGTCCATCAGAGCATAGCTCAGGGAGGCTTTGATACTGCTGGTGGGCATTAAGTCGGAGAAATCTCCGGCACCGAAGGACAGACCGGCGGTGAGGTTCTCAATCATGGAAACGGCCAAATCCAGCTGAGCGGCGGCAATACCCTTGTCTCCATCAGCGTTGGTTCCGCTCATGTCATAAGCAAAACCGGCACCGACAGTCAAACCGTCGACGGGCATGGCTTTGACGCTGAAGCCCATGTTCATGCCTTCGTCGTCAACCGGATCGCCATCGATGTTATTCACATCACCTGCATAATTCCATTCGGAAGCAATAAAATAAGCCGCGACATCGATCATGCCGGCAATACCGGAAGCCTGGAGGGTGACGCCAGTCTCGCCCTTTTTGTCTTCAAAGGCGTTCACGGGGTAAACCACGGTGCCCAGAGTCACCATGTCCATCACGCCGATGGAAAGTGCAATGCCCACGCCGCCGTCGGCGCCGGAGCCGCCCACCACATCGGTGGAGAGGGGAGCCACGTTGGCCACATTGACGGTACCGAAGCCGAAATCACCCATTTTGGTGGTGACGGAGACGGGAGCGTCCACGCCCAGGGCGCCGGTGAGATCGGTACTCAGGGTGAAGCCGTTCATGCGGAGATAATCACCGCGATTGCCAAACTCACTGTCAGTCTGAGTGCCTACGCCTGCGCCGTTGTCGCCGGCAGTACCACCAAGATCTGCATCATAAAACTTGTCGTCATCATAAATGTCGTCCCAGTACATGGCGTCGGCCAGGCCGACGGACACGCTGACGGTGTTGAAATCATCGATGGTGGCGTTCAGGGCGACGCTCATACCAAGACTGTTGTCGTCCGACAGGGTCTCTCCGGCGAAGGAATAGGCCCAATAGGTGCTGAAACTGCCGCTAAACACGGGGTCGGTCTCCGCAAAGGCGGCACCGGCGACGATGGCCACGAGGGCCAAAATAAGAATCTTCTTCATTACTACGTTCTCTCCTGTAGCAGTATGAAATTAATGAGCGCCGCCACGCAGCGCTTTATTTCTGTGTCGATGGTAGGTGTGTTATGTGTATGGTATATGTAGGAATTGTGAAGATTCGGTGAAGCCAAGTTTCCTCCACACCTAAGAAAGGGTGCTTCGTGAAGGGTG
The DNA here is from genome assembly GCA_029210985.1 of Spirochaetaceae bacterium. Lineage (GTDB taxonomy): Bacteria > Spirochaetota > Spirochaetia > DSM-2461 > DSM-2461 > UBA2779. Next base: position 5,797 of record JARGFR010000067.1, on the reverse strand, counting down.
TTTGGGGGCAAAGTGTCCTTCGTGAAGTCCATCTGAACATGAGGATACCTATGGGAACGGGGCATCGTCAAGTGCGAAAAGCGCTATACGTGTGAATCGTTGAAAAAGTGAAGGAAAATGGACTTTAGGCGGGTTTTTGACTTGGCAGGCGGATGTTCGGAATGGATCAGGAGGTGCGTCGGGGCAGTATCAGGCGGATTCGAACGGTGTTCCGGGAGGTGTTTCGGGCGGTCACCGAGCCGCCGAGTTTGTCGGCCACGGCTCTCACGATGGTAAGGCCCAGGCCCGAGCCGGGGGAGGAGCGGCCGGAATCTCCCCGATAGAGGCGTTCGAAGAGGTTGGGCAGGTCTTTTTCGGGGATTTGACCGGGATTTTCCACGGCGAAGGCCACTTCGTCCCCTTCGGCGGTGAGTCGGATGGTGATGGTGCCGGGGGTTCGGACGTGCTGTATGGCGTTCTGCACCAGGTTGTTCAGGGCCCGGGAGAGGAGATCGGGATCGGCTAAGAATGTCACCCGGCCCTGGGCGGCGCAGTCCAGGTGACGGCCGGAGGCTTCGGCGGCCGGGGAGAACCGGGCGCAGATGTTCTTGATGAAGGCGGCCCCGTCGACTTTCCGGATGACGGGTATCATTTCCGGGGATTCCACCTGGGAGAGCAGGGACAAATCTCGGACGAGTTTGTCGATCTGGCCGAACTCCCGCTCCAGGGATTCGAATCTCTCCTGGGTGAGGTGGAACAGGCCGTCCCGGACGGCCTCGAGCTGGCCCTGCAGGGCGGTGACGGGGGTTTTCAGATCGTGGGCGATGTCCTGGGTCCATTGCCGCCTCCGGCGTTCTTCCTTGGAGAGGGTGTCCTGAAGCCGGGCGGAGGCCCGGGAGATGGCCTGGAACTCGGCGATGCTCTGGTCGGGGAAGGGCAGGCCGCGCTCCCCACGGGAGAGGCGGCCCAGGAGGGTGGCCAGGACTCCGGCGTCCCTTGTGGCCACCAGGCTCATACGCTGGGAAAGGGCCACCGCAGCGATAATACTGAGGGCCACGCCGAGGATGAGAATGCGGACCATGCGGGCCGCCAGGTCTTTATTGGCCTCGATGAAGTAGAAATCCGACGGGACGGCGGCGATCCATGCAATCGTCTCGCCGTCCAAGGTCACTTGAAATTCCGGCTCAAGACTGTGTTTCGAATCCAAACCGTCGTAGGTGCTGTTCCGCCAGAGGTAGAGGGGATTTCGGTTGCGGTCGTAAACGGCGAAGGCGGCCATCTCATCGACGAAGTGGGTGATGTAATCGAATGCGGCCCGGCATTGCGCATTTGTGAGGTGCTCCTCATCGTCCCAGAGGGACTGAACCACCGCGGAGATTCGCCGGACGGATTCTTCGGTCACCATGGAACGCCACTCCCGGCGGGACTGTCCGCTGCCCCAGAAGGCGACGACGATGATGACGGCGGTGTTGAAGAGAACGGCGATGAGGATGACGGTCAGAATCCGTGAGCGCAGGCTCTTCACGTCGCCTCGCCGGCAAATCGATAGCCGTATCCCCGTACGGTCTCGATCCATCCCGGCTGGCCGAGCTTGGCACGCAGGTTCTTGATATGGGTGTCCACGGTTCTGTCGTATCCCTCAAAGGAATACTCCAGGCACCGATCCAGGATCTGTTCCCGGGTGACCACCGCGCCGCCGTTGGAGGAGAGGTAGAGGAGGATTTTCCATTCCGCGGCGGTGAGCTTCAGGGGCTCGCCGTCCAGAGCGGCCTTGTGGGAATCCTCGTCGGTGGCCAGGCTGTGCCCTTCCAGGCTCCAAGTGCTGTTCACCGCCCGGGAAACCGGAGAGGAGGAGCGTTTGAGAACCGCGGCCACCCGGAGCACCAGTTCCTTGGGGCTGAAGGGCTTGACGATGTAGTCGTCGGCGCCGATTTCAAAGCCGGTAATCCGGTCGGACTCGGATTCCCGGGCCGACATGAAAATCAGGGGGATCGACTCCCGGGAAAGCAGTTCTTTGGCGAAGATGAAGCCATCGCCGTCGGGCAGCATCACATCCAGGAGAATCAAATCGGGTGTGTGCTCCTCCAGCGCTTCTTTGACGCCGGCCAGTTCGCCGAATCCCGACACCTCGTGATCGGCCAGCTGGAGATAGCCGGTGACGGCCTCCCGAATCGATTCGTTGTCTTCCACGACGTAGATATTAGCCATGAAACCAGTTTAATGCGCCGGCGGGGAACTGGACAGGGTCCGAAGTGAGAAATTTGTGGATTTTGTGAAGATGTCGGCGGTCCCGCAGTCGACGGCGTTCTTCACCAGAGGGGCCGAGGCGGGTATACTCATCTTCCATGAGCAAACAGGTCGTCCTGACGGGAATCAAACCCACCGGCATGCCCCATATGGGCAACTATCTCGGCGCCATCCGGCCCGCCATCGACATGGCCAGAGACGAGAATGTCGAAGCCCGGTTCTTCATCGCCGATTATCACTCACTGAATTCCGTGCGCGACGCCGGGACGCTGAGGTCCTACATCTATGAGGTGGCCGCCGTCTGGCTGGCCGCGGGACTGGATCCCCAGAAGACGCTGATTTACAAGCAGTCGGATGTGCCGGAAACCTTTGAACTTACCACCATCCTGATGGCCTTCACCGCCAAGGGCCTGATGAACCGGGCTCATGCCTACAAGGCCGCTGTGGACGCCAATCGTGAGAAGGGCCAGAGCGAGGATCATCAGATCAACATGGGCCTCTACACCTACCCGGTGCTCATGGCCGCTGACATCCTGCTCTTCGACACCAACGTGGTGCCGGTGGGCAAGGACCAGGTGCAGCATGTGGAGATGGCCCAGGACATCGCCGGGGTGATCAACCACAATTATAAAGAAGACCTCCTGGTGATACCCAAGGCTCAAACCAGTGAAAATTTGATGACCATCCCGGGGCTCGACGGCCGGAAGATGTCCAAGAGCTACGACAACCACATCCCCATGTTCCTCCCCGAAAAACAGCTGCGTAAAATCATCATGAAGATTGTCACCAACAGTCAGGGGCTGGAGGAGCCCAAGGACCCCGACACCTGCAACGTCTTCGCCCTCTATAAATTGTTCTCCACCCCCGAGGAGCAGGCGGATCTGGCCGCCCGGTACCGGGCCGGCGGAATGGGCTGGGGGCATGCCAAGCAGGAACTCTTCGAGAAGCTCAACGCCGAAATCGCCCCGATGCGGGCGGTGTACGACGAGTTGATGGCGGATACAACCAAAATCGACGCCATCCTGGCCGACGGGGCACGAAGAGCCCGGGAAGTGGCCTCCCGGACCATCACCCGGATGCGCAAAGCTGTGGGAGTGGCGTGATTTAAGGATGCAAGTCAAACGCTCATTCACCTGGTTAATGGGTGGTGTGAGGTGTTTTTATGGGCCGGACTGATTTACAATTAACCGATGATGACTTGTCCCGAATTGAACAATTCATCCGGAATCATTAGATGAACGGCGATTCCGTCACTGGTCGGCTGAACCGGATCGAAAGCTCGCTGGAAGCTTCCATCATCCTGTCGCGAAAGCGTTTTGAGATGGTGGATGAGCGTTTTCGCGTCACCGAGCAGCGCTTTGAAGGCATGGACAGACGATTCACCGAGAGCACCGTTCTGGAAGAAGAACGGCTGGACGAAGTGAACAGTCGGTTGAATCGGCAATTTACCGTCCTGATGGTGGCTTTCGGATCCATATTTGCCGGTACCGTGACGATTCTGGTGAACGGTTTCGCCGGCTGATGAGACAGGTGGAGAAACCCGGCGGGGGAATCGCCGCCGCGTTTCAGTGAATTAGATTTCTGCAATGGGCGATGGGATTCTCTTCTCTTCAACAGCCCGGTCGGCACGGTCGGCCCCGGCGCTCCGCTTTCCCGGCTCACCCGGCTCACCCCGGCCGTCGGCAACCCTCCGGTCCGCCTCGGCCACCATGCCCCGATGCCATTCCACCAGGGCCGCCTCGGCCTCGGATCTGTCTCCCCGGATTTCGGCCATCACCCGGAACACCGGTTCGGTGCCGCTGCCCCTCATCCATAGAAAGCCGACATCGTCGCCGGCGCTGTCGGTGAAGATTACTTTGAGTCCGCCGCTCTGCCGTCCGGAGCGCATCCCCGGTCCCACTCCTTTGCGGCTTGTCGTTCCTTCGTTGTTCAGCTCATACCAACCGGCGAAACCGTAGACCCGTCTCAGATCGGCGGACCACGTGTTCCACTCTTGGGCGAACACCTCTTCCCAGGCGGCCTTCAACGCTCCCTGGTCTGTTGACCGGATGGCCATCAGGGCCCGGGGAGCCGAGGCCGGGGTGGCGGAGTAGACCGGCAGGGTGGCCAGGATGTCGGCGGGGCCGAAGTCGGATCGAAACAGCTCCGGCCGGCCGATTCGTCGGCACCAATCCTCGAAGGGACCGGGCAGGCGGAGCAGTTTCAGCAGGGCGGTGATGGTGTTCAGGGGATCTCGAACCGCGGCCGGATGGGTGATGGTGCCGCCGTTGGAGCCCTCGCCCAGGAGCCGGACTCTGTATCCCAGCTCCCGAAGTTCGGCGGCCCGATTCACCACGTTGGCTTCGCCGACTTCGGCTTCGAACACCTCGGCCCCGTAAGCCTCGGCGATGCGCCGAACCCGGTGGCTGGTGGGGCCGTTCACCGCCAATGCGGCCTTGATTTCTGCCGCCTCGAGAGTGGAGCCAACGCACGCTTCGCTCTCTCTCCCTCCGCCCCCGCCGACCGCGTCGCCCCAGGCCGCCGAGGCGAATTCGGCCAGAACCGAGAGGGCGAAGACCTCCTGGGCCTGGAGAATCCGCGCTCCCTTGATATTTTCGTCCCAGACCACCAGGTTGCCCCGGTCTCCGTCGTTGTCGGGAACGCAGCCGATGAGGAAGCTCTCATCCTCTGTGTGGGCTTTCTCCAAGGCGGCTCGGCAGGGCTCCAGGGAGTCGCCTTCGGGCAGGATGGCATGGGCGATGACGCCGGCCTCATCGTTGAACATCCGCACTTTCGCCCCAAGATCCTCCAGATAGTTTCTATCCACCGAGAGGCAGCGCGCGCTGCCGTTCAAATCGGCCACGATGCCCACGGGCTGTTCTCTCAAGGAGCGCTTCAGTGTCTCGAGGGTGTAAAGACGGGAAGCCTCGTTTCCCGGCCCGCCGGCGATGGTTTTGAGAAACTCTTTGTAGGCTTCCAGGCAAAGACTTTTCTCTTTCTGATCTCCGGGCCGAGGAGCCGCGCTGTGTTCTGCCGCCGATGCGATGTTCGCCAGGCGTTCGGCCGCACCGGGGGCTTCGATGAGTCGGCGATAGGAGTCGATGAGCGAGGCGGCGTCCTTTCCGCCGATCACCCCGCCGCCCAGGCCGAACTTGACGCCGTTGTGTCCCACCGGATTATGGCTGGCGGAGAGGTAGGCGAAGGCGTCGATATCCGGATCGTTTCCGGCCCGAGCCATGGCCTCAGGCGCCGCGGCAATGCCGGCCCAGCGGACCCGGCAGCCGCAGGATTCCAAACCGCGCATCAGGGATTCGGCCAGGGCGGGGCCGGTGGGCCGGGTGTCGGCGGCCGCCAGCACCACGATTTCCTCTTTTTTCAGGCGCTCGGTCAGCCATTCGCCCCAGGCCACGCCCATCCCCACGGCCAGGAGCCGGTCGGCGGGATTCGGCTGGATATCGGCGGCTTCATCACCCCCCGGGGCGAAGACTTTTCGCCAGCCTGAGGCTGAGAGAATCAACGAATCGAGGGCACTTTGAAGTTGGCTGTCGGTGACGGTGGGTTTCATGGCTCTATGATAGGCCAAGACGGCCTT
>JARGFR010000066.1 GCA_029210985.1 Spirochaetaceae bacterium | reverse complement strand
GGAGAGACCGAGGTGAAGAAACTCCATCCCGCCATAGTAGGCTTTCCAGAACACGGCAGGGTCGGCGGTTCCTTCCTGGGCGGTATACATCGGAATGCGCAGATAGACGGCCGGTCCTCCCTGAACACCGATGTCCAACCGGCCTTTCGTGAAGATAACGCCGAAAGGAAAATCCGCCATGATGCCCAGAACTTTCATGTGGTCGATCTGTTCTTCGCCGGAAGGCCGTGCGATGCCCTCCTGCAGATCTTCGATATTCCAGGAAAGCCAGAAACCCGGGTGAAACTGCAGTCCTCCGGGCCGGCCGTCCCAATCGGCATGAAAAGACGCACCGGGGTTGAACATCAGTTTCGACGGCTGCTTCCGGTCCGCGGCATTGCCGATTTCACCGTTGTACTGCCACGCCGCGCCGACATCCACACTCCAGGTTTTCCATTCCAAACCGGATGCGATGCCTGCGGCGGCCGTCAGCATAACAAGTATCTGTCCGATGCGCTTCACGCTAACAGTCTACCACGGCTGGTTCCCCGCGACTAACCGGATTAAGAGTCGCCTCGACGACGATCGGTTATCCAGGTCCTGAGGGTTTCCACGACACTCTCCAGCGGCATTTCGACTTTTTCCCCCGACGCCCGGTACTTCACTTCCGCCTTGCCCGATGAAACGGACCGGCCTCCGAGTACAATTTGAACCGGATATCCGATAAGGTCCGCATCTTTGAATTTGAATCCGGCCCGCTCGTCTCTATCATCAATCACCACATCAATGCCGGCGTCTTTGAGTCCCGTGTAGATATCTTCCGCCGCGTTGGATACGGCATCGTCGTTGATCTGAAGGGGCAGCACGACGGCTTCATAGGGAGCGACGGGTACGGGCCAGATGATGCCGTTCTCATCGTGATTCTGCTCTATTGTGGCCGCCATTGTCCGGCCGACACCGATTCCATAGCAGCCCATTTCGGCGGGCTGGGACTTGCCGTTCTCATCGAGATAGGAACAGTCCATCGCTTGGGAATATTTTGTTCCCAGGTAGAACACCTGTCCCACCTCAATGCCGCGATGTTCCTCTAATATCCCGCTTTCGCATCGCGGACAGGCATCCCCCGGCGCGGCAAAAGCGATATCAAGAAACCGTTCGGGCTTGAAATCACGTTCGAGATTGGCATTTCGTATATGCTTGTCCGGCTGATTCGCTCCGGTAATCCAATTCACCACTCCTTGAACGGACAAATCGGCCAGGATTCGGATGTCCCCAGGAAGATTCACCGGACCCACATACCCGGGCAGAGTTCCGATATTCTCCTGAACGACGGCATCTGTCGCCAGCCTCAGGGCGCTTGCACCGAGTGCGGCCTGAAGCTTCGATTCGTTCACATCCCGGTCTCCGGCGATGAGAACCAGAACGGGCACCGAGTCGGCTTCGTACACGAGACTCTTGAGAAAACTCGACGGTGCGGCGCCAAGAAACGCCGAGACGTCTTCGATGGTCTTCTTGCCGGGTGTGTCGACGGTTTCCAACGCTCCAAGTTCAGTACTGTCCTGGCTCTGAACCTGTCGAGGCGTTGTGGCCTTTTCAATATTGGCCGCATAGTCGCATGTATTGCAGCTGAGAATGAGGTCTTCTCCGGATGAAGCCAAAACCTGGAACTCGTGGCTCATATCACCGCCGATTTCTCCGGATGCGGCGTCCACCGCCCGAAATCTGACGCCGCAGCGTTTGAATATGGCGGTATAAGCCTCGTACATCAATTGGTAGGATTTTTTCGCCGCCTCTTCGTCCACGTCGAAGCTGTAGGCGTCCTTCATAATGAACTCACGGCCCCGCATCAGGCCGAATCGAGGGCGGAATTCATCACGGAATTTTCCCTGTATCTGATAGAGATTCCAGGGAAGTTGTTTCCATGAGCGCAGGTTGCGCCTCACCATATCCGTAATCACCTCTTCGTGGGTGGGGCCCATGCAGTAGTCGTTGCCCTTTCGATCCTTGAACCGAAGCAGAAGATCCCCATAAATGTCCCAGCGTCCGGATTCCTTCCATAGTTCCGCAGGCAGCACGGCGGGCATTAGAACTTCTTCGCAGCCCCTGGTATTAAGCTCTTCACGAATGATGTCTTCAATCTTCCTGATGCTGCGCAATGCCAGGGGCAGATAGCTGTAAATCCCGCTGGCAAGCTGTTGTATCATTCCCGCTCGGAACATCAGCTGATGGCTGGGTATTTGAGCATCTTTGGGTATTTCTTTGAGAGTGCGGTAAAAAGAATGGCTGAGGTGCATCGGAGTTCTCCTATGAATACCGATACCCGCGATTCGTCGCGGGTATCGGGCGTGTCGGGGGTAGACCCATTATAGGAATTTGGTTGAATCAACGATAGATCAATTCAAAACCAGTGTTTCCACCATATAGCGAATAGAGAGATCGGGGGATTGTTTCGCTACGGCAATCACCAGGGATTTTCCCTCCGGTCCAATCCAGATCCGGGTGATTCGATACTCGGACACTCCGGATCTCATATAATCGGGGCGACCGACTTTGTATGAGGATTCGGAGCCCGAAGGGTCAAGAATCGTCATTTCAATATGGAAAGCCGCGGAAGCATCCTCACCCTCTGTCATTGTTTCCTGGAATATCGCCAGTTCGTATTCTCTACCCAACTCAAAATCACGGAAAGAAAGGGTGGGGACCGTTTCTTCGCTGCCCTCGACGTCCATCAGAACATCGTCGCCGTTGCTTCTGGTGTAGAGAAGGCGACCTTGATTCAAATGGCTGATTCCATAGCGCTGCTTGAGATCCGAGGACTCGCCCAGAATCTCATAAAGTGCGCCGCGGGAATTCTGATTTGGACGCATCGGGACGCTCCAAGCGCTTTTCTTCCATCCGCTCGGTACGAAATCGTTGCGTGCTACGTCGACGACCGCGGTTTCCGCATATGCTTGGCCGGCATCGGTCACCAAGACATGCTGACCGAACATGAAGTACCGCCCATCGGCGCTGAAACCCAGGTTTTCCAAAACAGCCAAATCCCCTGCGGAAGCAAAAACCACGGGAATAACGAGCAGCAGGAAAAGGATTGTTCTTTTCATGGTGACTCCCTCGTTTCTCTCATCGACACTTATACCGCCTCTCATAAAGAATTTATCGCTTCCGGGAAGCGAGAATCCCTTGGCCGGACCAGGCGTCCGTGTCATTCTGTAGTCATGACGCTGAAAATACGCCGGACTATTCTGAATTTACTCCTGGTTCCGGCCGTTGCTGCGGTTGCGGCAGTCAGCGCTGTCTGGTTCGTCTGGTCTCGAAATGAGTATGCATTGGGATTCGACGGTCCTCTTCTTACGGCACAATGGTGGTCGTCATGGAGACCCTCCGAGGGCAGTGATTTTGTCTGGGCATTGGCGGGACTCAGCTTCATGGCAATCATTCCTTTATTGTCAGAGCTCATTCTGCGCCGGCGATTCAGCCGCAGCCCGTCCCCGGAGATGTTTTTCTTTCGGTTCTTTCTTCTGACGCTGCCCCTTCAGGTGTGTCGATTGGCGCTCAGTCCTATCGTTTCGGAGATGCTCCCGTTTGAAATGCCGATCACCTGGGAACTGACTGTAGCCCGTATCGCTTGGTTCGGACGATTCCTGGGAATTACGGCACTTTTGAACATCGGTTTGTACACATCGGATGTGCCGTTCCGCCGGTCGGGAACGATATTGGGCATGGGCTCATTGGCGGCCTTGGCTGTAGCCGTGATGCTGCCCTTGGACTCAACTCAGCTTCTGAGCAATCTTCTCTTCCGATCAGGCGCCGAAACGGCATTGGCATTGGCATCCGTCGTCTTGGAAATCCTGGCTGTTTTGTCGTTGGCCGGTACTGCGGTGACGCAGCGAAATTCCCGTTACTATCTCTTGGCTTCCGTTCTTCTATTGGTACTTGTCGGAATGGATTTCTCCTTCTTCCTCTCCAAGCCCCTTCTGGCGCCGGGTCTGGTTTTTATCCTGTTCGGTATCATGGGATTTTCGAGGGAAGTGAGAAAAATTTATCAGTGGTTATAAATATTAGGTGACCAAAGACATCACCAGACCGGTTCCCAGAGGGATAATCAGGTTGTCTACGTCCTTAATAGGGATAAGCTCGAAAATCGTCGCGGTGGCCGCGGTCATCAAGGCCAATGGGACATCGCCCAAAACGACGTAGGAACACAGCAGAACAGAGAGGAAGCATGAAAGAGACCCCGCCAAAGACTTCTGTCCAATCCAAGGAATCCGGCCGGTTCCCCAGATTTTCCCCACCAGGCTGGCAATACCGTCACCAAAAGCCAAGGAATAAATGGCCAACGTCGCCGCTGGATTCGGATAATACAGCAGGGCCGCCATGGTCCCCAGTCCCAGGGTGACCGGTCCCCAGACAAAGCCCCGCTCCGCCGGTCTTGAGGCCATCACCGTCAGTCGAGAGACGAGTCCACCGGCCCTGCCGTTAACCCTTGCCGCTTCATTCGCCACATAGAAAAGTATTCCGGTGGAGAGGACCAGGACCGTCAGGAACAAGTTCCAATTGGCCATAGTCGGAACAAACGCGATGGTGACGTGAATGGACTTACGTACCAGCTCTTTCTGAAAGGAGTCTCCGGGTATCGCGATGCTACGGCTGATTTTCTGCATAATCGGTATCCATGTTAAGTTCAGGTTTTATAGAAATGAAGCAAAGATCATTCCAACACCTGATGATGCCCTCAACTTCGTCAGAGGCCCGCGAAAGTCCCTGTGTCCGTCTCTGTTCAATATCGGCTCTTATTCCAGTGTAAAGTATTTCATACAGAAGTAAATTCCGATTCCGCTATTGACGGCTGTTTTTTACTCGAAATCGACGGAAAACCAATCATCAACCCCATCCAGCCGCTCAGGAAGAACGCCCAGGGGCAGGCGACTGGTCAGTTCGGCCATCAGCCAGCTGTCGTTCCCTTCGGAATATCGCAGACCTTTACCCGGAAGATCAAGGGCGGCCACGGCATGTGCGGCCTGATATGAAATCAGGATTCGCCCGTCAACACCGTATCCGTCCATGAGTATGATAAGGGCCAAGGCCAGAGAGTCACAGTCCCCCGTACCAAAGGCGCATGCCGTGGAAGGCGCCAGGAGATCGGAAAAACCGTCTGTTGAACCATAAGAGAATCCCTGCAGCCAGGCCAGAAGACGTTTCGCCGCCTCTTCGGGGGACACCTCCTCAATCGGCAGCGGACCTTCGGCCAGTGCGTCCGCCAAGGAAGAAAGCCGCCCATAGCTGTCGCGGTAAATGAGGCGGTAATAACGGTTCCAGGCCTCGTAAAAAAGATGGGGAACACTGCCGTACGCCGAGAGAACAAGGGCTTCCCGCTCAATGACGTCCTGAGACGCCGAAGCCGCTGCGGGATCGTGCAGCCAGCTTAAGGACTGCTCTTCGAAAACCGAATTCACTCGATACGGCTCACCGGTTCCCGTGAGTTCAAGAAAACGGCTCACCGCCCCGGGCTGCAGTCTCACCTCGTCCCCGGGAGAATAGGAATCCAGAACGGAAAGCAGGAACGGCTGACGCTCGGCGAATTGCTCCGCCGCTGTAATTGCAGAGATGCGAACATCCGGCCCATGGCCCCTGACCAGGAGAAACCACCCCCGGAAAACACCTGATGCGGTCGGAAAGGTCCAGTCGGCCAGTGCCGCCTCACCATTCCACATCGGGAAGGCAATAACGTCCCCTTCGGCGCCCTCCGGCCGGATCTCATCGACAAAGGCCTGCATCTCGGCCCATGTTCCCGGCGCCCACAGCATGACTTCCGCCGCCGCTCCCCTGTCAGGGGCATACCAGGCCGGAACAGACGAATCGTCGGAGGAAAGTTCCCACGCTACAGGAATATCCATCCGGGGACCGCCTTGGAGCGTCACCTCGTAAGCCGAGACTCCTGTCAAGGAGAGGAAGAACAGGGAGAACAAAAGCGTTAGGAAGACAATTCTTCTCATCATTCTGTTCAGCATAACCCTTAAAGGGGCGTTTTCTCCAATCGGCCCTTTTCCGGAATGAAGCCGATTCGGAAGGAGTTGGCGGCTTCGGTAATCTTGATGAGCCGTCCATGGCTTTCAAAAGTGACGCCTGGAAAAGCCGTGCCGGTAATCCGGATTTCCGACTCGAAATGACGTTCGAATTTTTCCCTGAGAAGGAAGAGTCGGAGATTCTTCTTCTCCAGAAACTTCATGGCATCGACCTTCTTTCTTCGCACTTGTATCAGCTTATCTGCCGCACCTTTGGCTTCCAGATCCGCCATCAGTTCATCTGTCTTGTGGATGAATTCCTGAATTTTTTCCAACTCTCCCTGAACCTGCTCTATTTGATTTTCCACCAGGTAATCCTGACCAAAGGAGATGACGGTTTCGACCCCCCGTTCATTTCCTACATCTTTGCAGACAAGACCGTCCTTGAGCTTCAAGATGCCGCCGACAAGTTTGCCTTCGTTTTCGCCGAATTCCAGTTTCCCGTTGCATTTAACCCGACAATTCATCAAGGCGCGGACGACCTGGAGATTTCCGGTGGACAGTAGATTTGCTTCCTCGGCGTACCCCAGTCTGAGATTGCCCTGAGACCGGACAACCGCCTTCCCTTCACCCTTGACGCCCTTACCGATCGTGATGTCGCCGCCGGAATTTACCAGAGCGGCCTGAACCACCTGAGTGATATCGACGCCTTCTCCGCCGTCTATCACAACACGGGAGAGAACAGATCCGTCAACCTTGATTCGACCGGGAAATCGGATATTGCCCGTCGCGATTGACACATCTCCGACATAGTCGAGAAGGTGGTTGATCTTCAGTTCTCCGTCGCTCATGACCAAATGGCCGCCTTTATCGGCAACCAAGACGGCTTCTCCGCCGTCCTCTTCCCGGCGGGTAATGTTTTCCCCCACACCAAGGCTGCCGCCCTCGTCTATCAGTGGTTCTCCCAAAACGTTCCAGCCGCTATCCTCTCCTGATTGAATCGTTCCGATGATATCGCCGGCCTTCACCGGCACGGGGGATGCGGAGGGGTCACCGGTCACATGCAGGGAAAGACGCGTATCGCCTTCCATGGGAAGACGTCCTTCCGCAATGAGATGGCCGGTGAATATTTCCCCGGAGAGACTGCGTTTGGCGATCTCCGTCAAAGCCTCTTCCATGAGTCCTTTCACAACACCGGCTTCCTGAGCTTCGCAGCATATCCTCTCAACACTGACCGGTCTTCCGGTGCCGACAGGCAGTCTGGTGGAGACAAAGGCCTTGATCTTATCATCGGATACAGTAACGCGAATCCAGGCATCCTTATGCGGATGAATACGCAGATGGGTGACACCGTCTAGGGTTTTCCCGACACCTAAGACCCCGTCGGCATGAGAGACGATTTGATCGCCGTCCCAGCTCAATCCCTCATGAACCTGTATGTCGGGATCGTTACCAGGAATTCCCGGCAGTTCTTTGCCGTATATGTCCTTCCCTGACTTTCCGTTTTTCGTCGATCCCAAGCGGCCAACCACTTGCTCATTCTCGACCCGGGCAATCCGAGAGACCGACTCCGGAGGGAAAGCTTTCAGTGATTCCAGAACTCCGAGAATGTCCGGCAGGGAGACCAGCCGCTCTCTGATCGGTTCGGCATCCTGCTCATCAAAAAAGGGAATCAGGAACTCCAACTCCCGATCTGGACTGCGCTCCGGGGCCCGGCCTTCCTTGAGAATAATGGTTGCCGTCGGTTCACCGCTTTTCCAGAAGCTCATAATTGACGCTTTCACCGCCGGACCGTCGATGCCTCTCAAACCGCTGTTTCGTATAACCTCAGCGATGCGGTTCAACGCCAAAGGTTTGCCGTTCCCGCTTTCCCGGCGGAGTTTGAGATCGGCGCGCAGGTCCATCGGTGCGATAACGATTTCGATACGTCCGTCGCAGTCGATGGAGATGGGTCGGGATTCAATCACGGTACCGTCTTCCACGGCGGCGGCTATAATCGAACGGATTTCAATTTCCGGCAGGAGGCTGTCCGGCACAAATCCTTTCTTGGCCGCCTCGCTGATCACCTGGGAAGACGTTGGTGGGGGAATGGCGGGATGTCCCGGGCGATACTCAAGGAAGCAGCCGCCCATTTCCGCGCTCCCGTCCACAGACCAGGAGTGAAGGCGGCAAGCAATAAGATCGGATTCTCTTGGGAAAATTCGAAGGATGCCGGTTTCCAGAGCAACCAGATTTGTGCCCTGAAGCTCCAGATTTTCACCGACGGCAAAATCTTCCTCCTCCTCTTCGGGCGGGGGAATCGGCTCCCGGTTCAGCTGAACGCCCGGACGGGCGGAAACCGGTGGGGTCACGGCACCGATGACCTCACCCTGTTCGGCCCAGCAATATCGTATTTCACCATCCGGTTTCGGGACGTCCCGGAGAATTCCTTCCAGCGCACGTTCCGCTTCTCCGGGAAGAGGGGCCTCTCTAAACTCAACCTTGAGGGGTTCGGACGCGACGGCCTCCAATCCGCGAACCACCGGTTCGGTCGTACCGGGTTCGCTGTGCTCAAGGAAGAATTTCAGGGCCGTATCGAGAATTTTATCCGAGACTTCGAGACGAACGTCCGCCTCGTACAGCAGCTCCCGCAGTTTTTCGCGATCCCATTCGGATCCGGATTCATCAGGGGTCCACGAGAATCCGGCTTCAAGATCTTTTTTTTGAACGACGACTCGACCTTTCATTTCAACTGTCAAAGCCCTGAATTACACGTCAAAGCCTTGGTCGGCGGCATCGAGGAGTTTCTTCTTAATAAACCGATTCTCTTTCTTCAGCGCTCCGATTTCCATCTGCTGGGTTCTGATCGTTTCTACCAGATCTCCCTGGGTGAGTGCTCCACTGTGGAGGAGTTCTTCCAGCGACGACACTTTCAGATTGAAATCCGCTTCCGCCTCGAGTTCCGCTCCCTTGAAACTGTCGTCAGATTCGAGATTTGTCAGAGGTTCACCGACGTCCTCGTCAATTTCAAGAATTTTGTCGGCGATGCGGAAGATGGCTTGTGAGAGGACGGACTGAGGTTTGTAAGCTACGATCGGAAGACTTGACCGTTGAGCCGCATCCTGGAGATGGTCCCGATAAATCACACCGAGACTGTCCATCTCGATACCCAGATACTCCCTTGCCGAGATTCTGAGTCGATGACTCCGGGAGACATCCTTGGGGTCATCCAGCATGTTCATCACTAGCCGTGGCCGCAAATGCTCCACCTTCGCCATATAAGAGTCGTAAACATGGGCATCCATGGTTCTGATGGATTCAAGAAGCTTGTTCAAATGAATCTTCTGGAGGGACGTGCCGTCTTTCCGGAGGTCTTCCATATAGGAGTGGACCGGAGACTCCCTGGTATAAGTGCCGTTGAGAATCCTGAAAACCGCGTTCTTCAGGAACAGATAGGCGTTGAGAGTGGATGTGAGGGTCGGGGTGGCAACCAGCATACCGCAGCCGGACAGGAGAAAGAAATCTATGGTGTTGAAGCTGGTGCCGGCGCCAAGGTCCAGTATGATATAGTCGGCGTCCAGCCCCCTGAGAGCCTTAACCAGTCTCTTTTTGGACGGGGAGGTGACGTTGGCCGCTCCGGGAAGTTCGGCTTCACCGGGAATGAACCGCAGGCCCCTCCAAGCGGTCTGGTACATGATGTCATGAATTTTCGTTTTGCCGTTGTTGAGAAAAGTTCCGATACCTCGAGTGCCCACATGTTCGCCCAGCACAAGATGGAGATTGGACCCGCCCAAATCGAGGTCCGCCAATACCACAGATTTGTTCACCTGGGTCAATGCGATGGCCAGATTCGCTGAGACGAGTGATTTGCCGACGCCGCCTTTGCCGCTGGCGACCGCAATAATCTGCATGAAGATCCTCCGCAGTCGTTCCGACCGAATCAATGAATAACATAAAAGCTTGAATTGAATAACTTTACGTTACACATAATCAAAATAGACCTTAACAGCATAAGCCCGTGAGAACAGCGGGTCAAGCGACGTGTCGGTTGACAAGTTGGTGTGACGACGCCGACAATCCGAGCTGTAAGGAATATAAGAAATGGATAGAAAACGAGAAAGAATCATTTGGATCGCCGCAACCGCCGCGCTTGTACTGACTCTGCTGGTGGTGCTGTTCTCTCCCATAGCATCAGCTCAAACCGATAGGCGCCGAAACACCCAGGACTATATCCGAGACCTTGAGGCCGCGCTCTATGTGATTCAGAGCAACTATGTTGACGAAGTGGATACCGAGGAGCTCTTCAAGGGCGCCATGGATGGTTTGTTTACCAATCTGAACGATCCGTATTCGCTTTATCTGGATGGTGAAATCCTGGAGCAGATGACCGATACCACCGAAGGCAAATACGGAGGAGTCGGCCTTTACATCAGCAAAGACCGATTCGATCCGGAGAATCCGTTCGGCCGTCTCCCATATGTCAAAGTCGTCTCTCCCATTGAAGATACACCTAGTTGGAGAGCCGGCATCAACGCGGGAGACTACATCTACGCCATTGAAGGAGAATCCGCGGAAGGGTTTTCCACCCAGGATGTCTCTGATCGACTCAGGGGTGCTCCGGACACACCCGTGAACGTCACGATTCTCAGAAACGGAAGCTTCACCTTTGACGTCGTTCTGGTCCGGGAAGAAATCGAAATTCCAACGGTGAAAACCACAGTC
This sequence comes from Spirochaetaceae bacterium, assembly GCA_029210985.1. GTDB lineage: Bacteria > Spirochaetota > Spirochaetia > DSM-2461 > DSM-2461 > UBA2779. The sequence goes on along the minus strand of JARGFR010000066.1, from coordinate 5,117 downwards.
ATCAACGGTAATACCGGATACATCCGCATTATTGAGTTCACACCATTCACCGAACCTCGCGTCCGGGAAGGTCTGGAAGACTTTACAGCCCAAGGGCTGGACCGACTCATCATTGATGTTCGGAGCAATCCGGGAGGATTGCTCGATTCGGTCGTAGATGTCGCCGATCTTTTCTTTTCCGGCGGTGTCATCGTCAGTACCAAGTATCGTCAGGAACGCCAGAATCAAGTCCATAGAGCCGCCCCCGGGAAGGTCGTGCCCTCAAGCACTGAAATCGTTGTCCTTATCGACCGCGGTTCCGCTTCGGCGTCGGAAATCCTCACCGGAGCACTCAAGGACCGAAACCGTGGGAAGGTCATCGGTGAAACAAGCTTCGGCAAGGGCTCCATTCAGCAGATGGTTCCTTTGAACGACGCAGCCATCAAACTCACGACCGGCCGGTACTATACTCCGGACGGCGTGAGCATCGATAAAACAGGCATCGATCCCGACATCGCGGTTTCCGAACCAGAACTGACCGACGAACAGGCGGCATCATATGCCAAACTTCTCCAGGAAAACCGTGTCGGATCTTTTATTGATGAGAATCCCGATCCATCCCGCCAAGACGTCGACAACTTCATCCGTTCGCTTCGGGCCGACGGTCTGGATCCCGGTGAACGAGTGATACGTCTTATGGTGAAGCGGGAATCCGAACGGCGGCAAAATATCCCGCCGGTGGTGGACCTTGAGTTCGATTCGGTGCTCATCCGCGCCCTGGATTATCTGGAAACCGGAGAATGACCAAAGAATTTCCGGTTGAAACCGGTGCCGGGGATACGATTACCGACATCACCGATGCGGTTCAAAAGGTTGTCTCTTCCGGGAGAATTGAAGAGGGTATCTGTGTTGTCAGCAGTCCCCACACGACGGTAGGCGTCACGGTCAATGAGAATTACGATCCTGACGTCAAGAAAGATATGCTGATGAAGCTCGTCGATCTCATACCCCGGGAAGATGGATATCGTCATATGGAAGGAAATTCGGCGGCCCATCTCAAAGCGACCATCACCGGCATCTCGGTAACTTTGCCCATCATTGACGGCCGACTTGCGCTGGGCCGCTGGCAGGGCATCTATTTCTGCGATTACGACGGTCCCAGACGACGTCGCGTCAGGGTCTCCATCGTCGGGTCATGAAGCAATTTATCCTCCCCTTCGAGGTAGACTCGGACGATGTCGAAGTCGAGAAGACGCACACACTAGGAGGACGGGATTTCCATTACCTCATCCGCGTACGCCGCGGGGTTGTCGGGGATCGTATCCCCGCACGATCCCGGGATGGTGGACGAACATATGAGATGGAACTGCTCCGGATCGGCCGGGAAGCATGCTCCGTCAGTCTTCATCCGACTCAGCCGATTTCGGCGGTCCGGAAGATGACTGTGTCCTTTGAGCCGAACATCACATTGATTCCCGCTGTGACAAAGGGGAAAAAAATGGATCTGTCTCTCAGACAGGCGGTGGAATGCGGCGCCTTGGCCGTTTGGCCGTTTCTTTCCCGGTACAGCCAAGTGAAATTTCATGACGAGAAAGACCTTTTGGCAAAAACACAGCGATGGGAGCGGATCTGCGTCGAGGCCCTGCAGCAATGCGGCGGAACGAAGGCAACCGATCTGTCGATGCCGAGAGGCCTGGAAGACATCTTAGCGGAATGGGGAAAAAGAGGCCCGCTCTTCTTCCTGCATGAAAAAAAACCGGACGAAACGACACCGGAGAAAAGTCTGCACGGGTATCTTGCGAAGATTCCCGAAGAAATGGCTATAATGGTCGGGCCCGAAGGCGGCTTGTCGGACGATGAGACCGAACGTTTATTGGAATTTGGTGCGCATCCCATATACTTAGGGCATCGCGTGCTCAGAGCGGAAACTGCCGTCGTCTATGGACTGGCGGCGATCACCACCATCATCAGGGAGAAAGCCGCATGGCAGCCGGTATAAAACGCATTCACATTCTGGGAATACCCATCGACGTCGTGGATGAAGAGAATTTGCCGGGGGTCATTGAGAGCTTATACGAAATACCTGATCATCGGCAAATCATCCTGCTGGATTTCCACGAGTTGATGCGGGCCCGGCATAATGCGTTACGACGCAGTGCCGTTACCCAGGCGGCTTTGGTTATTCCCGTCTCCAAAACCATTGTCAAAGCCGCGAAATTTCTCAAAAAAGACGCACCGCCCCTTCGCCGTCCCTACCCCTTCATTATCAGGCTGCTGGGAATATTGGAAGCCAAGAACCGATCTGTCTATCTTCTGGGATCCACTATGCGCGGGGTTCGAAAAGCCGAATCGACCTTGAGGGCGACATTCCCGGGTCTGTACATCGTCGGAAGGTATTCGGCCAAATTCCCGGCGGATCGGGAAACCGATGTTGTCACCGCCATCAAGAAGGCCTCACCGACCCTGTTGTTAGCCGGAAAGGGGTTGAAGCATCGTCATCTTTGGCTGTCCCGTAAAAGAACATCCATGTCTCCCGGGCTCTGCATCTGGGAAGGTTCCTGTTTCGACGTCTTCTCGGGAAAAAGCCGAAAGCCCAACGATAAAACCGGCGCTCGTCTGGTTCACGGTTTTTTTTCCAGTGTCATCAGGCCATGGAGATTTCTTCGAGTCTTTCGATACCTCTTCTTCTACCTGCTGCTTCTGGTGGAACGGATTCGCGGCTAGCAGTGTCCTCATGACGTCGATATACTGATTTTCATGCTCAATCTCCGGCTGCTGTACGTACTCCTCGAACCTAAATCGATTCGGACATACCTGGGCTTGGTCGCCATCTTAGGATTCGGCGTCCTCCTGGACCTTATCATCCTCCTCAAACTGACACTGTTGGTAGGCCCCTGGATAACAATGGCGATTCTCGCAGCTCTGTCGGGCTTCGGTATTGTCATCATGTACCGCGTTGTTGAGAACATGAGCCGGCTTCTTCTGAAGACCGTGGATAACGGCGAATACGCAGCTGATGTTTTTCATCGATACATTGGTGTTCTCATGGCTGCCCTGTTTATCATCGTCCCGGGAATACTGAGTACGGTTCTGGGCGGTGTTGTCCTGGCGCCGGTCGTCTCATCCCGTCTTGGACGAGTCGCCGCCGAAACCGCCGGAATCGATTGGCGGGAGTCCTATGAGTATCTTCGATTGGATCGGATGACCGGAAAACATGCCGAGGGCTGAATCGGCCGCGGCCGTCCGCTTTATTAAAAAGCGATAGTTCATTTTTAGACTACAATACCTTCCTTGGTGGGGGTCATGTATAATATTCTCTATCATGGACAACACTCAGGAATTTACGACAGACTCAAGACAAGTATGCCGGATGATGTCCGACTCAGACTGGACCCCAACCGTGATAGATTCCTGGATTCTCTGGCACGCCATAGACCTCATGGCATCATTCTCCCGCTGTCCTCTCCCACACCGGACGATTTAAGGTATCTCAGACGACTGGTGGATCTGCCGGAAGTGCCGGGTATCATCGTAACCGCCGAAATGATGAGTGCGGCCCAAGCGGTGTGCTGCATGCGCAGCGGTGCCTACGACTGTCTCACGGGTCCGGTGACAGGAGAGGTTCTCGGTGCCGCCATCTGCCGGATGATCGGGAACCGCACGATATCCAAGACACAATCCTCCGATATCCTCATCTTCGGGGACAGCCGAGAAGCGATCAACCTCAGAAGAGTTCTGGGATCTTTTGCGGCGCTGGACAAACCGGTTCTCTTGACGGGAGAAACCGGCAGCGGCAAGGAACTGGCCGCAAAAACGATTCATCGTCTGAGTCCTCGACACGACGGACCGTTTGTGGCGGTGAATTGCGCGTCCTATCCCGATGAATTGCTGAGCTCTGAGCTTTTCGGTTCAAATCGAGGAGCTTACACCGGTTCGATCGATAGACCGGGATTCTTTGAGGCGGCTCATGGAGGAACATTGTTCCTGGATGAAATCGGTGAACTGAGCCAATCAGGTCAGGTATGCTTTCTGAGAGTTCTGGAGGAAGGTCGGGTTCGCCGTATCGGTTCGAATCAGATGAGACGCGTGGATGTTCGGATTATAGCTGCGACAAATCGTGATTTACGTGAATCAATGAGAATTCGCAGATTCCGGCAGGATCTCTATTATCGGCTCAATATACTGGGCGTCACCGTTCCACCGCTGCGCAAACGTCGGGCGGACATCCCCGTCCTGACCCGAAACTATCTCATCACTCTGAAAACCCATCAGCACTGGAGGGTGGACAGCCGGGCCATGGCTCTTCTGGCAAAGCATGACTGGCCGGGAAACGTCAGAGAACTCCAATCGGTATTGCTGAAAGCGACTCTGACGGCGGAAAAAGGTCTGATCTCCGCCGGCGATATTAAGTTTGACTAGGAATCTATCAGTCCAGAACGCGGAAATTCACCATTTCCGCGATCGGCAAAGAAGCCTCTTGGTCAAAATCCGTGACGCGGGCCGCAACGAGGAGACGGCTGCCTAAGGGGATGTAATTCGGACCGGGCTCCCGCGGCGTGGTTTCGGGAAACACTTCCAGCCAAGACTCCCCTCGGAATATCAAGCGGCATCCGAAGGAACGGACTTCGTCTTTTCCGATCCATGCTCCGCCGATTATGGACACCCAAACTTGAGTCTGGGCACCGCTTCCCCGGATAACCGCATCGCCCATCAAGCCCTCAAGGATCACAATCTTGCCTTCCTCGATCGCCCTCGCGGCGACCGTCGGATCGGAGAGTGTGGAAAGTTCCATCTCAAAATCAACGACAGAGTCGAAGGTTTGACCCCATCCCAGGGACGAAATGAACAATAAGAACAGGAATGGCGCCTTCTTCATAGATAACCCCCGCAATCAATGATACAGTTCCAACAGGTTGGTATCAACTTCATCAAGGATGAGTTTTTCATTCTCGTAAGTGGCCGCCATGAAAAGATAACGCAATCCGAAACTCAGTTTGACAAAAAATCTGGCGTTACCTACAATAATACAGGATTCATAAAGTGCAAGGTGAATAATGGCCAACAACGAAATCGTCAACGGATTCGACATAGAAAAAGACGACAGCCTAAAAATCCGGTTGCAGAAGATCGATACGGTC
>JARGFR010000065.1 GCA_029210985.1 Spirochaetaceae bacterium | reverse complement strand
TCTGGTGTCCGCGGGGCGGCTGCGTCCCGGTGCATCATCGCCTTTCATCGGATTCCAGATCCTCCCATTGAATCCCGTCCCCCGAGGCGATGTCCCGAATCAGGCGGCGCCCGTAGGCCCGCTCGCGGTCTCGAGGAGCGATTCCGGGTCTGAGGACTTTCTCGGTGCGCAGCAGGGCGGTGTTTTCATCGGAGATGACGGTCCCGGCGGTCATGGGACCCACGGCATGGATTGATCGGTTGGTCCGGCCGTAGTGGGCCTCTTCGGAGGGAGCCAGGCGCTTGACGCCGTCACCCAAACAGGCGTCCACCCGATCTCGGCCGAATTCTTCCGAGAGCTCCGCGACGGCGGCGTGGAAGAGATCCGAATCTGAACCCTCGCCTGTATTACCCGCCGCCGGTCTCCCGTAACGCCTGACGGCCGACGTCATCCGGCCGAAATCTCCGGGCGTCAGGGCCACCGGATCATCCAGGCCTCCGGCGTCCCGGTTCAGGGTGATGTGCTTTTCCACGGCCGCCGCACCCAGGGCGGCGGCCAGGGCGGGGATGAGAACCGGATTGAGGCTGTGATCCGAGAGTCCAACCGGGCGCCGGTAGGCGGCGGCCAGGGCGGGGATAAGGCGAATGTTGGCCTCGTTTTCGGGAGCCGGATAGTTGGTGAGGCAGTGAAGGAGCATCACCGGGGCCCGGCCGGCGGCCGCTTCCGGCCGGGCCGAATCTATCACGTCCAGCGCCCGCCGGATATCCTCGGAGCGGCTCACTCCGGTGCTCAGGATGATGGGCAGGCCTGTGGCGGCCACCCGTTCCAGCAGGGGCTCATGGTTGAGTTCCGGTGAGGCGATTTTCCAGGCCTTCACGCCGATGTCTTCCAGAAGAGCGACGCTCTTCTCCCCGAAGGGGCTGGCCAAAAAACCGATGCCCCGCTCTTCGGCCCGCTGGGCCAGAGCGGCGTAGAATTCCGGAGGCCTTTCCAGGGAACCGAAAACCTCATAGAGGGGAGTCGGGCCGCCGGGCAGGGGAACCAGGCCCGCTTCGGGGGGAAGGATTTCCCGGGCGAAGACCACCTGGGTTTTGACGATGTCGGCCCCGGCGTCGGCGGCGGCATCGATGAGCTCCAGTCCCCGGATCAGATCTCCGGCGTGAGCGGTGCCGATTTCGGCGATGATGATGGGGGTGGAGGATTGCGGGGAGCCCGTTTTCGGAGAGCCGGCTTCCAGGGAGGTGAGTCTGGTGAAATCGAAAGCCAAAGGCATCCTCCTAGGGCGCCCCCGGAGGTCACTTCCCGGCCGGAATTTCCGAAAATCCGCAGTAGGGAACCAAGGCTTCGGGCAGGGCCACAGATCCGTCGGCGCGCTGACCGTTCTCCAGAACGGCGATGAGACCACGGGAGATGGCGATGGCGGTTCCGTTGAGGGTGTGGGCGTGGCGGGTTTTCCCGTCTTCTTTATAACGGATGCCCAGACGCCGGGCCTGGTAGTCGGTGCAGTTTGATGTGGAGGTCACCTCACCCCAGTCTCCGCCCTCGCCTCGGCCGGGCATCCAGGCTTCCAGGTCGTATTTCCGGTAGGCCGGTGCGCCCAGATCGCCGGTGCAGGTGTCCACGATTCGAAATGGAATGCCCAGGCCTTCGAAGATTTCCACTTCGATGTCCCGGAGCCTCTCCAGAAGGGCGTCGGATTCCTCGGCCTTGCAGTAGACGAACATCTCCACTTTGGAGAATTGGTGGACCCGATAGAGGCCCTTGGAATATTGACCCGCGGCACCGGCTTCCCGGCGGAAGCAGTGGGATAGTCCGGCCATGAGGATGGGTCCCTCATCCAGGTTGATGATGTCCCCGGCGTGGTAGCCCCCCAGGGTGATTTCCGCCGTGCCTACCAGGCAGGTGTCGGTGCCTTCCAGGGCGTAGATGTTGGACTCGGCGCCCCGGGGGTTGAATCCGATGCCTTCGGCGATTTCGTTCCGGGCGATGTCCGGGGTGATGGTGAGGGTGAAGCCGTGTTTGCGCAGGATGTCAAGGGCGTATCGAGTGAGGGCCAGTTCCAGCAGCACCGCTTCATTTTTAAGGAAGTAGAACTTGCTGCCCGAGACTTTGGCGCCGGCCTCGAAATCAATCAAGTCCAGCTCTTCGGCCAGTTCGGTATGGTCTTTGGGGGTAAAGTCGAAGGATGAGGGCTCGCCGTGCCGGGCCACTTCGGTGTTGTCTTTATCTTCCCGGCCGATGGGGGCGTCGGGATGGGCCATGTTGGGAATCAGGGAGGCGGCGGCTTCCAGATCGGCTTTGGCTTGAGTCTCCTCGGCTTCCTTGGCGGCGATGGCCTCTTTGATGGATTTGCCCTCGGCGATGAGCTTCTGACGGACTTCGGGGTCGAGTTTGCCTTTCATAGACTGGGCGTTCTCGTTCCGTCGGCGGCGAAGCTCGTCGGTTTCGGTCATCAGCGCGTTCCGGCGGTCGTACAGGCGAAGCACCTCGTCGACGTCGGCCTTCATGAAACGATTCTCGATGTTGGCCTTCACGGCCTGGGCGTTTTCTTTAATGAATTTCAAATCCAGCATGGCCAGAACATTCTATCGGCAGGTGTGGGGGACGGGAAGGGGCGTATGCGGGGCTGAATTGACCTCCGGAAGTGAAATCCGGATCAATTTCAGGTATTCTGGAATCCGAAGGGGATTTCCATGACCAAGATGACCCGATTTCGATTCATTCCTGCGGCGCTTATGGCGGCCGGCCTGGTGTCCACACTGTTTTTCAGCTCCTGCGGGCCTCTGGGGAATATCGCCGATCGGCTGGGGCTGAATTCTCTGTCGTCGGCCGATTCCGCGGGAGGCGCGGAACGCGACGACGCTGAGCGTGACGACGCTGAGCGTGACGGCATTCTGAGCCGATTCTCGGGGGCACCCTCCGAAGTGGGTGAAATCGTCTATCTGGAAGGCCCGGTCAGTTTGAATGACCAAACGGCCTCAATCGGAGAAAGCGTCATGGACGGGGATGTGGTGTTTGTCGGTGAGGGGGGCCTGGCGGAAATTGAATTCGGTGAATACCGCATTCTCCGGGCTTCGGAGAATGCCCGGCTTGTTATCGATTCGGAGAGGCGGACGATGAACCTGGAAACCGGCGGGGTTGCCGTGGTGCAGTCCAAGGCCCCTATCCTTTCCCGAAGAAAGCCCTGGATGATGGAAACGCCCACCACCATCGCCGCGGTGAGAGGAACGCTGTACTACACCCGGGTGGAAGACTCGGACACCACCTACTTCTGCCTCTGCAACGGCCGTATTCATCTGGAAGATGAGACGGGTTTTGTTGACTTAGCAGCGAATCATCATAAGGCGGTTCGGGCCAAGCGCAGCGGAGGGGACATCCTTTATGAACAAGCGCCCCTGCTTTACCATGACGATGAAGGCATGGAATCTTTGGCCGACATGGTTTACGTACCGGTGGACTGGACGCAAATCTCTTTTTAAGGAGGGCTGTGCTGTCCCCGGCGGAAAAAAAACGCTATCCTTCGAGTTGATATGATTATTGGAATCGACATCGGCGGCACCACCACGGATATCGTGGGTTTTGAGGATGACCGCCTTTTTTCTCCCCTCACGGTCCGGGCCAGCGACCCGGTTTCGTCGGCGGCCGGGGCCTTGGGACGTTTTCTGGCCGAAACCGGGAAAAGCCTGTCGGACATCTCCACCCTGGCGGTGACCGGCGTGGGTTCCGGGGGTATCGGGGATCAGCTCCTGGGTCTTCCCATCGTCAGGGTGGATGAGTTTCGAGCCATCGGCCGGGGGGGGGTGTATCTCTCCGGGGTGAGCCGCGCCGTGGTGGCTAGCCTGGGAACCGGCACGGCCATCGTTGAAGTGGATGAAGGCCGTATTGAGCATTGGGGCGGTTCGGGAGTCGGCGGGGGAACCCTGATCGGTCTCTCCAAGGCGCTCTTCAACGTGTCCGATATCGAACTGATCGCCCGGAAGGCCGCCAACGGCCGACTGGACAAGGTGGACCTCAGCGTCGGTGATATCGCCACTCAGGACATACCGGGTCTGCCGCCCGAAATGACGGCGGCGAATTTCGCCAAGATGTCCGATGATGCCACCGATGACGACCTGGCCATGGCCGTGGTGAATCTGGTCTGCCAGACCGTGGGCATGATTGCCAGCGGCGCGGCAAAATCCACCGGCAAAGACACGGTGGTGCTGGTGGGCAAACTCGCCTCATTCCCGGCCTCGGCCGAGGTGTTCAAGCGGCTGTCCCAGTTGGTCGGTCTGGATTTCCGAATCGCGCCGAACGCGGCGTTTGCCACCGCGGTGGGTGCCGCCGTGGAAGCCGGGGATATCTGAGGAATATGCACCGGCAGCCGCCGCAGCAGGCGCCGCCGTGGAAGCCGGGGGTATCAGCGCCGACAATCAGCCGGCGTGACTTTCAGCCGGTCAGCTCTCTGAACAGCCTCACCAGGCCGGCAAACTTGCCGAGTGCCGCGTCCACCGGTTCAGGGCCGGTCATGTCCACTCCTGCCAGTTTCAGGGACTCCAGTGGATAGCGGGAGCCGCCGGATTTGAGGAACGCCAGATAATCGCGGCGCTCCGAGGCTCCGCCTTTAAGTACCCGCTGGGAGAGGGCCATGGCGGCCGAGAGTCCTGTGGCGTACTTGTAGACGTAGAACGCCCGATAGAAATGGGGAATTCTCAAACCCTCAAGGTCACTCACCTCTTCCAGATTCATCTCCGGACCGAAATAGGCCTCGAGAAGTTCCCTGTATTTTGCCCGAAGGGTATCCACCGTCAGGGGTTCCCCGGCTTCGGCCATGATGTGGGTGTCCCGCTCGAACTCGGCGAACATGGTCTGTCTATAGATGGTGGCGATGACATCGTCGATCTGTTTACCCACCAGATAGGCCTTTACGGCTTTGTCGTCAGTGCGCTTCATTAAGGTTTCGGCCAGCAGCTGTTCGTTGAATGTCGAGGCGACTTCGGCTTCGAATATCGTGTAGTTGTAATGCGGGTAGGGATTGTTTCGCACGCTGTACCAGGTGTGCATGGAATGCCCGCCCTCGTGTGCCAGGGTGAACACGTCCCTGAGCACATTGGGTTTGAAATTCATCAGGATGTAGGGATTGCCCACGTAAGAGCCGGCACTGAACGCTCCGGATCTCTTGCCTTTGTTCTCATATCGATCGGCCCAGCGTTCCCGCAGTCCCGTTCGGAGTGTCTCGACGTATTCTTCACCCAGGGGAGAGAGTGAGTCGCAGACCACCGATACCGCCTCGTCCCAGCTGTGCCGGACATCGGCGAGGTTCACCAGAGAGGCATACACGTCCCAGGGCTTCAAATCACCGGAAACACCGAGCCTCTCGGCGCGCAGACGATAGTAGTCATGGAGGGCCGGGAGGTTGGCCCGCACTGAGGAAACCAGGTTGTCATACACCGCCTCGGGCATCTTGTCGGGGAAGAGTGCCTTGGACCTGGCCGATTTGTAGCCCCTCACCTCAGCGATGTATTTATCCCGAAGGACGCTGCCCGAATAGAGCTGGGCCAGGGTATTCTTATGGGAATCGAAGACCCCGTAGAATTTCCGATAAGCCTCTTCCCTGACGGCCCGGTTTTTATTCAGCAGCAGGGCCGAATAGGAACTTTGGGTGAGGGGAATCTCCCCATCGTCGGTTTTCACCGTGCCGAACTCCATATCCGCGTCGGTGAGGGCGCCGAAAACCTTCCGGGGCGTCTGGGCCGATTCAATCTGTTTGGCCAGGAGGGATTCTTCTTTTTCGCTGAGAACGTGGGGTTTGAAACGCAGGAGCTTGGAGAGGAATATTCGGAATTCCGAGAGAAGATCGGATTTCAGGAAAGTCGCCATCACATCATCGGGAATGGACTGGATCTCCGGATCCATCCAACTGGCGGCGGCGGCCATCCTGGTGGCCACGGCCATGTAGCGCCCGTTGAGGCCCTGAACATTACCGTCACCGACGTCTTCGGATTGTCGGAGCATTACGTAGTACCCCAGCCGTTCATCCAGTAAACCAAGTTCCTTCACGGTGTACTTCAGCGCCTCGGCCAGCTTCTCGGCCGATTCGCCTAAAGTGCCCTTGAATTCCACCACTTTCGGTATTCCGGCCTCCAGTTCCGCCAATCCGGCTTTCCATGCCTCGTCGTCGCTAAATAGATCGGAGAGATCCCAGGTATCCTCTTGGGCCACCTCGGATCTGGCGGGAACGGTATGTGTATGGGCTTTGCTCATGATGATTCCTTGATATGAGTGCGCGGCCGCATCGGCCGGCTCAGATTTTACTCACAAAGATAGTGATGCCGAGGCGGCCGGGGCAAGAAGAGAATGAAGAGGAGGAGGCTCCGACAGAGGCTCATGGCGGAGAGGCGGACTATCGGCCCGGCGCTGAAGGCGATTCGGATTTCAGAATCCGAATTCCTTATCGAATAAAGGGGTAGCACGGAGCGGCCATGCCCTGTAGTGTCTTGAGTTATATGGAAAGGCCGGACTGGAAAGAGCGGGAGCATGACTCAAGAAACCTTTGACGTCACCATAATCGGGGCCGGGGCGGTGGGTACCGCGCTGGCCCGGGAACTGACACGCTATCAACTGGACGTACTCGTTCTGGAAGCCTCAGACGACGTCGCCGCCGGCGCCACCCGGGCGAATTCCGGCATCGTACACGGCGGATACGCGGCCAAGGCCGGAACCCGGAAGGCCGAGTTCTGCCGTCCGGGTAACCGCATGTTTCCCCGTCTGGCCGCCGAACTGGATTTTCCCTATCGGGCCACCGGTTCGGTGGTGCTCTGTTTTTCCGAGGGAGACGAGGCTGCTCTGGAGAGGTTGTACGCCAACGGCGTATCGAACGGCGTGGATGATTTGGAACTCTGCAGCCGGGACGAAACCTTGCGGCGAATACCCAGGCTCAATCCTGCGGAAGTCCACGGGGGCCTGTTCTGCGCCGGAGCGGGCATCGTCAGTCCCTATGAATACGCCATCGCCATGATGGAAAATGCCATAGTCAATGGAGCCCGGCTGCGCCTGGAGAGTCCCGTCACCGCCCTCTCGCATATCGGGGAACGGATTGCCCTTGAAGCCGGAGGGCGCGAGTATTCCACAAGAATTCTGGTGAATGCCGCGGGAGTCGGCGCCGAAGGGGTGGCGGCATTGGCCGGGAGTCCGCCGTTTCGAATGAAGCCCCGGAAGGGACAGTACATCCTTCTTCGCCGGGGAACCGCCGAGGGACTGGACACCGTCGTCTTTCAGCCGCCAAATGAAAACGGTAAAGGCATCCTGGTGACCCCCACCACCTGGGGCAATCTGATGCTGGGCCCTGATGCCCAGGAAATCCAGGATCAATCGGATACCGGCACCGATCCGGAATCCTTGGCCCGCATCATCCGAACCGCCCGGCGAAGCGTGAAAGACTTCGATGTCAAACAGGCCATCCGGGTGTTTTCCGGAACCCGCCCCGCCGCGGACCGGGGGGATTTCATCATCGAATGGTCTGAGACCATTCCGGGGATGCTGCACATGGCCGGCATCGAGTCACCGGGTCTCACCGCGTCCCCGGCCTTGGCCCTGGAAGCGGTTCGCCTTCTCGGCGAGGCCGGTTTGAGTCTCAGGAAGCGACCCGATTTCCAGCCGCTGCGACGGGCACCGACGCGTCCGGCTCCCCTCGGTCCCCCGGCTCAGGCCGCCAAGAGGGCGCAGCTCCCCGAAGGCGATCCGGAGCGCATCGTCTGCCGATGCGAACAGGTGAGTGAAGCGACGGTTCGGGATGCCCTGGAGAGGGGCATTCCGCTGCGCTCCACCGATGGGGTGAAGAGACGCACTCGGGCGGGGATGGGCGCCTGTCAGGGGGCGTTCTGCGGTCCCCGGGTGAGGAAGCTTGTGGCCGACTTCGGCGGCATCGATGCCGATAATGTGCTGGGGCCGAGTCGAAACAGAGACCGGATCAAAGCCGATCTGGATGCCACGCGGTGCCTTTTGGACGGCGGAAACACTCATGATTCCTGATTTTCCAAACGAGGCTGAGGCGCTGCTCGAACTGGCCAACGCCAGGATGCCCTTCGGGAAATATGCCGGGCGGTATCTGGTTGATCTGCCCGAGAGATACGTTCTCTGGTTCAAGCAGAAGGGTTTTCCCAAGGGAAAACTGGGAGAGCAGATGGCCGCGATATGCGAAATTAAAGTCAACGGTCTGGAATCGCTGCTCTATCCCCTCCGCCGAGGGCGCTGACGAGGGGTGAGCGAGACGGGAAGAGCGGCGTCGGCTTAGCGGAGGGCGCCCGAGGAACCACGTACTCGTGCCTGACGAGGGCGTCCTCCAGCGCAGCCGACGCCGCTCTTCCCAGTTAAGAATTACTCCGGCCGCGGACACCCGGCGCGGTGCCAGCGTCTCCATTCATCAGTAAAGTTGGGAGTAAAAGGTGACTCCTCGCCTTTGAGTTCAAGCCGGGATTCAATCTCCGACGCACTCCAGAATCGCCCGTCGGAAATCTCGCTTTCCTGAAGATGGAAGGGACCGTCCCAGCGGCACATCCATGTGGTGACCAATTCGGACTCGTAGTCGTTCTCGTGCCGGTAGGCATGGAGGAAGGTGAGACTCGGAGCGGGGCGGCCCTCCGGCGGAATGCCCAGTTCCTCCCGGAGCTCCCGGCGAACCGCCGTCTTCCTGGATTCTTCGGCGTCCACATGGCCGCCCACGGAGGTGTCCCATTTTCCCGGTTGAACATCCTTGTCCTCGCTGCGCTTCTGAAGAAAAACACGCCCCCCGAAATCGAATACCAGGACATGAACCACGCGGTGGAGGAGGGCGGGATTGCCGTGAACCTCGGACCTGGACGCCCGGCCGACTACCTGGTCGTTCTCATCGATCAGATCAAGGATCTCTCCACTCATTGAACCGCATCCAGATTGTCAATTAAGGCTCTGATCCTCAATCCCGCCCGGCCGCGATGGGATATGCGATCTTTTTCCCCGGCATCGAGTTCCGCGACCGTTTTTTGGAGTTCCGGGATGAAGAAGATCGGATCGTAGCCGAATCCCCCACGGCCGGAAGGCTCGTCGGTGATGTACCCGTTAAAAGTTTCCTGAGCCGTGAAAACCCGATACTCATCGATTATCAGGACCATGCAGCAGACAAAGAATGCCTGTCGGCGGGAACCTTCGAATCCCTGCATCTTCTCGATCAGCAGGGCGTTGCGTTCCCTTGATTCCAGTTCCCGGCCGGCTTCGTCACTTCCGTAGCGTGCCGAGTAAACTCCCGGTGCCCCCTTCATCGCAGGGACCGACAGTCCAGAGTCGTCTGCCAGGACGGGCCGGCCGCCGGAAGACTCAAAGAGTGCCCGTGCTTTGATCAAGGCGTTCTCCAGGTATGTATCGCCGGTTTCGTCGGGATCGAACTCGACTCGGATATCCGACGGTATGAGAATGCGATGCGGTGCAAGAATGCGTTCGAGCTCTTCTTTCTTATGGGCATTGCCGGTGGCTAAAAGGATTTCCATGGCTTGACTTTATCCGGATGGGGGCTTTCAGGTCCATAATCTCCACAAATCTTCTATAACAGGTGGGTGATCGATTTCTCCATTAACCATTTATGGCGTATCTCTTGTTGTCCGTTGGACCGGTGATGCCGCCGCGGGGGTTCACATCCGGCCTCGTTTCAACCGCATATATTGTCGTTCAATTGGCATAGATCCCGTTGAAGCTTTTTTTCTCGCGCCGTCGTAGTTCAGCATCCAGGATAATCGGCACATAGGTACTTGTATGTCAAAAAAAATTATTGTATTTGCCACCAGCTTTTTGAGTGAACTTCTGACGCATCCCGAGAAAGAGCTTGAACCCTTGACCAATCTGAAGGCTGCTGCCGATCGTCATGGCTTGGACCTCGTTCTACACTGCGATCGGGATTCCGGTGAACCGATTTCCGTTCAGGAAATACAGGGAGCGGTAGCGGTGATTGCCGATCTGGAACCATGGCCGAACAAGGTTCTTCGGCAGGTAGGCCGCCGATTCGGCGGCGAGTTGGAAATCATCGCCCGCTATGGAGCCGGCACAAGCAATATCGATGCCGAAACGGCGGCGGACGCCGGAATCCTTCTCACCAACACGCCGGCCGCCAACGCCGTACCAACTGCCGAATGGGCGGTGTCCACACTCCTTGATGTCGCCGGCCGGCGGACTGTACACCATAACCGGGCGGGCAGGGGGCTGGGTAAAACCGGACGCTCTCGTCTTGATGTCTCGAATGGTACTCTGGGCATCATCGGCACCGGAAGTATCGGTAAATCCGTCGCCCGGCTTCTATCGGGATTCAACATGAAACTGATCGCCTCCGACCCGTACCCAGATCGGGATTGGGCGGAGCAGTGCGGTGCGGAGTATACCGATGTGAAGAGTCTGTGCCGCCTGGCGGATTTCATCACCGTTCATGCTTCGGGAACCGTGCAAATCATCAACTCGGATATGATTGATTTAATGAATGCCAATACGGTTCTGGTCAATTGCGCCAGAGGGCACTTGGTGGACAACGCCGCTGCATACCGGGCCGTCCGTGAAGGCCGTTTGTATGGTTACGGGATTGATGAGATATGGAATCATTCCGATCTGCTACTCTCCCCGGGGTTGAATCTGGCTGTCAGTCCGCATGTGGGATCAGACACCGACCGGGGAATTCTCGGCATGAGGAAGATGTCGGCGGATGCAATTGTCGATTTCCTGGATGGAAGGATGCCGGTTCATGCCGTCAACAAGGCGGGACTGAAATGAAAGCGGTGATGATGCCGGAATACAACGTCCTGGAATTGCGGGAGATCCCCGTTCCCGAGTACGGGCCCGATGAGGTTCTGGTGAGAATCCGGGCGACGGGTATTTGCGGCAGCGATGTTCATGGACTGGACGGGAGTACGGGACGGCGCATCCCCCCGCTGGTGATGGGCCATGAAGCGAGCGGGACGATTGAGGCTGTCGGTGTGAATGTGGCCGGGTATCTTCCCGGTGACCATGTCACCTTTGATTCCACAATATACTGCGGAACTTGCAGAGCGTGCCGGAACGGAGATGTGAATTTCTGTGAGAATCGGCAGGTTCTGGGTGTCGCCTGCGACGAATACAGCCGGCAAGGCACTTTTGCGGAGTTCGCTGCACTACCGTCGCACATCCTCTACAAAATTCCGTTGGGTTTATCATTTGCCGAAGCGGCGATGATCGAGCCGCTGTCCGTTGCTGTTCATGCGGTTTCTATTACACCGGTTGCTCTGGCCGATACGGCATTGGTTATTGGCGCCGGAGTCATCGGACTAATGACGCTTCAGGTTCTCCTGCATGCCGGCTGCAGTCGGGTAATCGTCGTCGATATCGATCCGAGAAGGCTGAAGAAAGCCGAACAAATGGGCGCTTGGCGCACGGTCGATTCCCGTCACGCCGATCCGGAAGATGCGATTTCCCGCATGAACGGTTCCAAGGGAGCGGATGTATCATTTGACGCCGTCGGTCTGGCCGATACAGTCCGTTCTTCGATTAACGCACTCCGTCGCGGCGGGACCGCCACCATTATCGGCAATCTTACTCCGGAAGTCGGCTTGCCGCTGCAGATGGTTGTGAGTCGTCAGCTGCGAATCCAGGGTTCCAACGCTTCCTCCGGCGAATATCCGGCATGCATCCGAATGATGGAATCGGGCCAGATCGATGTCAAATCACTGATCTCACGAGTCGCACCGTTGGAGGAAGCCGACCGCTGGTTTCGGGAGTTGGCCTCCGGCGGCGGCGATCTGTGGAAGGTTATCCTCGATCCGACGGGAGGTTCGGTATGAATACTTCACTCTTTGACCTGACTGGGCGAACGGCCGTCGTCACCGGCGCCAGCCGGGGTTTGGGGCAGTATTTCGCCAGGGCCCTGGCTTCCGCCGGAGCGAATCTCGTTATCACCAGCCGGAACAAAAGCCGGCTGGAGGGGTTTGAACAGGAACTGGTTCCTTACGGCTGCGAGGTGTTCCCCGTGGAGCTTGATGTCCGAGATCCGTTGAGTATTACCGCCATGGCGGAAAAAGCGATCGACCGGTTCGGCAGGTTGGACATTCTGGTGAACAACGCCGGATGTAATATTCGAAAGCCTTCGGAAGAGGTAACTTGGGAAGACTGGAATACCGTTCTGGACACAAATCTCCGCGGACCGTTCTTTGTTGCCCAGGCGGTGGCAAAGTCGATGATTCGGGAGGGATATGGGCGCATCATCAATATCGGATCGGTTACCAGTGTTTTTGGCTACGCCGGGATTGCGCCCTATTGTGCAAGCCGCGGAGGTATCCGCCAGATGACGATGAGTCTGGCGGATGATTGGGGACGGCATGGCATTACCGTGAACTGCCTCGCACCCGGGTGGTTTCGAACCCGCCAGACTGAAGCTCTGTACGAGAATCCCCGGTGGGTGGAGTATATCGAAGATCGCATTCCGCTCCATCGTCCCGGTGAGCCCCGCGATCTTGATGGTGCCTTGGTGTTCCTCGCCTCCGAATCCAGCCGGTATATGACCGGCCAGTGTGTGCTGATCGACGGCGGCATATCGACAGGCGCCACGAAAGCCACCGTCTGACGATGCACTACACCTTAAGGCCGACGACTTTGCGGAATTTCTTGATCTTATCCCGGCTGATGTGCAGACGGGATCCGCTCTGAAGGCGGACTGCATACCGGCCTTGCCCCCAGGGCACCACTTCCTCTATTTTTTCCAGATTCACAATCGCTTTCCGGTGTATGCGCATGAAGCGCCGGGGGTCCAGTCGTTTTTCAAACTGACTGAGAGTGATGTCGGTCTGATACTCCGCGTTGGTTATCTGCACAAAAACCAGCCCGTCCTGGGTTTTGATACAGTCGATTGCGTCCACCGAAACGACGGTGTATACATGCCCCTTCTTTATGCTGATCCGGGTCAGGAAATCCTCGGCATCAAGAATATTCTCAATTGCCGCGTCAACGCGATGCCCATGGTCCGCCGGGTTTTCCAGCAGCTTCCTGATTTGAGCGACCGTACGGCTGAAACGAACCTTGCTGAACGGTTTGAGAAGGTAGTCGACGGCATGAACCTCGAAGGCGTCAATCGCATATTCGTCATACGCTGTGGTGAAAATGATAATCGGTTTATGATCCATCTGAAGAAGGGCATCAAAACCACTCCCTTTCGGCATCTGGATATCCAGGAACAGCACGTCCGGCCTGAGTCTATTGACCTCGCGTGCAGTCTCCTCGCCGGTTTCCGTCAGTGCTTCAACAGTGAAATCGGGATAATCCCTCAGGAACTTTACCATACGGGAACGGGCCGGCTGCTCGTCGTCGGCGATGACGGTACGGATCATGCCCGTGCTCCTTCCTTCGGTATTCGCATCTCCACTTGAAGTCCTCCCGTTTCTCCAGCTTTGAATATCAGCTCTGTCTGATAGATGGTTTTCAGTCGCTGGTTGATATTGGTGAGACCTGTTCTTCCGGAATCCAGCAGATTACCGACATCGACAATTCTTTCTCCGCCATCCACCACCTGCAAAACCAGGACGCCGTCGTCCACCCCTGCCCGGAGGGCGATATGGATGAAGCCATCCGAATCCACACCGTGTTTAATACTGTTTTCCACGATTGGCTGAACCACCATCGGCGGAATTTCCCAATCTTCCACTTCCGGATCGATATCAAATTCGACGGTGAGCCGTGATCCGTAGCGAATGGCCTCAATGGACATCAGTTCCTGGATATATCTCATCTCCTCAATAAGGCTCACCGTCTGATGCTTCGTCGATAGGAGTGTGTAGCGGAAAACCTCAGCCAGCTTTTCGATGGTTTCCACCGCTTTGGATGCATCGGTATCAACCAGGTAGGCAATGGTGTTGAGTGTATTGAATAGGAAATGGGGATTGATCTGGGCTCGAAGAGCCCTCAGCTCGGCTTCCACCGCCTGAGCTTTCAGTCGTTCCTGTTCCCGGCGCATACGAACCCGAACCGATTCATTGGATACGAGGATAATAATCTCCTGGCGTAATTCCTGGGGGGTTTCTACCATTCGGCTGTTCAGTTTCACTGGAATAGTATCATCTTCGCTGCCGTGAAGATTGCACTGCATGTCAACCAGCTCTCGCCCTGTTTCAATCATCTGGAGTATGCTGCCCTCATCGGATTCAAAACGTTCAAGCACGTCCCGATAGTCCAGAGATTGCCAATCATCTTCGCCCAGAAGGTTGAGGAAACGGCGGTTCGCCTCGAGGATAGTGCCGCCGATCTCGATAAGTACTATTCCCTCGTCTATCGACTCGAAGATATTCGTCAGGGTGTTGATTTTTTCGGCGATAGTAGTGGACATAATATTGAAGCTGCGGGCCAGTACGTCCTGCTCGGACTGCTCTTCCACCATCAGACCGTACTTGCCTTCGTGTATCCATGTGGCGGCGGTTCGGAGCTCTCCCAAATATCCGGCGATTTCCCTCAATGCATTTCCGACAATGCCTTTTCGCGGCAGATCCAGGAGGGAAGTTTCAATATGCCCGCGGGCCAGACGCATAGCGAGACGAGACAGATAGGTGTAGTGATTAATCAGATCCGCCACCGATTGTTCCAGGGTGGCCAGTTCGTCGCCTTTTGGTGTGGTATCGGCAGCGCCGCTTTTTCCGATGAACGCATTGAGTTTACTGCTGAGCTGGATGATCGGACCGGCGAGGGAATCGGTGAAATGACCCGATACGGCGATGTAGCTCAAGACAAATATCACGAAGAACATGACGCTGATAATATTGTTGAGAACCCTCAGACGCGCATAGGCGCTTTCCATGAGGCCCTGAATTACCGAAAAATGATAGTTGGCCGTACTGCTGTAAATGGGGAAGAACTCAACGGCGCCGATATACTCTTTCAGCGCTTCGGCCTGGATACGGAGAGATTCGTCGTCTTCTTCGGCAAGATCGAGATAAACATGGTAGACTCTCTGCAGCCCAGGTTCATCAATAAGGCGCTGCTCCGCTTCCAGAAACCCGGTACTGGTTCGGATTTCGCCAATTCGTTCGACAATGATGCGGGCGAGTCTCCACACATTATACAGGTCTTCTATATAGGCATTTGCCCGACCCCGGTATCGGTAGACCAGCCCAACCTGTTCTGTCAGTTCGTCCAGCTGCTCGTCAAAACGATGGACATTGGCATAGAAATTTCCATAGGTCTGACCGTCGTTCCAGTTGCTGATCGATTCATTCATATTCACCAGCATTTCGCCCCAGAGATTCTTCACTTCCAGAATCCGGTTGTTTTCCCGCTCTATCCGCAGCATGAACGTACTCATCAGCAGATAGAGGCAGAGATAGATCAGGACAACAAAAATGAGGACGATGTAGGATCTATATATACGGCGTCTAATGCTCACTGGATCTCCCGCCGGGGAACCCTATCACAGACCCGGAAACGATCCTATATCGCTGCTGGGCTGTTCGCCCCGCTTGAACTCCGTTCTCGGGTTATCAGTAGAAAAGATTCGGTATGAACATCACCAGGTTGGGCACGAAGATCAGCAGGAGCAGTACTAGAAGAAGCGTCCCGAGAAACGGCATTAACGACTTCACCAGCGCTTCCATCTTAACCGATGCGACTCCCGATGCCACATAGAGGACTGTGCCCACAGGCGGTGTCAGCAGACCGATACCGAGATTGATGCAGAGAATGACGCCGAAATAGACAGGATCGATCCCAATTTGTGTCATCACCGGTGTCAGGATGGGGGCCAGAATCAAAATGGCCGGCGTCAGGTCCATAACAAATCCCACAAGGAACAGAAGGAGATTGCACATCAGCAGGATCATCAGCCTGGACTCGGTTATTCGGGTGAGCAGCCCCGCCAGCGTCACCGGAACACGCGCTCTGGTCAGTAGCCACGCAGAGACCATAG
>JARGFR010000064.1 GCA_029210985.1 Spirochaetaceae bacterium | reverse complement strand
TCCATAACGGTCGACCGTCAGTTGAAGAGATACGGTGTACCCCGTGTGGCCTTTATCAATAAAACCGACCGAACCGGCGCCAATCCCTATAAGGTTCGCGACCAGCTCGAGGAAAAACTCGGACTGAATTCGGTTATGATGCAGGTTCCCATCGGTCTTGAAGACAAGCATGAAGGTGTTGTTGATCTGGTGACCATGAAAGCTCTGTATTTTGACGGCGACGAAACTTATGCGGTGAGAGAGGCCGACATACCGGCGGATCTGGTAGCGGAAGCCCGGGAGAAGCGGGAAATTATGCTCGAAGCCGTCTCCATGTTCGACGACGAATTGATGGAGTTGGTGATGGAAGGCGCGGAGGTTCCTTTGGATCTCCTCCATAAAGCCATTCGCACCGGTACTCTGACCAACGAACTCGTGCCTGTCTATGTGGGAAGCGCCTATAAGAATAAAGGTGTTCAACCTCTTCTTGATGCCGTTATGCGGTATCTTCCCTCTCCCCCTGACATCGAGAACAAGGCTCTGGATCTCGGCGACGACGAAAAAGAAGTCATTCTCCCCTCCGATCCGTCCAAGCCCCCGGTCGCTCTGGCCTTCAAGCTGGAGGATGGACAATACGGGCAGCTGACCTATATCAGAATTTATCAGGGTATGGTGAAGAAAGGGTCTGAACTCTTCAACGTTCGCAACCAGCGGAAATTCAAGGTTGGGCGTTTGGTGCGAATGCATGCAAACTCTATGGAAGACATCAGCGAAGCCGGTACAGGCGATATCGTCGCCCTTTTCGGCATTGACTGTGCTTCGGGAGACACCTTCTGCGGCGGCGATTTGAACCTGTCCATGACGTCAATGTTTGTTCCCAATCCGGTCATATCGCTTTCCGTAAAGCCCAAGGACAAATCGGCGTCCGATAAGATGGCCAAGGCTCTCAATCGCTTTACAAAAGAAGATCCCACCTTCCGTACGTATGTGGATCCGGAAACCAACGACACCATCATTCAAGGTATGGGAGAGCTGCATCTTGAGGTGTATGTCGAACGTATGCGCCGGGAATATCAAGCCGAAGTGGATACGGGAGCACCGCAGGTGGCCTATCGTGAAGCTATCAGCAAGAGGGTTGAATGGGATTACACTCATAAGAAGCAGACCGGTGGAAGCGGTCAGTACGCGAAAATCAACGGAATTATGGAACCCATTCCGGATGATGATGAGAACTACATCTTTGAGAATCTGGTTAAAGGTGGAAACATACCCACCGAGTATATTCCTTCCTGTGACAAGGGTTTTCAGACAGCCATGCAGAAAGGATCTCTTCTTGGCTTCCCTGTTGTGAATGTGAAAATGACCGTTGTAGACGGTTCTGCCCATGCCGTCGACTCTTCAGACCAGGCCTTCCAGACAGCAGCCCTTATGGGATTCCGTGAAGCTTATAAGAAGGCGGACCCCATCATCCTCGAACCTATCATGAAGGTTGTTGTCGAAGGACCGAATGAATTCCAGGGCAATATTTTCGGCAGTATCAACCAACGACGAGGTATGATAATTGCTTCTCAGGAAGAGGGTGTTAACTGCTCCGTGGAAGCTGAAGTGCCGTTGAGCGAGATGTTCGGTTATTCGACAACCCTCCGCTCGTCCACTCAGGGAAAGGCAGAATTCACGATGGAGTTCGCTAAGTTCGCAAAGGTTCCTCAGTCAATCAGCGAGGAGCTGATTAAGAAGGCTGAGGAAGAGAAGAAAGCCGGCAAGTAGAGGGGTATTATGGTTAAAAATGAATTGATTAATAAGAGTCCGCTTCGGAAACTTGATAAATCCATAAACGGAGGCCTGGGAGCCGGCAATATCGGTGTCGTCGCTTCCCGCCGAGGTATAGGCAAGACGGCATGTCTGGTTCATATCGCCACCGATAAACTGATGGCCGACAAACATGTCATCCATGTGTCTTATGCTAAAAAGGTGGATCATATCATCAGCTGGTATGAGGATATCTTCAAGGAAATCAGCCTGAAGAGAAATCTTGAAGATGCGATGGACGTTCATGATGAAATCGTTCACAACCGCGTTATTATGAACTTCAGCCAGCAGGGCACCAACGTCAAGCAGGTGATTGCCAGTGTGACGGCTATGATGGACAACGGACAGATTTCCACCGACGTTGTCGTGGTAGACGGATTGGACTTCACCAAGGCGTCGATCGAGGATATCTCCTTGTTCAAGGAGTTCGCGGTCGCCAAAAATGTAGAACTCTGGTTCTCGGACGATTATCACCGTGAAAATATTGACGGACCCATACTCAACGAAGACGGTATGCCCACCAATCTTGTTCCTTTCTTAGAGTATCTTGATGTCATTGTAACCCTCAAAGCGGAGAAAGATTACCTGCACCTCTACTTGGTAAAGGACCACGATACGGTGAATGCCGAGGATCTACCCCTGAAACTCGACCCCAAATCATTGCTTATCGCAGAAGTTTAACAAAAGTAAAAATTCCCGGCTGAACCTAGGGGCTGTCTCATTCGTTTGTGACAGCCCTTTTTCATGCCGCCGTACTTGTCACGTTGACATGGCCGGGGGCAGAATGAAAGACGCGCCATGACACAGGAAATTTCATACAGAATCAGATTCACTTTCCCTGAAGGAGAGGAGGAACGGGAGCGTATGCTGCCGTCCATCGATCTTTTTTTACGAGCTTTCGAGAATGCGGATCGACTGATGGCGGGGGCGCTGGGCCTTGAGCTCGATTATCGAAGGGCTTTGAAGGAGATGGGTGAGTCTTCCTTTTTCTTTCATATAACGCTGACGCTTCGCTGGCCGAGGCAGATTCTTCTGGGAGCCTGGCCCAATCCTGCAGACTTAAGATCCTGGATGGACCTGGCTCGAAACGATCTGTTCCGTTTGGTCGGAACTCCTGCGGACATTAATGGAATTGCGGGGCGGTGGGATGACTGGGCTCGAGCCGAAGGGCTGGCGGATTCGCTTGTCTACACCGCGCCTCCTGCGGAGAAACTGTCTCCGGTTCTCGCCGATCTGGGGCGGGCGGTCGATACACTCGGAGGCGGTAATTCGGTGGAATTGGATTAGATTGCGCGTCTTACACCGCTGAAATTGTCTCTGATTTCTTCATTCCTGATACAGATTCGGTGGAATGACTCTCTTTCCTTGTCGTCTCTCACTGCATGACGAAGTGAGGCGATCTCACGCTCGATGGCGACGATTTCCTGTCGTATGCGTTCATAACGGGTCATGGCTGTCCTCCCTCTACTTAAGAAGATCATCGGACGTTTTTCCAATTCGGTTTATAAATGTCGGGTTCTTTCACCGGTATGTTTTGCACTTTAGCCCTCAGGCTCTGGTACAGGTTGAATCGGCAGATTATATTTGTAAAAACGGAGGCCGCCATGTCCGACTGGGACACCTCTTTCGAAGACGAAGAGGATGAAGACAAGATCATTTCTCTCGAGGATCTGGAATCCCTGGAACACGACCAGGAACGTCGGGACGATCCCTTTTTCAACGAAGAGGATTGGGGGGATTCCTATGACGATTTGGATAGTGAGGCCTGGGAGAAGCAGTATCGTCAAGAAGACGAAGAGATGGAACGGGATCCTTGGGAATTGGGATAACAACCCCGAGGTGAACTCGGTTATAATGAGCGCTCGAGGCGCATCATGATTTCCCCTTCCGGTCGTCGAGATCTTATCGACAGGCTGCGTTACACCTTCATGACATCAGAGTATGGTGAAATCGATGTCCTTATTACCGGTTTGGCTAAAAAAGAAAATTTCGAAGAGCTCTGCGAGGAATTTTTTCGAGGATGCCGAATCGATACAAAGGGCTACCTGCTGCCTTCAGGTTTCTTCGCCGATGATTCGGGGAGCAGCTCTCTCCTCTATGCAATGTATGAAATACTCGGCCGCTCACCGGATGATTTTATTCTGAAACACCGAGTTACCAGAGTGAGATTTTTAAGACGGGATATGGGGGGCAAGTTCCGCCTTCCGAACGGTGTTTTTTCCCTTCCCAGGCTTGAAGCCCTGGTGATCCGGGGAATCGGAATTTCCAGGCTTCCTGAGGATCTCGGCAAAGCAAAGAATCTGCGCATCCTGGATTTGGCCTTCAATCGGCTTTCAAAATTTCCTGATTCGATATTGACGCTGCGGAAACTGTCGGCTCTGAATCTGTCCAATAATAGACTGGAAAGACTGCCGGAGAACTTAGGTAGACTTAAAAGACTCAGAATCCTCAACCTCAGGGCCAACGCACTGACGGAATTGCCGAAAGACTGGCACCGGCTTCAGGAGCTGCGCATCCTGGATTTGTCAATGAATCGCCTGTCTTCGGTTCCGGACTCACTTCGAACGGTGATTTCGCTTAAGGATTTGAGGCTGGCTTATAACGATATGCCCGCCTCGGAAGAAGCCTCATGGGAGAAGGGCGCCCGGGATGAACCCAAAGGAAGCCAAGGTTCCCTTGGCCTCGGCAGCTAGGAGGAAAATGTGTACCTGCCCGACATTTCCGGAGAACGTTATGAAACTCCCGCTAAACGATATCGGCGGTTTTCCTCTCGGCGTCTCTTCAAGGGTCCGTTCTGGTTCTATGCGAGATATATCCTTCTGGTTCTCTGGTCCGGGGTGAAATTCCTCTATACAAGGGATCCGCAGAAAGCTGTCAAGCTGCAGGCGCTGCGTGTGATGCGGATCGTGGAGAATCAGGGCGCTCATCTGACTTTCGAGGGTTTGGATCGCTACCCTGCATCAGAGGGGCCGTATGTCTTCGCCTGCAACCACATGGGAACACTTGAGGTGAACGCTCTTCCGGGCCTCGTGGCTTCCCGTCTTCCCATGACCTTCGTTGTCAAAGAAAGCCTGATAAAAATGCCGTTCTTCGGCCAGATTCTCAAGCGTCTCAATGCGATTCCGGTGGAAAGAAAACATCCGGGGCAAGATCTCATGCAGGTGCTCAAGGTTGGAGAGAAGCTCCTTTCGCAGGGTATCTCCGTCATCCTCTTCCCCGAAGGTACCCGGCAAGACGTCTTTTCTTCAGCTCGGTTCAACAGTTTGGCGGTAAAGCTGGCCATCAAGGCCGATGTTCCGGTGGTTCCCGTCGCCTTGAGAACGGATTTTTGGGGGGTCGGCAAGAAAGTCAAAGAGTTCGGTCCGCTCAATTTCGATCGATCGGTCAACATTCAATTTGGGCATCCAATCAAACCGGAAGGAAGAGGCAGGAAGGAACATCTGCAGGTTGTGGACTTCATTGCCGGCCGGTTGACGGAATGGGGATCGCCTGTAGACGTTGCCCAAGACTGAACGCGACTGCATCATCTTGTGGATAACCTGGGGATAACCCGGGAATTCCTGGGGATAAATGAAAATTCCAAATCTTGATTGTCGGTCAATTTATCTTTCAGCCGGCATCGGCGGCATTTATTGAACCAAAAACCTGGTAAATTTTGTTGATTTTCCGGAATATCCCGTGTAAATTGCCGGATTTCATTCCCCGGTAGACGGAAAATATTGCCGAGTAAGATGCTCTATGGGCCAAAAAAACACAGCCGGGGATGTGTAAAACCTGTGGATAACTCGTATTGATTTGTTCTAATGGCTATGAAACCCGGCTTAAATGGCCGTAGACCTTTTCTTCCGCGGGAACGGATACGGCGATGACGCCGAACTCCGCACGCATCATCTCAGCCGCTTCCCAGGAAACATGACAAACCGGCGGATCGTTCATTAGGATGTTCGCAAATATTTCATCGATGGTGCGCCTGGAATGCTCATTCTCATAACCAAGAACGATTCTGTCGGGGTTCAAGAATTGATGAAGACCATCCGGCTTGGAGAAGAACACAGGGTATGTCACGACATGAGCGGCTCCGGTATGTATTGCATCATTCAGCCAGTCTTGGAGTATTCGACAACTCCCTGCAGGCACACCGGCGGTGACGAGAACTGTGGAGAATGACGCAATTGCCCCTGACAGACATTCGGCGATTCTCAGGATTGCGGTCCGTTCCGTCAGGTTTTCCGCATCGGATCCGGTCATGCCGGAAATGATCACGGCATCCGCTTCGGCAAGAGGGGTTTCCGGTTCGGAGGAAAATTTCAGGAGGCCTTCCCTCAACACCAGTTTCATTGTTCGGGTGAGTTCGGTATCTTCTTTGACACTCATCCCCCGCTGAAGTCGTCTTACCCGATTGATATCTGTATTGATTGCAGTAACTTTATGACCCATGGCGGCAAGTCCGACGGAAATCACCAAACCTTCATAGTCGGTACCCAACACGGTGATGCTCATGTTCATCAACCCCCCCCCCGGTGTTTCTATTGATAGAACGAAGTATATGGGTCTGACTCAATCATCCGTCAAGATTGCATGAGTAAACAATGAATCATTTCCGTTCTTTTATACCAAACTAACCTCTTCATAACGTGATAGTTACGCAAATGTATGATTTTTTAAGGATGAAAAGAATTGGATTCTCCCTGGCCGGTGAAGGCAGAGGACACGCCGCACGAGTCGTCGCACTCTCACAAATACTCAAAAATCGATACGAGATCGTCTATTTCTGTCCCGAAACGGTTCAAGCCTTCATCAGAAAACATATAACAAATCCGGCCATCATCACGGTACCCGCGCTGAATTTCGTGAATAACGGGCATGGAATTGATTATGTCGGGACTCTGCTGAAAACCCTCAAGTGTGTGAAAACGCTAAACCGGGATATTTCGGGCCTTGCGGAACAGATTCGCCGTTCCGAAATTTCGGCGTTGATCAGTGATTTTGAACCATATGCCTCCTGGGCCGCGGCGATATGTGATGTCCCTGTATTGAATCTTAATCATCCAGGGGTCATCTTGAAGTTTCTATCCTTATCACCGGGTGCATGGGTGGCGCGATCCGTAGCCGCTCTCATGATGCCTCCGGCTCATAAAACGATTATCTGTTCGTTTTATCGCGGTGATGTCGGACCAATCCTTCGCAAGGAAATTCGCGAGGCCCAAGTTTCCTCCGGCGACTACTTCCTCGTTTACGTCAAGGATTCATCCAGAGTGCGTATGCGGAAAGCACTGAGTCGTTTTACCGATGTTCAATTTCGAGTCTTCCCGAACTCCGAGGAAGATTTTACTCAAGCCTTGGCAGGATGCCGCGGCGTCATCGCACCTGCGGGTCATCAGCTGATTTCCGAGTCCTTATTCCTGGGAAAGCCGGTTCTGGCCATTCCACAGAGGGGTCAATTCGAACAGCGACTGAATGCACGGATGCTGAAACTCTCCGGACGGGGAGATCGCGGCCGATTCCGAACTCTGGAAAAGGATTTGCACCGTTTTTTGGTTGGAATTCAAGATTATCCGCATGCCGCCAGGGGATTTGAGACGTTCCGATATGATGATGATACGGAACGGACGGCCGGTATGATTATGTCTTTCGTTATTGAAAATTCATCGGCGCAGCCGACCAGACGAACACGGTTTACCTGGTACCGAACAATCCCAGAGAAAATTGAAGCTCTGAAAAACCTTCCGGTCCGCATGCCGGCTTAGGTCAGAAGCCGAAGACTGTCCATTACATAGTCCAAAGGGGCCCTTCTGAGCTCAAGGCGATGTATATGACCGCCCCTTAGGGTCTTAATGTCCTTGTTTTCCCTGTCGAAATACTCATCTCCAATCCGATCATCGAACCAATGTACGAGCCTGATCTTGCCCCTTTTTATCTCAATACACGTCATACCCCGCTTGCCGATTACGGTACCGGAATTGAAAACGCAGGGAATAGGAACGTCGTCTTCCGCGTATATGCCGCTTTGGAGATCGGGGCGGCGCTTCCTGGCCCGCCAGGAGATCAGATCCTCCCGAAGCCCGTCAATTTCCGTTCTGATTTCAACCCGGTCATTCTCTGAAGCATTGCGATAACGATTCAGCAGATACTCAATGCGAAACCTCAGGGTGTCCGCCTTCGTGAGGGACTCAAACAGAGGGCGATGGGTATGACCGATGATGGAAACGATGCGTTCCTGCCGGGAATAATTGTAGATACGATGTTCCAGGTGATGGCGTTTACGGCTGTCATGGGCGACCGAAAAGTTCATGATGCCCAAGGGCGTGGCGAAATACCGAATGCCGATTCGGCTGATGTCGTTGAATTTTTCGTAGAACGCCGAAACCTGATGGCCGTGGTAGATCAGGATGGGGAAGTCCAGACCGGTAATCCCGATTACCGTATCCATAGTGTAGGGATAATGATCTTTGAGGTCCATGATGAGCCTGGAATCATGGTTGCCCACGGTTTTTATCAGTCGGCCCTTATCCGAAAAAGCATCAAAGATTTCATAGGTTTCAGCCCATGAGGAACGAATTTGACGCCAGGTGAATTTGTGCAGCTCTTCGACATCTCCGTTGAGAACCAAACGAAAATCTTTCGGATGGTAATACTCGGATAAAACCGTGTGAAGCATTCCGGAGTTTTCGACAAAATCATCCCGGCGGCTGCCGTTGCCCATGTGAAGATCACTGAAAATCACCCATCGATCGTTCCTGTCGAAAGGAATCTCTCTTGCGTTGGACAGGTGTGTTGAAAGGCGGTGTTCCTTTTTCTGGAAATCCGGGTTCGCCATGGCTGTTACAATGTTAGTTCACCGTTCCTGTTTGATTACGGAATTGTCAGAAATCGATGAACGAATCAGCTTACCGGCCCGAACCATCGGTCTAATTCCGCCGGTGCGGCCGGTTTACCGTCGATAACGCATGCTGCGGTCATCAGGGCTTTTACCGCAGGGATTTCATCCGGCAGCAGCAATATTTCCTGTTCGAAATAGAACCGGAATTTGCCTTTTCGAAACGGCCTGGCGGTGATTCGCACCCTGTCCCCCGGCCGGAGTGACTGAAAATAGTCCAGTTCGGCCCTACGGAGAACCAGGTTGACCCCCCGGGCGGTCAATTCGAGCCAATCCAGACCGACCGAGCGCCCAAATTCGTGTCGTGCGTGCTGGAGATAGTTCAGGTATACTGCGTTGTTGACGATGCCCTGCTGATCGCATTCATAGTCTCGTACGGTCATCTCGACGGAAAACATAAAATCAGTATAGCAAATACGCGCTATGATGGGTTCATGAGCGGGTATTTTGTCTATCAATCCACCAGGCTGGAGTCCTTTCCCGAAATCTACTCCGATCTTTTTCTCCAGGACGACCCTCTTTCCGTGCCTGTTCATACCGTGGTGCAGAACTCCGGTCTCGGTGAATGGCTGAACCGTTACCTGGCGGGAAAGCGGGGAGCCGTGATGGGTTCCCGCATTCTCATGCCGGAGATGGCCCTGCGTCGTTTTGCCCAGGGCTACCCGACGGCCCGGCGGCTGTTGGATTCGGACGGTGAATCCTCCCGAGGCCTTCTGTTCATGGACGGAATGAAGCTGACGGTCTACAAGGCCCTTGAGGAAGCCCTGAAGGGGGCCGAGGACGTGTTCCGACCGATACGGGATTACCTTGGCACGAGTCCCGACGAACGCCTGTGGCAGCTTTCAAATGCCGCAGCGGGCATCTTCTATCACTACGGGATGAATTGCCTTCCTCTGGTGGAATCTTGGGAACGGAATGCCCCCTGGGAAGGCCTGGGGCATAGCGACGCCGCATCAGAAGCTTGGCAGCGAAGACTCTGGCGGAGAATTTTTCATGAAGAATCTCCATATATCCATCTGAGTCGGGTTCTCTCGAAGGTGATGGAGGCCGGTGAATCCTATGACGGTCCTGTCGGCCGTGTGATTCTCTTCGGATCCATGTTTCTCGGTGAGACCGGTCTTCGGTTCTTTCGGCATCTCGCCGAAGATCTGGAGGTGTACCATTTTCTCCTCACGCCGAGTCGAGTCTATTCCGCAGGTGTTTCGGAGAATAACGAGGTCGACCGGCCCTTTCTCCGGAATAACGGCAGACTTTCGGCCGGTTTTAAGGACCTGATGAAAACATTAAAGCCCGATCGCATCAAATGGGTCCTGGAGAATCCTGAAGAGTCCGGTTCCGACACGATGACTCTGGATCGCCTCCGTTCTTCCTTGGCGAAGGATGAACCGATGGACGGGATACCCGGTTACGACGGAAGTCTGGTCATCCACGACGTCACTGGTATTCGCCGGGAAGTGGAGGTGCTCAAGGACCGTATTCTTGAAGCCCTCAGGGATGATGAGACCCTGGCGCCGACGCAAATCGGCGTTCTGGCTCCGGACATCGGCCGGTACGCTCCTTACATCGAGTCCGTCTTTCCCTCCAGGGGATCAAGCAGAGAAAACCGCCGCGACCACCTGCCGTACAACCTCTCCGACCTCCCGGTGAGATCCGAGGCACCCTATCCGTCGGCGTTCCGTTCGCTTATGGATTTGCCCGGCTCGCGTTTCGGCCGTCAAACCCTGGTGGAGCTCTTTGAGAACCCCTGCTTCGCTCCGACTTCCGTACGACCCGAGCTTGCCGAATCCTGGCAAAGAATAACCGAAAATCTGAATGTGCGCTGGGGCGTGGATGCCGAACATCGTTCCGGGTCCGGCGCCGCCGATTCGCGGACCGGATCCTGGGAATACGCCTTCAAGCGGCTTCTTGCCGGCTACTATTTCGAAGAAGGGGATGACGATTCCATTCTTCCCGCCGACCATTCCGGCGACTCGGCCGCGGACGATTCCGGCCTTCTGATGTACGTGATCCGATCCCTGGATGAAGATTTCCGGAACCTGGATTCCAGGTCCATGGGAGTTCGGGACTGGACCCTTCTCTGGGAATCCCTGGTGGAGCGCTGGATCGTACCGCGTCGGGGCGAGGCCGGGGAGGAGGATGAATCCGACAGACTCAGGATCAAAGGAGCTTTCCGGGATCTCACCGCTCTCTGCGACGATGTCGGGGATTTGGCCGATTTCCAGGATCCCGGCCTGCCTTGGAGTGCCTTCGGTCCGCTGATGACGGAAATGACCTCTCCGTCCGGGGGCAGAAAAGGGCGCTATCTGGCCAGAGGCGTCACCTGCGCGTCCCTGAAGCCGATGCGGGCCATTCCGTTCCGGCGTATCTATCTACTGGGAATGAACGAGGGCGCGTGGCCCGGTCGGGAATACCTGACCGGTTTTGATCTGAGAGAACAGGCCTCCGGTTTTATTGACCTCTCCCGAGAAGCGGTGGACCGATTCGCATTCCTGGAGACGATTTTTTCCGCCTCGGAACATCTGTCGATTTTCTATGCGGGCCGTGACCCTGAGCGGGGGGAGCGTCATGCCCCGGCCGCTCCGATCACCGAACTCCTGGAGCACCTGGGAAGCGGCTCCGAAGGTCTTATACTCCGGCATCCCCTTGTGCCGTTCGACGCGGCGGCACTGAGCGGTTCGGGCCCGATTTCCACATCGTCTCATGAGGCGTTTGAATTGGCTCGCTCCCGTCGAGCCGGCCCGTCGGCGACCGATTCTTCATGGTTCCCCCTGCCGCCGGGGGATGAGGAAACCGTCGACTGGCATCAGTTGGTACGATTTCTGAAAAATCCCGTGGAGTACTTCTATCGGCGTCGACTTGGAATCCCGGTGTTATGGGAAGACGCCGGTCTCGATGAAGAGGATGTCCTTGAAGCCGACTATCTGGATTGGTGGAACTGGAGGAATCGGACCATCATCGAGCAGCCCGAACTGCTCCGGCACCCCGAAGATCTTGTTGCCGCTTTCCGGGAACGGTTGACCCTCCAGGGGGCGGTATCCGACACCCCCGCGTCCAGACTTCAGATCCAGTCATGGCTCAAGGACGCCGCGTCTCTCTCCGATCAGCTGGAGAGGCTGGAATCCGAGGGTTTGGATTTGGGAGAACCCTTCACCTGTCGCTTTACCACCGGGCCGGCGGACGCGGAGAGGGACGGGGAAACAGATCCGGGCATCCGCACCGCACCTTCGCCGCTGGTTTCCCCTCCGGGATGCGTGCCTCTGCGTATCACCGGGGATGTCGGCGGCTTGAGATTTCTGCGAAGAGAGGATGGAGAAGACAAGGGCGTCTGGACACTCCTTGAGTTCGTTTCCGGCAAGACGGTGCGGAGCATCCATCGGATTGAAAGCTGGACGGCGGCTCTTCTGCTGGGTGCGGTTCTCGGGGATGAGGCTCCCCGGGAAGTCCGGATTTTCCGACTCAGCGGGCGTGATCAGAAAGCCCGACGTTACTATTTTCAGCCTCAATTCGTGCCGGGGGGAGAGGGCGGTGAAAAAGTGCTCATATCCGAACCACGCCGGATTCTCAATCACCTGGTGAAAATCTATCGGGACGGCTGCTCCCGCCCTCTTATCCTCTATCCGGAACTCGGAGACGCATTGGCCGCTCGGGAGAAAAAGGAGGATATCGACTCCCATTTCGCCCGGGCCGCCGCCTCTGAGTGGTTGGGGATTCTCGGAAATACCTTTGCCGACTTCTCCAGACTCAGAGACTGCCGGTATCGACGCAGTTATCTGGGAACGCCGGACTTCTCGGATCGCGGCTTATATGACGCCTGGATTCGTCTGTACAAGAACGGGGGGCTTCTATGAGCCGGGGAAATGCCTACGATCCGGATCGCACATCTCTGGACGGAACCATGCTCCTGGAAGCCTCGGCGGGCACCGGTAAGACCTACGCCCTGGAGAGAATGGCGGCCCGTCTGGTGGGACGAGCCCAGGATCCCGTCGATATTCAGCGGATTCTCGTGGTCACCTTCACGAACCGGGCCGCAGCTGAAATGAAAGAACGTATTCGTTCCCTGCTGACCCTCCGGGCCCGGGATGCCGAATGTGACCCGGACGAACGGATGCGGTATAAGACGGCTCTTTCCGGATTCGATCGTGCGTCAATCTACACCATCCACGGTTTCTGTCAGATGGTTCTTTCGACTTGGCCCTTCGAAAGCGCCGCCCCGTTTCGTCAGGAACTGGACCCCGGCGGCGCACTGGAGCTCTCCGAGGCCAGGAGGTGGCTCGCCGGAGTTTCAGACAGGGACATGGATCCGCAGCTCCTCAGGTCCGCCTACCGGGCCGCCGGTTCCATTGAGGCTCTGATTGCGTCCATCGCCCGGGAGATTACCCGGGACGATATCCCCACAGGGTCGAAGGTTCTGCCGACACAATACGATTCCGACGAGTTCGCGTCGTTCCTGACCTCATCCCGGAGGAGCGGCAGTCCGCTGAACCGGGCGGCAGAAAACCTGCTGTCCGCAGACTGGAGCGACGCCGAGCTGAAGGCGGCCGTCAAGTCGGCGGTGGGTAAGACCAAAAGAAGCGACAGCCTGGCCAAGATACGGGCCCATATGAACTCATGCCGCGGACAGGCGGGTATACTGGAACTATCGGAATCTCTATTCGGAGATCCATCCGGAGAAGGGGCGACGCAGCATTTCCTGGAACTCCTGGCCGCGGGATTTCCCGGGGAGGCAGACACCGAAGCGGCTGAGCTGACAGCCGCTGTTCGGGCTCTGGTCGGCGAAATGCAACCCTACATTGAACGAAGTTCGGATCCGAAAAAACCGGTTGTCTCCCTGGTGGAACGCTACATGTGGTGTTCTTTCTATGATATTGCTTCCCGCGAAGTGGGAAAAAGGGTTGAGGAGCTCAAGGACGCGGGCGGATCCTGGGCCTATTCGGATTTGATTCGGAGGGTTTCCGATGCACTGGATAAGCCGAAATCTCCTCTGCTGTCTCTGCTTCGCCGCCGCTACGATGCGGCCCTCATCGACGAATTTCAGGATACCGATCCCCGGCAATGGCATCTCTTTCATTCCCTCTTCGGCGGAATAAAACACTTACTGGTTCTCATCGGAGATCCCAAACAGAACATATACGGATTCAGAGGTACCGGACTCCAGGCGTACAGGGCGGCGAGCGCCGCTGTTGATGAAGAGAAGGTCTACCAGCTGGATACCAATTACCGGTCCCGTCCGCTATTGGTGGAGGCCTGCAACATCCTGTTCAGTCCCTTGTTCCGCAAGAGTGCCGGGGGCGCAATTCCGGTGGGATATTCTCCGGTTACCAGCGGTAAAACCGAAAGCGATGTGCTTCTCTGGACCGACGGTGAGATACCCGTCGAATTCGTGAGTCTTTCGGGTGAAGGACGGCCGGGAGATCTGGCCGCCGCATCCTATGTTGCCGAGATCCGGCGCATACTGGATTCTCGTCACGGAGCCGGATGGCGCGGGGCCT
Source organism: Spirochaetaceae bacterium (assembly GCA_029210985.1). GTDB lineage: Bacteria > Spirochaetota > Spirochaetia > DSM-2461 > DSM-2461 > UBA2779. Next base: position 1,995 of record JARGFR010000064.1, on the reverse strand, counting down.
CCGGCGAGATCCGGCCGGTATCCCCATCGGATATTGCGGTGCTGGTCCGGTGGATCAGAGACGAAGAGGATATTCTCGCCCGTTTAGCGGATTCCGGCATTCCGGCGGTCCGGTATAGAAGCCGGTCGGTGTTCGCCCAGCCGGCCGCTGCCCTTCTCTGCGATCTCATCCGGGCGATGGACCGGACCCGGGCCGTTTCCGAATGGAAGGGCGTGCTGCTCGGCGAACTTTTCAAGCTTCCCCCGGACCTGGTGTATCGTTTCGAGAACGAGGGTCGTTTGGACGCCTTCATCGAGGAGGGCCTGGAATGGCGGGAAACCTTCGTCGAGGGGCGGGCGGTCGAGGCTTTGGAGGCCTTCTTCGAATTTGCCCCCCAGGTGGGCCGCTGGGCCGCCGAGGCCGGCAGGTCCGAGGTCGGAAGATTTCTGGAGCGGCCGTGGCCCCTCCGGATCGTGGCCGAACCGGGGGGAATCCGAACCTGGCAGGATTGGCGGCACTTGACCGAGCTGATTCAGAGGAAACAAACCGAAGGAATCAGAGAACCCGGTGCGATTCTCGCATGGCTGACCGAATCCGCCGAAAAACCGGAGAGTGATGACGGGGAGGAGGCGGTGCGACTCGAAACCGAGTCGCCGGCCGTCCGTGTCATGACCATGCACGCCGCCAAAGGACTGGAGTTCCCCCTGGTGTTCCTTCACGGGGGATTCGACGGCAGGAGTACCCGGCGGGATCGTCCGGATTTCAGGTTCGATGATGAGGGGACTCTCGTCGTGGACCGCATCCTGCGGGATGGAAACCGGCCGGCTCACCTTGCCTACGAGTGGGAAGAGGATAAGCGGCTCTGGTACGTGGCATTTACCCGAGCTTCGGTGAAAGTGTGGCTGCCCAGGCCTATGAGCGGCCCTGTCCTTCAGATCGAGTCCCTGCTTAACGGAGTGTTGGACGCGGAATCCGCTCTGCCTCCACACCAGAGATTGTCCTTGAAACAGGCCGAAGATTTCCGGGAAAAGCTGTCGGCCGATCTGACCGCCTTCACCTCGAAACATTTCTCCCTCTTTCGAATGTCCGTCGGAGACATGTCCCTTCTGCCGCCCCAGAGGGAGCCCGTCGGTCCCGAGCCGGCCGTCGCGCAGCTGCCGTCTGACATTCCCGCCGACCGGGATCCGGTGACGAGCAGCTACACCTCCCTGGTCCGGGCCGCCGCTTTTGGAGCCGAAGACAGAGACCTCGACGGCAGTTTCGCTCTTATGCAGGTCCACGAGATCGAAGAGACTCTTCCCTTGAGTTCGGATCGCGGGGCTCTCTTCGGCACTCTGATCCACGCCGTTCTTGAGGACTGCGACTTCTCTCTGGCCCGGGACCTATCGACACAGGACTGGCTTGCCGATCCTCGGGTTGAAGAACTTCTCTCCTCACTTTCCCGACGCTACTATCCGCCGGACTGGTACCGCAGCCGTGGGGACGCACTCAAGCTCCTCATCCGGTCGACCCTACGCTCAGCGATTCCGGGAGTCGGCCGATTGTGCGACCTGCCTCCGCAGGACAGGCGGGCGGAAGTGGAGTTTCTCATCAACGTACCCCGGGAAGCCCGATTGGCCATGGAAGAAACCGGAGATGTCCGCATCTCCGGCGGATTTCTGAAAGGCTTCATCGATCTCCTGTTTAGAATCGACGGACGCTGGTGGGTGGCCGATTGGAAGACCAATGTCCCGCCGGGAGTCCTCTCGGCCGACTCCTATGATCAAGGGGTTCTGAGGGAAACGATGGAGTCGCATCATTATCACCTCCAATACGAACTCTATCTCCTTTCCCTTTGCCGAGCCTTGTCCACGTCTTCCGGTATGGCCGTGAATTGGGATGAGGATATCGGAGGGGCCGCGTATCTCTTTGTCCGGGGTATGAGAGAGAATGACGAGAGAGGCGTTTTTGTTGCGAAGCCGGAGAAGCGGCGAATGATGGAAATGGCTCAGGCCATGGGACTGAAAGGCGTCTTGG
>JARGFR010000063.1 GCA_029210985.1 Spirochaetaceae bacterium | reverse complement strand
TCTTTATCAGCTCTTCGTTGCGGTCCACCTCGGGATAGAAACTGCCGAGTTCCTCGCCGGTTTTCCCCACGGTGGCGGTGCAGCTGTAGATTGATCCGGTGTAGTCAAACGCCCATTCGGTCTTGCAGCCCGGACAGCTGTCATACAGAGCTTCTGGAAGCTCGCCATTTTCCCAGATGAATTTGGACAGGGAAAACGCCGGCTTGTGGAAGTCCAGAAGGGACGGATCGTCCTTGATGAGTTTGTAGAGATCCCGATACATACTGACCCGATCGTAGAGACGGCCGGCATCTTTCTGGCAGCTGTGAAGTTCGTAATTGCGCCCCAGCTGTGTCTTAAACAAAGGCGTATCCAGCCACCCGTGCTCCCGTGCCAGAGCGGCGATTGCCGGGAGTTCCGGCATGTTGTCCCTGTCGAGAACGACTCTGAGATTGACCGTCAGACCGGCGGTAATGGCCGCATCAATGCCTTCCACCACTTTCCCGAAGGTCTCTCCGCCGTTCTTAAGAGGTCGCCTTTGATCGTGAGTGGCCCCGATACCGTCCAAGGTCACCTGGATTTCTCTGATTGAGGCCTTTTTCAGCAGCGGGAGGTATTCGATCAGGCTGTAACCGTTCGTCACGAATGCCAGACTCAGGGATTGATCGTTGGCCCTGGTTATCAGATTTTCCAGGAGCTCCCGCTGAGACGGGGAGGGAAGCAGAGGCTCCCCTCCGAAGACGGTGATGTATTTCCGGCGCCCGGCAAACTCTGTTCTGACATAGTCAAAAAACGCGGCCTGTATCGCCAGTGCGTTATCCGAGGGCGCCGGGGCGTACTGGTCCTGGTAGCAGTAGGTGCAGCCGAAGTTGCAGGCATATGTCGGCACCCAGAAAATCTGCACTTCAGACTCATCCCGCTTCTCCAGGAAGTCCATGTATCCGTTTCGGAAACGCTGTTCTTCCTGGTCAACAGACCGTATCAAGTAGCCTTTTTCCAGCCACTCATCCTGGTCTGAGAACTCATCATCCAGATACTCTCTGGCTGTTTCCGAATCCAGAATATCCGCTTCTCCGCTGAGGGGATTTAGGATGTAGTACTCGTCACTGTCGGTCAGTTGACCAAAGATATTGTGACGGGATTTAATGAATGTCATGAATATTTACCTTTTGAAAATGACCGGACCCCGAAGGGTCCGGCCAACGGGGCTTTCCTCAGTCGTGGCAACCGGCTACGACAGGGGAAATTTTTGCGCAGCACTGAGCCACGCTTTTACCGGATGCCTGTTTTTTTCGAATTAAGGTTTTCATACCTTTTTTCTTCATATACAGCATCTCCTCTTAAATATTTCCGGCAATCAGGACTTGTAGGCCCTGATCGTCCAGCTTACACATTGAATTTTTCCCTTATCGTAAGGGCTGCTCTCTTCAATCACTTCCAGGTTGTCAAAACCTGCGGCACTCAATTGTTCCAGATACTCCTCCCGGGTGACTGAGCCGGCCCAGCATTCGGCGACGGCCTCGGGATCCGTTCTATATTCTTCAGGGACCGGTTCCAGGGAATAAATATCGCTGACAACAAATCTTCCGCCGGTTTTCAGAGATCGATGGATTTCCTTCCAGACGGCGTTCTTGTCGGCGGCGTGGTTGATGGTGCAGTTGGAGATGAGCAAATCCAGTTCTCCGGTTTTAAATGGAAGTTTCTCCAGATGGCTTTGAATGATGGAAGCGTTCTTTATGTCGAATTTTTCGATATTGCGCCGGGCTTTCTGAATCATCCCTTCAGAGATATCGACGCCGTAGGCATACCCCCCGCTCCCGACCGTCTGAGCCAATCTGATGACATCAAGGCCCCTGCCGCTTCCCAGATCGCCGCAGATTTCGCCCTGGGCGGCTTTGGCATGATTGAGCGCTCCACCGCAGGAGAGGCAGCAGGATTCTTCGGCCAGATTGCTGTAGCGGATATTTATTGCTGTGTTGGTTGTCGTTAACATTTTGGTCTTCCTCTTAAAAGAATACATCGATTCAGTTCATATTGCTAATCCGGATTATATTCAATATGATATATATATAATTTATCAGTCCTCGTGTCAATGCAATGCTCAATTTGTCGTTCGGCTGTTACTATTGATACCAATGAAACCGGATTCTGAAGAAATCGCTTCCGCTTACAGGAACTACACACGCGCCGGATGGTCGGGGTCGGCAGAGGAGGATAGTCACACATCCGATCTCCTGGAGAAATGGCTTCGGCTTCAGGAGGCGGCTTTACCTCCGGGTCCTCTGGAAAATAGCTATCACCGGGTCATCAGCCGTTTTCGGAAATCTCCTGTGGGTGAACATGATGAATATGAGGACCATCTGCTCCGACACCGCTTCGATTTCCAAACCACGATCGCTTCAAAAAAAGTTTCCTACAGAGAACTCTCCGGCATGCTGAAAAACAATGTCCACACCCCCGAAGTCCGAAAAGCCCTTCTGAAGGAAACCGACGAGCTCATCACCTCCGGCCTGGCGGATCTGATCCGGGCACGAAACGACGCAGCCGGGAAAGAAGGATTTGACGATTTCTGGTCCTGGAAGAACGTGGCTTACGGGCCGGATCTGGCTCAGTCTCTTTCGGAGTTGGATGAGTCTTTGTCATCACTTACACCAGAGTCCAATACGACGGCCCCGGTTGTAGAGATCGAACTCTCCACTGGACCCGAACTGGTTTTCTTCTGCTCACATGTTTTTGCGCGTTCTGAGATTCCCCGGGTTTCTCTAACTCTGCGGACCGGCCCGGAATGCCCGCCGGGACCGCCGGGTTTGCGGGCTTTGGGATACAGTCCCGGAGGGGGACATGAGCTGGGACTGAACCTGCCTTTTATCCGGAATCGCCGATTCTCCGGAGAGTCTCTCGGTCAGTTCTACCATGAAATCACTCATCTCTTTCACTTTGCATCTGTGGATAACCGTGGACATTATGCTTTCCCTCCGGAACTGGCCGGAGACAATCTGTTCTACGAAGTTGAAGCCCTGGCAATGCAGAACGCTATGCTGTATCTCCGACGCGGTGATTTTCCCGATACGGACCGAAGACTCCTCAAGGATCTGGTGTATGTGGCGGAGACCGAGCGGCAGATCTACAAATGCAGTCCCGACGTCAACAGCCTTCGCAGCCTTGCTGCCCGCAGGCTATCGAAGCACTATCCGGACGGCGATTTCAGCAGAACACCCCTTGGTGCATCCCACATCATAAAGGGAAATCTGGCCGGAACGTATTGGGTGTACCCCATGGCCTGGAGTCTTGCCGACAGACGTTTCAAGTCTATCTTGTCGGGTGACCGCAGCGTGGAGCGTCCGGACTATTGGGCAGAAGGAAATGAACCCTCTCACATCTCAGTTGATTTCGATACTCTGCTGCAAAAGAACGAGGAGGACGCCGACGGCAGCAGCGAAAGCGGGTGCTTGAACCCACCGGATGTGCGATCCCCCGATGAAATTCGCCGGGAACTGGGCAGCAGGGGATTTGCAGAGCTTCTCTGAAACACAATGTCAATTGGGAGACTTGCACATCCGAAGAGTGTGAATAATGATTAACTGACAGGAGCACACCGATGAACAAAAAAATAACAATACGTGAATTCGCCGATGAATTGGTGGAGCGTTTGAATGCCGAAAAAACCGTTGACTGCTGCAAAAAGGAACTTCTGAATCTGGCGGCAATTGTGAAAAAAGAGATTCCCGATCTTGCTATAGAAGTCGACTGGAAGGACTGATTGTCAGCCTAACAATAAAGCATCTTACTTTGCATCGACGATGGGGTCTGCCAAAATCGCGGCAGCAAGGGGGGGGTCATACACCGGCTGTCCTATCGTCTTCTGTTATTATTCACAGTATTGGCCTCATTGGGAGGTCTGCTGACTCTCATACCCCGTGAGGGTGCCAGTTATCCCAATCTTATCGGATACTCATCTCTCTGCACTTTCGCTCCGGCCGCCACGTTCTATTGTTTCTTTCTTGCCGGATTGTCATGCTTCATCAGGGCTGTTTTTGTGAAAGATACGAATGAAAATATTCCTGCAAAGGTGAAGACCCACGGTAAAAGCATCGCCATCCTTGTTCTGATCCTGACTCCGGCATTGGTGTTCACCCTGCGATATCAAAATATCAAATCATATTACGCCGACACGGCCGCATCAGCCACACTCGAGTAATCGGAGAAATTAATGACTAAAAGAGATGTTGTCGATCGTATCCTCGGTGCAAAGCGTATCGCCGTTGCCGGAGTCTCCAGAAAGAAGGACAAATTCGGTTCTGCCCTTTATAAAGAACTCCTCGGCAAGGGTATGGATATGGTTGCCGTCAATCCCCACATGACAAGTTTCATGGACCTGCCTTGCTACCCATCGGTGGAGGCTCTGCCCGAAAATGTCGAAGCGCTCATTACCGTCGTGAAGCCGTCAACCACACTGGACCTGGTGAAAGCGGCTGAAGCAAAAGGTATTCGCCTTATTTGGATGCAGCAGGGCTCGGAATCCGACGAAGCCGTTGAATTCTGCCGGGAAGCCGGTTTGGACTTCGTTCACAAGGAATGCGTCCTGATGTATGCCGATCCGGTGGGATCCATCCACCGATTCCACAGGGGCATCGCCAAACTGTTCGGCCGGTATCAGCGGGCAGTCTTGAGGATAGTGTCGAATTACGACTCGGATTGGAGTACTTGTTCGACCGTCTGCAGAAGAATCGTATCCACGGTCAACGACTCCAGCGTATTGTACTCTCTCAGCTCCAAATCTTTTTGATTCCGGGCCGTATCCACGATCAATCGAACAGAGCTCTCCTGGGCGATTTTTGCCGTGTTGATGACAAGATCGAATGCATTGCTCCTGTCGGGATGCCCATGAAACCATCGCTCGACGAATCCTTTCCGAATCTTATCGGCCTTCACCACCATATCTTTCGCTTTCTTGCGGCCCGTCAGATCCCGGTTGTTCATGAATCGGTCCACCCGGACATCAAGGGGAGCCCACAGTCGGACATTCAGCACATCCGAGTAATTCGGGAAAACGGCAAAACTTCCTCTTCCGACAATCACCGCACTTCCCACAACTCCGATGGCCTGCAGGACTTTTCGGAGCATGGTTATCATGTCTTCCTGGAAGTTATCCATCCGATCCAAAAACCCGGGTGAAGACTCGTATACTTCACCGAACTCCACCATCCCATATTGTTTCATGACTTCTTCGATGGTTTTTTTTGTCACGAAAGAGTATCCCAACTCATCCGCCACATGTCGGCCGATTGTCTGGCCTCCGCTGCTCAGAAGCCGGGAAATGGTAATCACCTTCATACCCACACCTCCTCTTATAATTGTAAGACTCTGGGTGACAGAAATGGAGGAATAGCCGCAATTTGAAAATAAAATAGTAAACGCAGAATCAAATAAGAAGATATAGGATTCCCGCCGTACCCAGGGCCACAGTGAGATTATCGTCAACGCCGATGGTGAGCAATTCGATTAGAGTCGCGGCTGCCGCTCCAACCAAGATATAGACGAGGTCCGGACCGCCGAAAATGACTGAAACCGTATAACCGGCGATCAGCGCACCCACTAGGAATCCCACACTCCCTTCGACGGTGCGCCCGGCTGCAATCACGGTTTTACCGAATCGGAGACCGAAGAGCTTCCCCGAAAGATCTCCGAAAACGAGATATGCCAATGCCAGATCGGCAATAAGAGATTCAAACAAGATAAACAGCATCAATACGGAAATAAGAAAGAACGTAATCGACGAGATCCGTTCAAATTCCTTCTCTTTGTAGACACCGTTCATCCGACGCCGAGAGGCGATTCGGAGAACATCGAGGACCAGCGCAATCCCGGGGAGAACGCTCACCAGTATGATAAAAAGAACGGGAGGCATGACGATGTGCAGAGGAATGAACAGAATAGCGGCCGGGCGCATAAAGACCCGCCATCCGATAAAATCCTTGCCTGACGGTCGAATGTACAACCCCAGTTCGCCGCCCCTGAATATGGCGTGAATGAGCATGAAAGCGACCGGAACAGCCGCGACAACTCGAGTTGATAAGGGTTCGAACTCAGCGAGTACGGCGATAAGCATCGCAACGAAGGCGGCAATGGCCGTTGCATCACCGGATCGGGAAGCAAGATAGATCATTCCGGAAACAGCCAACAGTCCACCGAACACAATCACCGGAAAAGACCCGGATACAAGCTGCCGTCCCATCATGAACAGCACCATCCCGATCGCCGTTGCCGTACCGCGCCCACCCCGGAAGCCTATGTAGAACGGGAAAATATGCCCTGCCACGGTGCCGACGACAGGTATCAACAACATGCAGCCGGTCAAATTCAGAACTCGTTCCGCAAAAACCATGGCACCGATTCCTTTTGTGGTATCGATGACGGCTGTCGCAATCGCCGGCTGGAGACCCAGCGTTTTCTTGACATTACGAGTTCCGGCATTGCGGTAGTTCACCTCGCGGATATCGATGCCCCGGAGAATCCGCCCGAAAAGGTATGCCGGGGATAGAGAACCCAGCAAGTATGAGAGGATTCCAGAGGTAGCTGCCGAGAGTGCCGTGTTCATGATGGGGATTCTCCGTTATCCGTGGAACCCTTATTTGGCTTTCGCTGTTCGGGTCGGATAAAAACCAAGACGAGAATCACAAAAACACCGAATCCCGCATACAGCAAAGTGAATCCCCAATCCGGCAGCTCCACAAAAATGATCGACCGAATGAGACGTCCGACAAACGACACATCTGTTTCAATCAGCTGTCCGGCCCGAGCCCTGAGCTGCCATTCCCAGACAGTCAGGGGGCACCAGATACCCAGCAGAGACTCGGCGGCCACCACCAGAACAGCTCCCAGATGTATGAATCGAAATGTACGGCGGCGAATCCAGGGCCATTTCAGCAGAGTACCGACGAGAATCAATACCGTTCCACCGACGGTAAACGACACATAGAGCAGATGAATCAGGGCTATTGCATCAGCGGCAAGGGCGAAAGGACTCATGACAGTATAAGTTTAGAGAATATTGGGGTCCGCTTCCCGGGTTTGGTCTTGGTCGGCAGTTTTCGTCAACGTGGACGACGCTGAAAGAATCGATAATCAAGGATGATCTATTTTTTCTTTTTTCGAAATGCTTTAAAAGACCATCCCAATATCAATCCGGTGATGAGAATGATGAGAAATACGAGGAATCGCGGTGCAGTCAAGGTCCAGACCAGGAAATCATAACTGACCGACTCAAGATTCTGCATGATGAATATCAGACTGAATATGCCGAGAATAATGCCGAGAATGAGCATTGTTAACCCTCCATGTCCGAAGTTTTTTCAATGCCTCTATCGATTGTCTCAATTGAGGCGTTGAGATTGAACCTATGCCATACTGAAGTATAGGGACCAAAAGACGAAATGAAAAAGATTGTCGTTGCGATTCACGGACTGGGCAAACAACCTTCGCCGTCAATTCTGAAAGCATGGTGGAAATATGCCATGAAGGACGGTTTACGGCGAAGGCCCATCTCATTAGTTTATTGGGCGGATATCGTTCATCAAGGTGAATCAGGAAACTGGCAGAAGATAAAACAGCTTCTAAAGTACCGTTTCTCACGGCACAAAATCGATTCAAAACTGGAGGGCTTCAAAGGTTTTCCCCTGAAACGCCGTCTGTTTCGTTACCTTGACGCCAATCTTGACGATATCTTCCTCACAAAGGACATGGACGTGAGATTTAAATCGTTAACAGATAAGGTGGTCCGTCATTTCTTTATCGACCTCGATGCCTATTACTCAGTTGACCAAACAACCCTTCAACAAAATGGGGAATCCGCTAAAGAGATGATTCAATCCAGACTGTATCGCGTATTGAAGAAGTATCAGAACAGAGAAATCCTGCTTGTGGCACACTCCATGGGATCCATTATCGCTTTGGATGTTCTGAATCGTTTTGAGTCGGAATTGTCCATACATACATTGGTATCGATCGGATCACCTCTCGGACTGCCTCTAGTGAAATCGAGGATCTTTCAGGATCAGAAGTCTCAAGACCCGAAGATCACCATGCCTCACACACCTCACAACATCAGTGTTCAATGGTTGAATCTCACCGATCCGGATGATGAGGTTGCACTGGATCAATCTCTGTCTGATGATTATGGAGAAAACAAAAAGGGTATCGGTGTTCGTGATGTATCGATCCGGAGCGATTACGTTCTCGAAGGTAAACGGTACCCTCACGGCGCCTTCGGATATCTTCGAAGCCCGCAAATGAGTCATATTTTGAAAGGTTTTTTTCTTAATGAATGACCGATCAGAAACCCGGGTTAGCTTCGACGGATTCATCGGAGGGGCCGCCTATGACCTCTTGGCTCGCATCACCGGATACGTGCCGGCCTACTACCGAGGTGGGGCAAAGGCGCGATTGAACATTGCCTGTACAAATCTTCCTGAGGAAATTCTCACCACGATGATAAACGAAACTTTTCGGATACTCAGATCTGTGGAATGGAGCCGTCCGCGATTCGGTTACAGCTCCTTTGTTTGGAGCCTCTTTCTCCAAAGACCCAAGGACTCAGATAACTGGCAAGGTACCTACCCGAATCATTTCAGCAAAGTCGGATTCGAACTGATATCAGACCGATATGTCGATTCCCTTAATCGCTGCCAGATCTTTATCAAGCCCAAGGTTCCTAGATGATCCGTTTCGAGGCGCCGCTTGAAACCATTGGGTCGTGGAACATCATACGCCTTCCGGAAAACGTCAGCCGGGAGCTGCCCTCCCGCGGAATAACCCTGGTGGAGGGAACCATCAACCGGACACCATTCCAGGCCGTCCTGGAGCCTGATGGGAAAGGGAGTCACTGGTTCCGAGTCAGTGAGGACCTGCAGGCAAAAGCTCTGCTTTTCACTTCGCGATCCCCGGCACCGTTGGCGGCAAGGGGAAGAAGAACAACGCAGAACTGTGAAAGGATAGTGATGCAACGACGTTTCAACTCTGTCTCCTGAAGATCATTTTTTATAATACCTTTTATATATTATATGCCAAATTGACCAGCAGTTTATGAGTTTAGACGAATCTCAGCGTCGAAGTTCGTTCAGTGCCTGCATTGCCTGGAGTGCTTGGAGCCGTAGATTTGACTACAGCATTTCCAATGCGATGGATCGATGGTACGGACCCAGGGGATTACGCCCCGATGACCCGGAAAACGCCGTGTATGTTTTCACCGGCACACCCGGCATCAAACCTTTATCTGAAATTGCTCCGGCGGAACAGGATAGAAAAGACGGTTGGTATTATCGGGGTAAGCACCTCGATATGTTCTGGACCTTTACCGAAGACGGTCGATCTTACCTGGATGAGAAGCTCAAAGCACTGGGTATCGATACGATCGTCATTGTCGGACTTTGGACGGATGAATGTATCCTCAGTACGACTTATGCGGGCAGCTCTCGCGGATACGATGTCGTTCTGGTCGGCGACGCCGTCGCTACGGCAACGGCAAACCAGGAAATAGCCCTGAGAGTTGCCAACAGTACCGTCGCCAAGGTACTGACAACCGACGAAGTGATTCACTACATGGAGAATGATTTTGTCATGGGAAAACCCGGCGTCGTGAAAGGAACACGCTTCCCCGACGGGCGCAAGGACGACTAGAAGCCCACTGCCTTCCATAATCCTCGCCGATTAAAAAACCTGGCGGGCTGCGGTATCTGACGGGCCATGATCACCTAGAACAACCCGACCACCCTTCCCGTCTCAGGGTCGAGGTCCACGTCATAGAAGGCCGGGCGCGTAGGCAGGCCGGGCATCGTGCTCATCGTCCCGAGCAGCGGATATAGGAATCCGGCGCCAACGCTCGCACGAACTTCGCGAACGGGAACGATGAAGCCGGTCGGCGCGCCTTTCAGATCCGGGTCGTGACTGAGACTGAGGTGTGTCTTCGCCATGCAGATCGGCAGCCGGTCGAAACCACTGCGTGTGTAGCGATCGATCTGCTCCTCGGCCTCGGACGAGTACTCCACACCAGCCGCGCCGTACATGCGCTTGGCGATCGTTTCGATCTTCTCTTTGATCGTCATCTCAAGAGGATAGAGGTACCGGAAGTCCGACGGTTGCTCGCACGCGGCGATCACCGCTCGTCCGAGATCAACCGCGCCGGCACCGCCGTTCGCCCAGTGGTCGCTCGTAACGGCATCGAGCGCACCAGCCTCTTGAGCCAGGCGCCGGACGAGCTCGACCTCCGCATCGGTGTCCGTAGGGAAACGGTTGACCGCCACGACCACCGGCACTCCGAAAGACGCGGCATTCTCGACGTGCTTGCGCAGGTTCACCGCGCCGGCTTCGAGCAGGTCGAGGTTCTCTGCGGTATACTCGCGCGCAAGCGAACTTCCGGCGACAACCTTCGGACCGCCTCCATGCATCTTTAACGCGCGGATTGTCGCAACGAGAACGACGCAATCCGGAACGAGGCCGCTCGTCCGGCACTTGATATCGAAGAACTTCTCCATCCCGATGTCGGCCCCAAAGCCGGACTCTGTGAGTACGTACCCGTCTGAACCGACGAGCTTGAGCGCGATCTCGTCGGCGACGATCGAGCTGTTGCCGTGCGCGATGTTGGCGAACGGTCCGGCGTGAACAAAGGCCGGAGTCCCCTCAAGGGTCTGCATGAGGTTCGGCATGATCGCGTCCTTCATCAGCACCGCAAGTGCTCCGCTCACTCCAAGGTCGTCTGCCGTGACCGGCGTCCCGTTCCGGCTCGCCGCCACGACCATCCTTCCGAAACGATCGCGCATATCTGCCGCATCCCGTGCAAGTGCGAGGATCGCCATAATCTCACTCGCTACCGTGATGTCGAACCCCGTCTCGCGTTCGAACTTCTCGTTCGCACCGCGTCCGATCGTGATGCCGCGGAGATACCGGTCGTTCGTATCGAGCACGCGTCTCCACGTTATCCTCTGCGGGTCGATGTCGAGCCGGACGAAGCGTGAGATCTCGTCCTCGGTGAGCGCGTCGGGGTCGGTCACCGTTATCCCCAGCTTCGCCAGACGCCGCAGCATCACCGGAGAAAAGCTGCGCTTGCCCTTGGAGTCCGCCGGGCAGAGTCGCTCAAAGAGTTTTGCGTCCGACTGGTACGACTCGTGGTGGACGCGCGCATCAATCGCCGCGGCAAGGAGGTTGTTCGCCGCGGTGATCGCGTGGATGTCGCCGGTGAGGTGGAGATTGAACTCCTCCATGGGGATGATCTGACTGTATCCGCCGCCGGCCGCGCCGCCTTTGATTCCGAACGTCGGCCCCTGACTCGGCTGGCGGATGCAGGTGAAGACTTTCTTTCCGAGGTGCGCACCGATCGCCTGAGAGAGTCCGACGGTCGTCGTCGTCTTTCCCTCACCGAGCGGCGTCGGTGTGATCGCGGTGATCACTACATAGTGCCCGTTCGGCGCGTCGACGAGCCGATCGCGCGCCGAAAGGCGGACTTTCGCCTTGTGCATCCCATAGACTTCCAGCTCGTCCGCATACAGCCCGGCTTCCTCGGCGATGCTCACGATGGGAAGGGTTTGGGCGCTCTGGGAAATGGCAAGGTCACTGGGAACCGGACGCTGCATCGTGGTCAGCTTTTGCGGCATAGAGGCCTCCGTGCGTTCAGAATAGGCCGTGTTCGGCGATGGGTCAAACAAATCAGAGGCGATCATCCGCGAAGAGATGGCCAGCGAAATCAGTCCCTGGCCATGCGGTCGGAACTATCGTCATTTTTTTATCATATGATGTTGCCGAAATACGAAATATCGGTGGGCAGTCGGCCGCATTTAAGTGCAGGCTAATTGATCACGCTAGTATTTTTGTCATCCAATCAATTCTAAGGTAAGCGTCCAAGCCAGTACACCTTGAAATCAGAAAAAGATGAGTTCTTTGGCGCTCAGATTCCATGGCAGGAGGGCGGCATGCTCCTTGGATGGGCATAAGGGGAAACGCAGGAATAAATATCTGAGGTAGAAATACGGTTCCAGTCCATTGGCTTTTGCGGTTTCTACCAAGGTATAAAGAAAAGCGGACGCCGATGCACCACGAGGACTCCACGCAGTCACCCAGTTTTTTCGGCCAACAACAAATGGTCGGATAGCATTCTTCACCGGATTGTTATCCGGAGTGGCTTCAACCACATTGAGACAATTCACCAGAACATCCCATTGGCTAAGGGTATAGGAAACCGCTTCTCCCAAGAGTCTGGACGGCAGCAGATAAAGTGGTTTCTTTTCCAGATATGCTTTGAACTTCTCCAATATCGGAAGAACTGTTTTTTCCGTTTTTCCATAAATTCCTGTGAGCTCAGAGCTCCACTATTGAGCTGTAAACGAAGACTCTTCTCCTCTTTGTACATCTTCCCGATGAATGAAAAAGCCTGCTTGGCCACACCACTTTTGGATGACGCCTTTTCCGCTTTGACAAACATTCGCCGTGCATGAGCCCAGCAGCCAAGGTGCAGAATCTCCTCTTCTGTATCCAGAAAACCATAACCGGCATACCCGTCGGTCTGCACCGCACCGCGGTAACCCTTCAGGCTCTCCTGAGCCATTTTTGAGGCTCGACTCGGTTCATATTGAAAGATCACGACAGATCTACCCGGCGGGCCGCCTTTGAACACCCACATATAGGATTTTGAGGTATTGGCACGTCCGGATTCCTTCATCACTTGAAAGGTGGTTTCATCAACATGAATCAAGGGACCGGAATGAAGATGGGCCCAGAATGCCGTCTTCAGAGGTTCTAAACTGTCGGCAAGACCCATCATCCAGTTGGCCTAAACAGGGTCGTACCGCAGGCTTTAGCCGAGGAACGATCCCGAGTAATTCTTGCGGCTCACTTCGGCACCCAATCTTCTGTACATCTTCTCCTGCCGATAGAGCGGGAGGGAATCACAGAACTTCCCAGTGACAATGTGGGCCGGCAGTCCTTCGGCAGCTGAGCTTTGAGGAAGCATCCGTGGCGGCATTGGTGCAATCCTCACCGCACTTTTCTCCTCATCCCCAGAGCCTTCATAGTTCCTGCAGCCGTATTGGGGCCGGATTGTCCGAATCACCTTCACCTGTGCGGGGATGAGATCCAGCTGTTCGCTGACCTCTTCGCCGAATCTCACCATTTCGTGGCCGCAGACGCATTTTTTCTCACCCTCATCAATATCAATCAGGACGTCTTCTCTGGGAATGGTATCGGAGAATGGTTTTCGACCGCCTCTTTTCCTCTTGAGGGTATAGGTGATGGTTTCTTCACTCTCATTTTCGCCCCTCGTCGATAAGCCTCATCTGAAGGCGATCTTCGTCGGTGAGCTTTTCACTCTTGGAGGCAAAGAGCATCTGTTGGAGAGCTTTAAACTGTTCCGTTTTGCAATCCAAGGCGTTTTGGAGATCGACAATGATGCCCTTGAGAATCTCAGGATCATCAGAAAGTATTTCTCTCGACGCCGCACTCTTCATGGGCAGATCCCAGCGGAAGTAAGGAAGTTATAATACCCCCCACTTCCGCCGAAATAATTCTTCAGACTTTGCAGTAATCTAATGTTTTGTGGGTTTTCCAGAAATCGATACCTGCCAGGAGCATCTTGAGTTCTTCGACACAGATCTGTCGGGCTTATCTTTCACCCGAGGGCCAAGGGAAACAGTCCTTCTCCAGTCTTTTTTGCCACATGCAAAACCCGTTTCTGTCCCACATAAAGCCGTGTACTGCAGCGCAGCGAGGAACATGGCGAGTACAGAGACCCTTAATAATCCGTTTCTGACGATTACAGAAGAGAAACAGGCAAGAAGCGTAAGGATCCCTTTCCAACTCCTCCTGGATCATCACCGATAGGCCGCTGATTTGCTTTCTCATATCTGTAACGCCCGGTCGGACAAAGAGCGCCGTTTTCTCAAAATCGGATACACGCCGATCGATCGCAAGGAAGCCAATCTGTTCTTCAACCTCGTGAGCGAACTCTACGAGCGAACCTCGATCATCATCACCTCAAACAAGGGCTTTGATGAGTGGGCGGAGATGATGGGCGACGAGATCATGACCACCGCAATGCTCGACCGACTCCTGCATCATGTGCGGATATTTTCCATGGACGGCGACTCGTATCGCGTCCAACATAATCAGACACGATCAAAGAAGGAGGAACTGGAACCGGCGACCGCCTGACAATCAGGCTGCGCCTTGGCAGGACACGTTGTGTCCGGGGTGGTCAATTCTAATTGCCACGAGTTGGTCAAAAGTACTTGCCATTTCCACTTTCTACAGTCGAGAGGCGGGGTTGCTTGGACGCTTACTCTTAAAGAGTTGGAGTACGCCATAGGTAACTATATGACGGCTCGCAATAGGGCTCCCAAGCGATATGTCTGGAAAGCAGAAGGCCAGAAGATTCTTGAGAAAATCAACCGTGCGAGACAAAAGCTCGGCTGGGAGCCTTATGGTGAGTCTATTTCGAATTCAGGAGACTAGTACGGAATTTGTTGTATTCAGACCGACTCTTTTACAGAGCCGGTTTGATGAGTTCTGTGTAAAGACGGCTGAAGTAAATAAGACAGCCGACTCAACGCCGGCTGTCTTGATTGGGAAGAAGCGTAACTACCGCACAATCTTCATCGGATCCGGCTTCATCAGCAGCCGGGCGTACTGGGCCCGCTTGTAGGTCCAGGGATCGGTGGTGTTCTTACGGCTCATCTTACCTCGGAAATCGGCCAAGGAAGCGTACCCCTTCCCGTCCATCCACTTCTCCAAATCACCAACGATACGGCCGATCTGGGTGATCTTGTTCCGGTATAGGGTGCTCACCACCTGCACGACATCGGCACCGGCGAGGATCATCTTGGCCGCATCCAGCCCGTCCATGATTCCGCTGGAGGCGCAGATGCTCGCTCCCACTTCGCCGAAGAGGAGGCCGGAATACCTGAGAGGCAGACGGCCGGCGGTGGCCACGCTCAGATTCAAGGGGATGGTGCTCTTTTCTTTCTCGGCGTCGATGTCGGGCTGGAAAAACTTGTTGAACATCACCAGGCCCTTGGCGCCCGATTTATCAAAGGCTTTGGCCACAGACAGCGGAGCGGTGTAGAAGAGGCTCATCTTGATGGACACCGGAATCTTCACGGCTTTGGCTACGTCTTTCACCACGGCGATCTGATCTTTCTCGATGGAGGCGCCGTCGCCCTCCTGGAGCTCGGGATTTGCGAAAAAGTTGAGTTCCAAACCGTCCACGCCGGTCTCTTCCAGCTTTTTAGCCCATTCCACCCAAGTCTCTTTGTTCACGGCGTTCAAGCTGGCGATTACCGGCATGGAGCAGGCTTCTTTGGCCTTCCGAACCCACGTCAGATGTTCTTCCGGCCCCGAATGTTCCATGTCGGGATACAGGCTGGTCATCTCGGCGTGGATATTGTCGTATTTATGCTGCTCTTCGTCGAAGCGGGCGCGTTCCAACTGGATTTGTTCTTCAAAAAGGCTCTTGATGACCATAGCGCCGGCGCCGGCATCTTCAATCCTCTTGATGGAGTCCATATTGGATGTGAGTTCCGAGGCACCGGCAATCACCGGATTTTCCAGTGCGATGCCCATGTAGTCTGTTTTCAAATTGGCCATGTGTCTTCTCCCTATCTTAACTATAATGCACCGGGGGTATTTGGCAAGACTAATATTATTAGCCTTTGCAGATTCCGCCGATTATTCACTTTGATTGTACAAGACGATTCGATCACAGCCTTGGGATTTCGCCCTGTACATGGCCTCATCAGCTTTTTCACAACGTTTTCAGGACTGTCGCCGTCGACAGCGCTCGCGATGCCGCAGCTGAGGGTGACGCGAGGTTCGGCTTTCCCGAAAGCACTCACGATATCCCTGGCGATACGCATCGCCCCGTCGGCATCTGTCTCGGTGGCGATGAGAAACTCGTCTCCTCCCAGGCGGACCAAGAGGTCTTCACTCCGAATCGTATCAGATACAATGCCGGCGAAGCTTTGAAGAACCCGATCCTGACGGCCGTACTGATCGTTCACTTCTTTAAAATGATCCATGTCCACCACCAGCAGACTCAGATCCGTTCCGCGTCTCTTACTCCTGTATAACATTCGAGGCAGGGCCGACTCCAGAGCCCGGCGACTGGAGGCGCCGGTGAGAACATCCGTGATAAC
>JARGFR010000062.1 GCA_029210985.1 Spirochaetaceae bacterium | reverse complement strand
GATATAAAGCTGTGTCCTCAGTCTGTAGCTCAATCGCGCATCCAACAGGCCGGCATCATAGACCGCACTCAGCGATTCATCATAAGGGGGCGCCATCGCGCTCTTTTGGTCGTACACGGACTTCTCCGAAGCCTCTGAAGAGCCCTCAATCTGTTCAGGTGTGTCGAATCGATCCAATCTCCAAGTCGGAGAGGATCCGGACATCGAGAGCTTGAGATCGGGTAGAATCAGAGTCTCCGGATAATAGAAATCCCGGGCCGGATCGAACTGATTCCGATATGTCGTCGAGAGAGGGTCGAGTGCATCAGCCCCGAGGGGCTGGGGTATGTCGAGATTCGGCTTGCTCTGCCAGTTCAGGGAGGCCCGAAAGCCGTCCATGGACAGAGAGTTGATCCAGGGAGACAATTTCTCCGGTGTGTAGCTCCCCGATCCGCGGATTTCCCACTTCAGACCGGTGATCAGGTCGGTGGAATCTGTTCCGGATTCTTCCTCGGAGAGCAGGAAACTGAGCCAGTCAAAAGACTCCTTCCTGTCACCGAAATCCTGGAGATAGTATGGGTCGGAATACCAATCGGCGGAAACCGACCAGGCTCCCCACTCACCGACGAGAGAGGTTCCCCATCGGAATGGAATCGAATGAATTCCAAGGTAGCTCCCATTCCAGTAAGTACGCGGACTGCTTCCGTCGTTAAAATACGGATACCCCGATGAATCCACAATCCGGCTGAAGCCCAGTGTGGCGTAGAAATCCAGCGAACCCTTTTTTCCAATGTTCGGATAGGAGCCTTGGAAACCCGTCATGGCGCCCAGGGACGTATAAACATCCAGCATATATTTGAGGGTATTGGGCGAAGTGGAACCCTCCGAATCGGCCGTCCCTCCCCGCACCAGAAACAGACCGTCCCGAGTCAGTTCATATCCCGGACCGGCCGAATCGCCGAATCCCATAATGGAAAATCCGTCATCCGGTTCCTTTCTCCCCGACAGATACGTTGTGGATTGGATATAATAACCGACTCGATTTCGAACACCGATGACGGGATTGAACAGTAAGTCGCTCCCGGATTTCCAATAGAACGGCAGGTAGAAAACCGGAATATGCCCCACATACAAAGTCGCATTGAACAGTCCCCACTCACCCGGGCCGGTAATCCATATTTTTTTCGCTCTGAGAGAAAAATCCGGATCCTCGGCATCATAGCTGCTGATCGTACCGTTTTCCAGGACCAGAATGTCCCGACCGGATCGTTTGATTGAATCTCCCCTGAAAAAGAATGTGACATCTTTTCCGTCCACTTCCTGCTGCCGTTCCGATGTGCCTCGAAAAATCACTCCGGTCCAATCAGACACTTTAAAATTCAGGCTGTCTCCGGCGAAATATTCTTCCCGTCCTGCGGTATCGACCGTGTAGGCGATATGACCTACGGCGGATATGGTGTTCTGATCCTGATTGAAGGTGACCGAATCAGCCTCAACCCTATGTGTCCGTTTTCGATCGGGCTCATTCACCGTCAGAACAACACCGCCCGACAGTCGAACGACCGATTCCTGGGATTCATCGCCCAAACCGATTTGGATATATTCGCTGCGCTGGGCCGATTCTATGACGATTCGGGTTTTTTCTCTTTGACCTGAGATATCCCCGCTGCCGGAAGGGCTTCCGGAGGTGAGACCGTAGTAGGTTCTGAGGCGACCCCTGAGAACCTCAGCATCGCCTTGAGTATCCAGACCCAAAACCATGCACCAGGCGGCGAGTTCGTCCCTGGCTGCCGTGTTGATATCAAGCTCCAGGCTTTGACTGATCAACTCGTCGCGGGATGAGCTGTCGGCGATGTCAGGTTCGGTCAATTCCTGACCGTTCAAAGAAAAGGAGACAAGGATCAAAAAACAGAAAACGACCGACACAAAAACAATACGCCGCCTGAGAAAGACGATTGTCGGGTTCGTACTGCGCCGAACCGACCGGGCAGAAGATCCTTCGATGCTAACCTTCACCCTGGGACAACACGTCCTTCAAATATCGGCCCGTATGAGAGTCTCCGATGGAGATGAGATCCTCAGGTGTGCCGTATGCGACAACCTCGCCGCCTCGGTCACCGCCTTCGGGTCCCAGATCGATAATATGGTCCGCCTGCTTCACCACGTCCAGATTGTGCTCAATCATACATATGGTATTCCCTCTGTCCACAAGGGTCTGTAACACTTCCAGAAGCTTCTTTACATCCGAAAAATGCAGTCCCGTCGTCGGCTCGTCGATGATGTAGAACGTATTGCCGGTGCTGCGTTTCGACAGCTCAAGAGAAAGCTTTACTCGCTGAGCTTCGCCTCCGGATAAGGTGAGCGCGGACTGCCCCAATTTCACATATCCTAATCCGACGGCATTGAGCGTCGTCAGGCGATTCCGGATGGATGGAACGGCGGAGAAAAAATCCAGGGCTTCCTCGGCCGTCATTTCCAGAACTTCATGGATATTCTTGCCTTTGTAGCGAACTTCCAGAGTTTCCCGATTGAACCGTTTTCCTTTGCAGACATCGCAAACGACATAAACATCGGGTAGAAAGTGCATTTCGATCTTCTTTCTACCGGCGCCTTCGCAGGCCTCACACCGCCCGCCTTTGACGTTGAAACTGAATCGACCGGGTTTATATCCCCGGGCCTTTGCCTCGGGCAACCCGGCAAAAAGCTCCCTGACCGGCGTGAAGAGTCCGACATAAGTCGCGGGATTTGAGCGAGGTGTCCGCCCGATGGGGCTTTGGTCTATGCAGATGACTTTGTCAACTTGATCGACGCCTTCGATTCGATCGAAATCACCGGCAGGCAGATGGGTTCGTCCGATGGTATTGGATAAAACCGGAAACAGTATGTCGGTGAGAAGCGTGGATTTTCCAGAACCGGAAACACCGGTAATCGTCACAAATTTACCTAAAGGAATCTCAACGTTGAGATTCTTCAGATTGTGTTCCCGGGCACCGAACAGTTTAATCGATTTACCGTTTCCCTCCCGCCTTTGTCCGGGAACTTCGATGACATCCCTGCCGCTCATGAATCGGCCTGTCGGGCTCGCCGGATTGTCCAGAATATCTTTCAGTTCTCCCTGGGCCACAACACAACCGCCGTGGACACCGGCTCCCGGGCCCATATCCACGATATGGTCCGCCGTCCTGATGGTTTGTTCGTCATGTTCAACGACAATGAGCGTATTTCCAAGGTCGCGCAGATGGAGCAGGGTATCGATCAGCTTCTGGTTGTCCCGCTGATGGAGACCGATTGTCGGCTCGTCAAGTATATAAAGCACTCCCACCAGAGAGGAACCGATTTGAGTCGCCAGCCGGATCCGCTGAGCTTCTCCTCCCGACAGAGTCGCCGATTCGCGTTCCAAAGTGAGATAGCCCAGTCCGACACTCTCCAGGAACTTCAACCGTTCGCGTATCTCTTTAAGAATCTGCTCGGCGATGTGAGTTTCTGTGACATCAAGTTCAAGACCGTCGAAAAACACCCTGGCTTTATGCACCGGAAGAACCGTTGCTTCGTAAATCGTCTTGCCGCCGACAAAAACGCTGAGTGCTTCCCGCTTCAATCGGCGTCCGCCGCATTCCCGGCAGGGCCGGCGGGTCATAAAGCTTTCCAGCCAATCCCTGATTCCGGACGATGAGGACTCTCTATATCGTCTCTTGAGATCGGCAATAATACCCTGGTATTGGGAAGAGTATTCATATTTCCCCGTACCGGCTTTGTTGACATAGGTGACGTCGATAGCGTCGTCTGTTCCATCAAACATGGCATCGATGACGTCCTCCGACAATTCTCCCAGGGGTGTGTCCAGACTGAATCCGAAATGATCCGCCAGGGCCTCGAACCAGCTGCGGTGCCATGCGGCATCTGGATTGTAGGGCGCCAAACCCCTCTGGTTGAAGGAAAGAGAGGGATCCGGAAGTATCAGAGTTCTATCGAATTCCTGGGTCATGCCCAGCCCGTCACATGAAGGGCAGGCACCATACGGACTGTTGAAGCTGAACAGACGGGGTTGGAGTTCCGGAAGACTGAAGCCGCAGTTCGGACAGGAATTCCGCTCTGAGAAAAACTGCTCGCGTTCCCCATCCTCATCAAGAACCAGGAGCTTCATCTGACCCTCGGTGATTTCCAAAGCGGTCTCGACGGATTCAGCCAGCCTCTTGCGATTGTCCTGATTGACTTTGAGACGGTCCACCACGACGGAAATGTCATGCTTCTTTTTTTTATCCAATTCAATCTCATCGTCCAAAGAAAGGATTTCTCCGTCGATGCGTATTCTGACAAATCCGGCCTTTCGGGCGTCGTCGAGATATTTTTTGTGTTCGCCTTTTTTGCCCCTTACCAGAGGAGCGAGAATCATCAACTTCTGTCCGTCAGGAAGACTGAGAACCGAATCCAGGATTTGATCGACGGACTGTTCCTTGATGGGCGTACCGTCATTAGGACAGACGGGTCTGCCCACACGGGCATAAAGCAAACGAAGATAGTCGTAGATTTCGGTGATGGTTCCCACCGTGGACCTGGGATTTTTACTTGTTGTTTTTTGCTCGATGGATATCGCCGGCGAAAGTCCTTCCAGGTAATCCACGTCCGGTTTATCCATGCGGCCCAGGAACTGACGAGCGTAAGCGGAAAGAGATTCGACATATCGACGCTGCCCTTCGGCGAAAATTGTGTCGAAAGCCAGGGAGGACTTGCCCGAACCCGAAAGCCCGGATATGACGATGAGCTGGTCTCGGGGCAGTTCCAGATCGATATTCCGGAGATTGTGCTCCCGGGCACCCTTGATGATGATTTTACCCATGGACATTCCTAACCAAGACCCTACGGGGCAAGAGAACCGACGCTGATGAAGGGATTTTCCAGCTGTTGAACAGCCAGGAGCCCCCAGGAGCCGGCATCCTCCCGCCCGTTCGTCCGGCCTGTCAGAGGATCCGTCTCCACCATGATGCCCCATACGGAATCCGCCGTTTCTTCAAAACCCATGGCGAAAAGTGATGCCGCGAGCATGTAGAGCTGGGGCCAGAAACCTTCTGAGATCAGCCATTCGGCAGTCCCGGGACGCTCTTGCGAGACACGGTCCAGCAAATCAGAGGTTCCGTCCGTTTTTCCGGGATAACGGACGTCCCGGTCGGGATTCTTCGCATCTTCTACCAAATCGATATCGAATCGCCAGTTCGGATACAGTTCCCGGTAGTCTGCCGCAGCCGTTGACAGCATGGACAGAACACATCGGGTGGATTGCAGGAGTGATGTACGGTACCGTCCCGAAGCCCAGGCGCTTTCCCCCAGCATTCTTCTTGCTCTCAACGAGCTGTGGATTTCATTCCGATAAAGGAAAATCAGTTCATCTGGTCCTTGAGTCGAAACAAGATCGATATATTTATGATCCAACGCAATTTCAGCTTCTCCCGGCGGTGTTTCGTCGTTGATGATTCTGTTGAGTATGGTTTCGGCTTCAAGACGCCCTTCCGAATCCCGCTGCATAATCAGTTCTGCCAGAGCATACCGATATATGACGGCGTCCTCCGGTACACGCAGGTAAAGAGAGAGATTGAGCGCCCGCCGATATTGTTCTTCGGCCAGAATGGACTGACCCTGGGCTCCATAAATCCGGCCCAGCCAGAATTCAGCCTCGGGATAGTCGTTCTCCTGCTCCACCGCATCCAGGAGCATTTCCATGGCCATGGTCAGATTACGGGATTCATAGGCCGATTTTGCACGTTCAAGCAATATCCAGGGGGGTTCCTGAGCCGAAATCTTTATCACGGTGAGAATCATGCACACGAGGAGAAAACTATTGCGTCTCAATCTCAAGTCACAATCCTCCCATGAGATGTTGAGAAATTATACTCGTTCAAGGATGGGGATGGAAGGGAATGGAGAGCCGGTGCGAAAAAACGACACCGGCTCCCATGCAATCGACAAGACTAACTGACGGCACCCATCAGGAAGACCATAACGAACAGAGCGACAGTCTCGATGAGACCGATAACCATGACGTAGTTACCGAATCCTTTGCCGGTTTCCGCCAAAGCGTCTGATGCCGCCGCGGCGGCTTTGCCCTGCATAAACGCCGAATAGCCCATACCCAGGCCGCCGAAAACACCCGCGGCCAATAAGGCCATTGAAGGCAGCGAAGAAGCCACTATGGCATTCATAAGAATGAAACCATAAATGGTCTGTGTCAGAGGCATTCCGACAAAAGCCACCAGCATAAAGGGTGCGGGTTTGTTTCCCGCATAGCATTTCTTCCATGCTCCAATCGCGGCCTGGCCTGCCGCTCCCATTCCGAATGCCGATCCGACGGCTGCCAATCCAAGAGCGGCTGCGTATCCGAGCAAACCGATGTCCATATCAATACTCCTATTTCGTTTCCGGCGATTCCGACTCGGGAACGCGCAACCGGAAGGGTTCAAATCCGATTCCGGCCCACTCCATATCGAGATGTCCGGAAAATTCCAATACATTCAGGCGCACTCCGTGTACGAGAACCGAAAGTGCGCTTAATACCAGGTTGAGGGCATGACCAAGGGTAAGGATGAGAATCGCCGCAACAATCGCGAAGCCCCCTCCCTTGGGTGCCATAGAGTTGAAACTCTGTGACAGTGCGACGCCGGCCAGACCGACGGCAAATAAACGGATGAAAGAAATGATATCCCCGAAAGCGCCAATGGAGCTCAGGGCCGTCGGCAGGAGGTCTTTCAAACCCTGAACAATACCCGAAATAAACGACCTCCCCTTCTCCTGCCCGCCGAACACGAGAATGAGGGCAAAACCGGCAATGATAACCGGCAGGATGAGATCCATGATAAACGGTATGGGTGTGAGTTGAAGTACCAGCTGCATGATGAGCCAATACAGAGCCAGAACGATGCAAAGCCATCCCAATTGGGCCAAGGCCTTAAGTGAAGGCATCTTCATGATAAAGCTTTGGATTCTGGCAATGCTCAGCATCACCACTCCAAAGAGGAGACTGACCCATTTCACCATGTCGGCTGAATTCAGACTGTCGCCGGGAAAAACCCCCATCGTCGTGATGTAATCCGGGAAAAGTTCCTGTTGGTACGTGGCCAATGCGGGTATGACAAGATTCCGCAGAGGCGTATCCCTCACCAAGGGAAGCGATGAGAACCAAGTTCCCGAGAGTGCTCCCCAGATAAAGGTTGTCACACCGAATACGGTCATCAGTTTCAAAACGTCCGAAGACTTGCCGGTCTTGATTCTGGCGACCGTCACCAATGCCAGAATGATGATTCCGTATGCCGCATCCCCGAGAATCATGGCCACGAAGATACTCAGAAATGTGAGAAACCAGAGGCTGATATCCGCTTCACGATATCCAGGGAAAATGCCCATCAAGCGGAATACGGGATTTATGATACGAATCGCCGGTGGATTTTTTACCAGTGACGGAGGGATATCGTCAGGAGCGGGGTCGCTGATCATCAATCCCCAGGATTCTTCCGAGGCTAGAGTCTTGATTGATTCGACGTCATCTTCCGGAACATATCCGGTAAACCACGCCAATTTGTCCTCTCCGGCCAGCGAATCCCGGATTTCTTCAAACTCGATTTCCTGATCCAGAAGGTCGGCGGCTGCGAGCAGCAAAGGTCCGGTGGTTCGGGACTTTTCTTCAAGGCTGATTCTGACTTTCTGCAGCTCTTCGTGTTTCTCGTTGATCAGTGTTTTCAGCTCAATGATGCCGTTTTCCGGAAGATCAATGCCCTCCACGGCTCCTTCCGGCGCATTTTCTCTGTAGACCGCTACACCATAGGTGATGTTCTTTTTCGTCCGAAGAGGAATAAAATCACAGAATCGATCATCAGCCAGGTTTTGGCGTTCACCGGCTTCCACTTCAACCAAACGGATATCAATGCCTTTGGCCGAGAGAATACGCAGATCCGCCGGTTCGAAATTCCCCCAAGGTTCGAGAATCTCTTCGTCCGCGGCATACCCGGACAAAGTCTTGAGAATCGCCTGCTCGTCGCCACGGAGGGCCAGGACAGAACGCGCCTCAGAAACGGCTTTATCGATATCGGCTTTCACCTTTCCGGAGCCCGGTTCAAGATCCGGCAAATTGAGTATGGCCTTTCCAATGAGTTCGGCATTCTCGGTCAGATGTTCAGGAGCCGATCCGGCTCCGAATTCCCGTTCGATGTGCAGAACTCCGGCCTTCCTCAATGATTTCAGGGAAGATTTCTTGGTTTCTTCAAGGAGAACCACGGTCACTTTCTTCATTGGTACGATCATGACGCCGCCCTCTCCAAGCCGCGCTTGGATATTTTTCCCCGAACAACCGCCGCCGTCTGCTGGTCTCCAAGATAGATGCTGATTCTCTTGATATTCGTCTTGGTTTCTGGGATTTTCACTTTTTCAAAAAGATTCACACGCTGAGTCGTAACGCGCAGTTCAATCGCCAGCAATCGCCGCTGTTCTTCCAGAATCCGCAATTCCAGATCGAGAAGCATCACCCGCTGCAGCTCCCGGACGGCCTTATCCACCCACGGCGGTTTCGACCACAAATCATAGGAGACCGGTGCGAAGGAGGCGCCTTCGAAAACAGGAATCTTGACACCGGCGATATTGCCTGTGCTTGTTTTTACCTCTTCAAGGACCAGCAGGTTTTCATCCAGTCCGACATCTTCTCCGAAAACGGCGATCCATCGCCGAAAGTCCTCTTCGATAGCCTGTTTTTCACCGCGGACCAATGCTTCCCGTTCCTCCACCTTTCGAATTTCCATCTGAAGCTGCTGCTTCTTCAGAATGAGGGTGGGAAGATATCGAGTGAACATCTTCAAGGCGTCTTTTTGTTTCTTCAGCTCGTTTTTGGTGAGCTTGATCTTCGCCATGAATTTCCTACTTCTCCGGCCAGAATTTCTCGATGAGGTTGGATCTCAGACCGGTTTCTTCTTTTTCAAAACACTCAGCCAGGATTTTCCATCCGTTGTCCAAAGCCTTTTCCAAAGGAATATTCACCGAAAGATCCATCATCTCATTTTCAAAGAGATCTCCGTATTTCAAGAGTTTTTCATCCCAGTCGGTCATCTGAAAGCCCATGGACTGCTTTTCCAAAGCATCTTTGTAGGACGCATAGATTTTGATCAATCCGTCCATAAGTGCACGATGATCCTCCCGAGTCCGATCGTTCACCTGCTGTTTCAGCCGGCTCAAGGATCCGAAAGGTTCAATCCGTCCGTTACGAAGATAGTATTGGCCCTCGGTGATGTAGCCCGTGTTGTCGGGAACGGGATGGGTGACGTCGTCGCCGGGCATGGTTGTCACCGCCAATATGGTGATGGAGCCCGAACCTTCAATATCCACCGCTTTTTCATACCGACTGGCCAATTGCGAGTAGAGATCTCCGGGATAGCCGCGATTGGAAGGTACCTGCTCCTGAGTAATGGCGATTTCCTTCATGGCGTCGGCAAAGTTGGTCATATCGGTCAGGAGAACCAGAACATTCTTGCCCTTTAGGGCAAAATTTTCAGCAACCGCCAAAGAGATGTCGGGCACCATCAAGCCCTCTACGACCGGGTCCGCCGCTGTGTGGACGAAGAGGATCGACCGACTGAGTGCTCCGCCCTCTTCCAGAGTATCTTTGAAAAAAAGATAATCGTCGTATTTAAGTCCCATGCCGCCGAGAACTATGAGATCCGTTTCCGCCTGAAGTGCAATTCGAGCCAGCACTTCATTGTACGGCTCTCCGGAAATGGAAAATATCGGTAATTTCTGACTTTCCACCAGGGTATTGAAAAGATCGATCATGGGAATTCCGGTCCTCACCATATTCCTGGGGATGATGCGCTTGGCCGGATTGAAGGAGGGCCCCCCGATGGGAATCATGTTCTCTTTGAGAGAGGGACCCTTATCCCTCGGTTCACCCGATCCGTTGAATACACGACCCAACAAATCATCGGAAAAGGACACTTGCATGGGTTTGCCCAGGAATCGAACCTCATCACCGGTAGAAATTCCGCGGCTGCCCGCAAAAACCTGCAGAGACACCATTTCGCCGTCCATTTTAATGACTTCCGCCAGGGAAACCCCGAAGGACGTGTCCACCTGGGCCAAGTCACCGTATCGGATACCGTCGGCCTTCACCGAAATGACGTTGCCGGCAATGGATTCGATTTTGCTATAAACCTTGCTCATTTCTCGAGATCCTCCAGGATGGCCGCAGCGCGGGGATCGTTGTCGATCGTCTTGGACTGCAGCAGGTCGGCGATTTCTTTCTCAAGCCGATTAAAATCATCGCTTCTCCATTCTGCACCGTTGAAATCGAGAAACTTTTGACGAAGCTGATAAAACCAGCGCCGTGCATCTTCTTTGTCGTTCAGATCCAGTTCGGCAGCCA
Source organism: Spirochaetaceae bacterium (assembly GCA_029210985.1). Classification (GTDB taxonomy): domain Bacteria; phylum Spirochaetota; class Spirochaetia; order DSM-2461; family DSM-2461; genus UBA2779. The sequence goes on along the minus strand of JARGFR010000062.1, from coordinate 5,867 downwards.
GTATCCGAAGTATTTTGCCGAACACCATGATTTGCCTCTCCGGTGTGACCGCGGCATCGACAGGATCGAAGGAATTCTGCTGAAAGTAGACCGAATCCAGGAATTCACCTTTCTGGAAGACAATATAATCCTGAAGACTCGTCCCTTCTTCACCCACCACTTTCATCATGGATTCAATTTCCCCGGAGCGGGCCAGAATCCCATGAGCATAATTCACATGCTTCGGCGGCATGATTCCGTTGTATTTACTCCACGATTCAGTAGGATGAATGGCCGGGTATTTCCGTGCGTCGGAACGTTCTCTGGACAGTCCGTGGAAGGCGCCGACAACCTTGAGGGTGGCCTGTGTGACAGGTTCTTCGAAGTTGCCTCCCGCAGGGCTCACCGTACCGCCGATTGTCACCGATCCCTTATCGCCGTTTTTGAGTCGGACGATACCGGCTCGTTCATAAAATGCGGCGATACTGGATTCCAAATAAGCGGGGAAGGCCTCTTCACCGGGAATCTCTTCCAATCGACCGGACATTTCCCGCATGGCTTGAGCCCATCGGCTGGTGGAGTCCGCTAAAAGAAGGACATCCAGGCCCATTTGCCGGTAATACTCACCGAGAGTCACAGCGGTATACACCGACGCTTCCCGGGATGCCACCGGCATGGATGATGTGTTGCAGATGATGATGGTTCGCTCCATCAACGATTTGCCCGTCTTCGGGTCGAGTAGCTCGGGAAACTCTTTGAGTGTTTCCACCACCTCGCCTGCCCGCTCGCCGCACGCGGCGATAATCACCACGTCCACCTCGGCGTGACGGCTGGTAATCTGCTGAAGTACAGTTTTCCCCGCGCCGAACGGACCCGGGATGCAGTATGTGCCTCCCTTTGCCACGGGGAAGAAGGTGTCCATCAGCCTGACTTTGGAGACCATGGGTTCAATGGGTTTCAGACGTTCCTCAAAAAGCTGAATAGGCCTTTTGACCGGCCATTCGAAGATCATGTTGAAACTCTTAAGATTTCCTTTGCTGTCCTCCGCTTCAACGATGGTATCGGTGACTTTATAGGTTCCATCATCCTTGACGGACTTGACCGTGTACTCCTCGCGAAGATTGAAGGGAACCATGATTTTATGCTGGAAAGGTCCTTCCGGTACGGTTCCAAGGCAATCGCCGCCGACGATATTGTCGCCGACTTTGACTTGGGCTTTGAAGTCCCAGGTCGAATCACGATTCAAAGCATCCAGATAAATACCTCGTTCCAGGAAATAGCCGGCTTGTTCCGCCAATTCAGGCAGCGGGTTCTGTAAGCCGTCATAAACCTGACCCAGCAGCCCCGGACCGAGTTCCACCGCCAGCATTTCGCCGGAAAAATCCACTTTGTCACCGATGCCGATTCCTTTGGTAATTTCAAATACCTGCATCTGTGCGACATCACCCCGGATTCGGATCACTTCGGACTTCAGACGTGTATCATCGACGAGGATGTATCCCACTTCGTTCATGATAACATCACCATCGGTTCTGACGGACACCATGTTTCCATTGATTCCAATGACTGTTCCGCTCGTATTCATTCGTTCAGACCCCCATAGGGATTTCGGTGCCCGATGCGGAGAGCACCCGGGCGTAAATTTCACGATACGCGTCGAAACCTTTCTCTTCCTCGAACATGGCATGCCGCTCGAGGATTTCCAGTTTCATTTTATATCCGCGTAAAAATTCCAAATCAAAAAAATGCCCGTATACCAGCTCATCTATTTTGGCCCACCGGCAGGCGTCAAGGTATAACTCAGCCTCTAAAGGCGATGATATGGCCATGACTTCATGAGCCGTCGACTCTGTGCCGAAAACCGCCGCTGCCGGACGAAGGTATCCACCTGGATCCAGGGACTGCGCATTCGCTCTAAGGACCGTCAGGTCATTTCTCAGGCTCCGCTCCCAATACCGATATTCACGGCATATTCCGGGAGCTTCAGGACCCTCTGGGTCGAATGAGGAATTCACCAGGCCCGAATAGCTTTCGGAATCCATAAATCGGGCACAGACTTCCATCATATCTTCCGTGGATATCGGCGGAGGCTGATTGGAATCCGTCAACATCGGCAATGAAGCGGATATATAATAATAAACGGCCAAAAGGCTCCCCCTAATCCGCGAGGAGTTGGGCCAGATTGGGATTCAGATACTTACCGAGCATGGCGGCGATTTCCTTTTCGGAAAAATCATAGAACGCCGTTCCGTCTTTTCTCGATACCCGGAACCCCGCATCCAAACCTTTGAAGGGTTTAATTTCCAATCCTTTGGAGATTTCTTCCGACAGAGCCGACTTGAGCCCGGCCTCAATACCGTCCATTTTGTCCTGGGGAACCAAAACGTCAAAGTCGCCGGTATCAGCACCGGAAAGATTTCTCACGGCTTCGACGACGACTTGGCTCATCAATGCTGAATCCAGCGACCGTGTCGTTTCAGCTTCCAATACTTTGCCGAATAACTGGACAATTTCTTCCTTCACCGTCAGCACAAGATCGCGACCCGCTTGTTTGAGAGCCTCACGTCCGCTTCGCTCGGCTTTCTCGGCGTCGGCCTTGGCCGTTTGTCTGAGGGATTCCACATCTTTGGCAGCCTTATCGACTATAGCCGCGGCTCGATCCTCCGCGTCGGAGATGATCCGGGCCGCACTTTCTTCAGCACTTTTTACACCGTCGTTTTTGATCTTATCGATCAGTTCCTTGAGTTGAACGTCCATCTACCTTCCTTATTCCAAATACCTGATGAGTTTGCCACTTATTCGATCGATGACCAAGATGACGAGCTCCGGATAACCCCGCTTTTTCACCAGTCTCTTCAAATACGAAGTCATTTCATCCAAGACTTTTTCAGCTGTCAGTCCGTCGGGAGGCGTCCACAATCTCAGGTCTTTTTCCAGTTCTTTAACGCAGGAGAGTTCCTTTCGAAGCAAGGCTTGGTTTTCCAGCCAGACATAATGGGTAATCTCGTGGCTGTCAAATCGGTGGCTATAGTAATCAATGAGTCCGAGTACATCGTCCTCGGCTTCTTCCAATTCAATTTGGAACACCTTCTTTAGAAACGATACTCGGTCTCCCATTTTGCCTCCGATAATCTGAATTGTTTACAGAAAAAATTATAGGTATGTGCATCAACGTCTGCAAATTCCTATTCTGTGTCGGCGTCTCCCAGGCTGAAATCTCCGATGATTTTCATCAGATTGCCGTCTCGCTCCAACTGAAGATTCCTTCCGGGGAAGCTGACCGGCAGTTTCTCCTCCACCAGGCGTTCAACGTCCTCATTGATCTTCATTTTCACTTCAGAAGGCACATGCTCGAGTGTGGACATCCGCACCTGAACGACATAACCCCGGCCCAGCTTGCTGCCGTATCCGGATGTGAAATCCGCGCCGACATTGAACAAACCGTCCATTTCCCTGTTCGAGGTTTCTCCCCTGGGTGGGCGATTGGGGTGAAGATTGTAACGACCTCCGTATTTATCCTCAAGCCGGTCGTCGATTTCGTCAAACAATTTTTTCAGTTTACGATCCCACTCGATCGCCATAGGATGCCGCATCGTTCCAATCTACCAGGATACCAGCCACTGACTCGGAGTCTCTCCGCTTAAGATCTCCGCCATCGTGATATCGAAAGATGCGTACCGTCCCTCGATCGATCCGTTCTGACTTTCCGTCGGTCTGCCCGGCGGCCGGAATCGAAATCGAAAGACCATTCCCCTGGTGAGTTTCTCAAACACCTCCCGGGTGACATCTGTCGTTTCGGTATAGGAGGTGATATCAGGAATCTTGAGTACGAACGATCCATCTTTTACCGAACCCTCAAGATGGAAGTCCATATCAAGATAAGCGGCCAAAGCTTCCAGACTCTCCGACTTCAGACGAACTTCAATTTCCTCTCCGCCATCCCGCCGGGTTTTCGCCCTATAGGTTTTTAAATCAACACCGGGATAACGCAGCTGCCGCTGTCTGAAATCCTTCTCGGTGAGGGGAAGTGGCCATGGTTCGTCGGATCCGAAACCACGGCCGAAACCGGCTGAATCTTCGTTAAAAATGTAGGTGATCTTCGCCGAGACTTCGCCGTCCCCGGTCAAACGAATATTCGTCTGTAGGTCCAGGCAGGAACTCATCATCAATGTGCCCAGGAGTATTATGGCAATGCCCAGGGCGCGGGTGTGTACCCAATCGGTCCTTTTCATGAGGTTATCCTAACCGGAGTTCGGATGCGGGGTAAATATGCCGTAACAGCACATTCACCATCTGGCCTCTTCTTCGAGCTCATCTCGGATTCTTAAATAGTTTTCATATCGGTCCATATGGATTCCGCCGGCTTCCACCGCCCGTATGACACCGCAATCCGGCTCATGGCGGTGGCTGCATGGCTGGAACGAGCACAGAGCGGACGGCTCTTCAAACTCCGGAAACCAGTGAATGAGCTCTTCCGGCGCTATGCCCCTCACCAGAATTTCGCGCACTCCCGGAGTATCCACGACTCGTCCTCCCCAGGGGGCATCGATGAGGCGGCCGAAATTCGTCACATGCCGTCCCCTATCATGTTTTTCTGAAATTTCACCGGTCACTTGATCCAAACCCGGAATGAGTCTGTTCAGTATTGTGGATTTACCCACACCGGAAGGACCGAAGAGGACCATCGTTCCGCCGTCCTGCAGCTTGACGATATCATTGAGCCCCTCGCCTGTTTCAGCGGAACTTCTCAATACTCGGAATCCCAGACGTTCCCAGTCTCGGATACGATCGTCCACCCAGGGAGCCACTCCCTGATCCACTTTGTTCACTAGTATGGCAACCGGAACACCGCCTTGAGCGGCGGCGATGAGAACCCGGTCCACAAATCGCGGTCGGAACGGTGGACCGGCTGCCGATACCACGGCAAGAACGATATCAAGATTGACGGCCACAACTTGCCATGCTTCCTTTTTTCGGTTCCAGCGGGCGAATCGATTTTTTCGCGGTAAACGGGATAAGATGAGCCCTTTGTCGGAACCGGACAGCTCGAATTCCACCATATCCCCGGGTGCAAGAGGATTGTAGCTTTCTTCTTCGTCTTTCAGAATTTTGCCTTTGATCCGGCATTCATACCAAAGATCGTCAACACCGTGTATCCGAAAGATATTGTTGATCCCGCTGTAGACTGTCCCGATCAAGGGAGTAAACCTGCCCAATCCAGCCTGTGCGCTTCGGAAAAACGACGATACCTTTTGTCGCTGATTCCATCGAGAGTCACCCAGAAATCGCCGAATGATGAATCGTCATCTGCAGTGTCCTTGGTCTCCGGTTCCCCGAGCAGAGCGAGGATACGACGACCGACGCCATCCCTTGAATCCACCAATTTCACTTCCGGACCCAACAGCCTCTGAATGGGATCAATCACATGAAGAAAATGCGTACAACCAATCACGACCGACCCGACCTTCTCTTCCTTCATCAACGCCAAGGCCCTTTCCATCACCGGAATCGCGCCTATATCACCCTCATCGAGCCACCGTTCCTCCACAAATCGAACAATGTCCCCAGCCGCCACCTTGACGATGCGTCGACCCGGGGCAAATGCCGAAACCAGTCGGTTCAGATAAGCGGATTCAACGGTGCCGGCTGTCGCAAGTACACCGATGGCACCGCCGTCATCGATAGACGCCGCGCTTTTTACCGCCGGAACGGTTCCGACGACCGGACACGGCGCAAACTCTCTGATTTCATCCAATGCCGCAACCGAGGCCGTATTGCATGCCACAGTCAGTATACGTGGAGTACCGCAGGAGAATATTTTGACTACGGCTTGAACCACAGCTTTTATAATGTCGGTATTGCTCAGTTCTCCGTATGGGAAATGTGCC
>JARGFR010000061.1 GCA_029210985.1 Spirochaetaceae bacterium | reverse complement strand
TCTGGAAGCACCTGACAGCTTGAATTTAGAGGTCGGGGAAGGGGTGTTGAGAAACCGGCAGGGTTTTGGGCACTCAATAAAACTTCCATGGCGTTATTGTCCCCATCCGGCATTCCCGTGTCGAGTGGCCGATCAGCCGGACGGGACGGGTTGCTCGTCCGATGCCAGGTGCTCCCTGTCTCCGCGAATCAGAACCCAGACTTCGTCGGAAGACGAGGCGCCGAGGGAATAACGGCTCTTAGGCAGCTTTTTAATATCGGTTTCCCAGATGATGTCCCGACGGGCGACAACCGCATCGGCCTTATCCAAGGTTCGAAGCAGTCTCTCCCAATTGCGGTTGTCGACATTGAATCGGGAGACATCAAAAAGGTCCAGTTCAGCGCCGGGGGGAGGTGCCAGCTTATTGTCGAAATCAAACGCTCCGATGAGTGACACACCGCCCACCGACACGTCCGTCACCGCTCTGCGCAGTTCAGGCGTGAGAGGCCGGATACCGAAGGGAAACGCCAGTGTTCTGACGGTTTCCGCCTGTCCGCCGGCGTATTCGTTCAGCAGTTCCCAGCCCGCCCTGACTTCCTGGGCGAATTCATTCGGGTTCATATCATGGGCATAAATGTGACTTCGAGTGTGGATACCGAGTAAAAAATTGTTATCCAGATAACGGATTTTTTCGGCAATGATGGGGACGCCTCTGTAGGGTGCTCCCGGATTCTCGTAGTCATCAAGCTGGCGGAACGGAATTGCATCGAAAGAAACATAAAAAGTGAAATTGATTCGACCTTCCTCCCTTTCGGCATGCTTCTCAAGTATGGCCACCATGGAGTCCCGGTCCAATCTGGGTGAACCGAAGAATCGCTTCACCGGCCCGGTGATAAGATCACCTTTGGTCTGAAATACGAAATTGCCGTGAGAGGCGTCATCGGACCCCATGACGATGGGTTTCATACCGGTGGGAACCCGGGAAAAATCCCGCTCCAGATACTGATGGTCTGAAACCAGATACCAATTATTTTCCCGTAAATAGTCCAGAAGATAACGGAACCGATCGGGCGTGAGGGCGTAGTCTTCTTCCCGACTGAGTTTATGCAGACAGAGAATGGGAATCTCACCCGTCACGGATTTCTCGGTGAGGAACGCGACTTCGTTGTTCTTATGAACCTCCCAGGCATCGAAACCCTGGGTCTCCGCGAACCAGTCATAAGGATCAACACCAGATGGGACAATGAGGGGATCGATCAGTGCCGGTTGGTTGTAACGATCATTCGCATATCTCCAGAACACGTTTGAAGACTCTTCAGCGAAGAGTAGGGATGCGAGGATGAAGAATAAAGCCGCTGAGGCCAGACCGATTGAACTTCTCTGCATGACAAATCCAATTTATCAGATAAAAAAACCGGCCCACAAGGACCGGTTTTCATCTTAGCTTACTTCTTCTTCTTTTTCTTCTTGGCTTTTGTCTTGGCTCGCGTTTCCGTCGCTTTGGCAATTTCCTCCGCCGTCTGCCTGACCGGTTCGGGAGCAGGAGAACGGGACTTGCTCGAAGAACCTGAACCGACTGCCGCGTGGGGAGTGCCTGAGACGGATTTTTTGGTTCTATTCACTTCTCTGTCATGCCACGCCAACAGAATCGGCGAGGCAACGAAGATGGAGGAATAGGTACCGACAACAACACCGATCACCAGACTCAAGGCAAAAGTTTGAATTGTGCCGCTGGCGAACACCAGGATGGCCACCACCGCCAACAGCGTCGTCAGGGATGTAATCAGCGTCCTGCTCAGAGATTGGGAGATGGACAAATTAATCACTTCCCTGAAACTCTTGTCTTTGACAATTCGAGAGTTCTCACGGATGCGGTCGAAAATAACAATGGTGTCGTTCAGAGAATAACCGATGATGGTGAGCACCGCCGCAATTGTAGCGGTGGAGAACTCCAATTGAAATGCCCCGATGAACCCCAGGAGAAACAACACATCGTGGAAAACAGCTGTTATGGCCGATACCGCGTAATTTAATCGGAACCGTATCCAGACATAGAGGAGAATCAGTCCCAGAGCGATCAAGGTCACCCAGATGGTCTGAGTCGCCAGGCTGCCGGCAAAACTCGAACCGATGTATTCCTCACTGACGATATCGATATTTCCAAAACGCTCGGTGAGATTCTTTGAGATGCCCTGCGATGTCACCTGCTGGAAGTTATCCTGTGTTTCGTCGTCGGCAACACGCACGACGAATCGTACGCCCTCGTCACCGACAGTTTGAACCTGAGGATTGTACTGCGCCAACGCGTCGCGAACAGCTTCTTCGTCATCGGCGGCCGGGACATCCACGGTGATATTGAGACCGGCCTGGAAATCAATGCCGAAATTGAATCCCCCGGCGACAACTAACGTATAGGCCCAAAAAACGACTATGAGAAAACTGGAAACAATGAGGGCAGGAACCCGGAATCGGGTGATGTTATAGACTTTCATGTTACTTGATACCCCACGCGATGCTGAGTTTCTGCCGCTTCATGCCTTCGGTTCCTATGTCGAAAAGGAGCCGGGAGACGAACAAAGCGGTGAAGAGGGAACAGCCGATGCCCCAAGCGAGTGTCACGGCGAATCCCTGCACCGGACCTTTGCCCAATTGGGAAAGGAAAAGTGCGGCGATGAGAGTGGTGATCTGGGCGTCCATAACCGTCCAGAATGCCTTTTTGAACCCGGTATCCACGGCGGCGCCTCGGCTCTTACCCATACGCAGCTCTTCTTTGATTCTCTCGAAAATGATGACGTTGGCATCCACGGACATACCGACGGTCAATATGAGACCGGCGATGCTGGTCATGGTAAGGGTGAAGTTGAAGCTTGAGAGAAGAGCCGTCAGAAGGAAGAGATTGATGGCCAAGGCCAAATCGGCAATCAGTCCGGCACCCTTGTACCAGAGCGCCATGAACACAAACACCAGACCGAAACCGATAAGGATGGCGTTGAGACCGGCCTGAATCGTATCGGCACCAAGGGAGGCACCCACCGACTGGAGAGTCCGGATTCCCAGTTCAATCGGCAGGGAACCGGTTCGCAGAACGACAGCCAGATCGTTGGCCTCGCTGTAGTCGAATCCGGTGACCCTTACGCTTCCGCCGGGAATGGCTTCGGTGATCAGGGCATAAGCTTTCACCTTATCGTCCAAGACGACGGCCATGTACTTTTGTACATTCTCGGAGGTGAGTCGTTGAAAGATCGTCGCACCTTCGGCGTCGAGACGGAATGTCACGATGGGCTGAAGAGTATTCTGATCGGTCTCAGGCCGAGCTTCCCGGATATGCTGACCATCCAGGCCCGGCGTGTTGCTGACGACGATCCAGCTGTTGAACTGATCGATGCCATAGCTGTCTTTTGTAAAATACCCCAGCACCTGCAGGCCTTCGGCGAGGATACCTTCTTCGACGGGACGACCGTCCTCAATCCTTCCGCCCGAGGCGGTATAGGCACGGATCGCTTCGGTGCCCTCGTCATCCACGATGTAGAAACCGAGTGAACCTCGTCCCATCAGGAAAGAGTTGACCCGTTCCGGGTCGGCTTCACCTGGAATCTCTATCAGTATGGAATCATCCAGCTGTTTTCGAATCTGAGGCTCGGTCACACCGAAGGTATCAATTCGGTTGTTTATCACCTCCAGCGCGGACTCCAGTGCCGCAGTCTTATCTTCGGCAGACAGTACCTCGGTCGAGGCTTCTTCAAGCGCGGCAAAATCGGGCTCGAGCACGACGCTCAGGCCCCCGGACAGGTCCAGCCCAAGAGCCAGGATTTTACCCTTCATTTCTTTGAGGTCCAGTACGCGCTGACGGTAGGTGTCTTCCAGCGCCAGCCGAACCTGATCGAAGTTGCGGAAACCGTTCAGAACTTCGCCCAGGGTCCAGTCTTTGGGAATATCCTCATCGGCCAGGCGATAATTTTCCTTGGCGACGCCCCGGAGGAAATCGTATTCCTCGGGTATGGGGCGAGATACCGCGTCCGCGTCTTTGCTGAGTTCTTCAATCTCGGCCAAGGCGTCGAAAGCCTTCTGCTCGGACCAGAGTCGTATTTCCTCTCTGGTGCCGTTGGCCAAGGTCTTCATTTCCTGGTCGGTGAAGAAATACCAGGAGACCGTGGGATACAGAAACACGGCTCCCAGTCCGACAAATACGAGGACCAGGAGCAATCGCATCATTTTGGTCATTTCAATTCATCTCCGGGTAGGACTGATTATTTCTTTTCGGACGAATCCTCGGATTCATCGCTATTGGCTTTTTTTGAGGGGGCCGGCGCGGCTGAAGCGGCGTCGACTGATCCGATGGCGGATTTGGTGAACTCCAGAGTGGCGCCCTTGTTATCCACTTCGACGATGACCGAGCTTTCCATGACGTTCTTTACGGTGCCCCGTATTCCGCCGATGCTGGTGACCTTATCGCCTTTCTTGATGGCCTCAATCATCTTCTGGGTATCTTTCTGCTTTTTGCGCTGAGGCCGGATGATGAGAAGCCAGAACACGGCGAATACCGCGACGATCATTCCGATTTGAACGATGGAGCCCTGGGGTGAGCCGGAGGCGCCGCTGGCACTCGTCGGTGCGCCTATGAGTAAGGGTAAACTGATCATAAAATTACTGCCTGCCTTGATTTTAAATGAATCGAGACACCGTAACACGGAGTCTTGGTATCGTCAATGTGAGACGACGGTGTCTCAAACAGCTCGTATACCGGTGATATCCGCGGATGGTTTCTGCACTCCGAAGACTTTCATGAGGTCGCGGCTTTGAGAATATTGAACATGTGAAACGGCGTTGAATTTTTCCAGAACATACATACCGTCTTCCTCGCTGTCATCGAATACGGCACTTCTATAGGCTTCCCGGAACAGCCCTTGATCGGCAAGTTCTCGTGTACTCAGTTTCTTGTATCGTGACCTTGAACGCTTGTCGACGATGGCCTTGTTGCCGTCAAAGCCGATGGCAAATACAAAATCTTCTTTTTTCATGAGAACCTCCGAAAAAACAAACCGGCCGGATCTCTCCGGCCGGCTCAGATTTATCAGCTGTATCAGCTGGACTACATCATTCCGCCCATGCCGCCCATACCGCCCATGCCGCCGCCGCCAGGCGCCGGTGCTTCAGGCTCGGGGATGTCGGTAATGGCGCATTCGGTGGAGAGCAGAAGACCGGCAATCGAAGCGGCATTCTGCAGAGCACTTCGCGTCACCTTGGCCGGATCGATAATTCCGGCCGCGATAAGATCGGTCCACTCCATGGTGTTTGCATCGAAGCCGACACCTTTCTTCTCGCTTTTAGCTTTGTCCGCGATGATAGCACCATCAACACCCGCATTCTCAGCTATCTGACGGATCGGTTCCTCAAGGGCCCGCTTGACGATTTTGAAACCGACTTTTTCTTCGTCTCCGTAGCCCGTAAGATCGAACTTATCCAGCGCATTGGCGGCTTGAATAAGCGTCAGACCGCCACCGGAAACGATGCCTTCCTCAACAGCCGCACGAGTAGCGGACAGCGCATCTTCAACACGATGCTTCTTCTCTTTGAGTTCCACTTCGGTCGCGGCACCCACATTGATGACGGCGACACCGCCGGCGAGTTTCGCCAGGCGCTCCTGGAGTTTCTCCCGATCGTAATCGGAGGTGGTGTCTTCGATTTGGGTCTTAATCTGCCCGATCCGTCCCTTGATGTCATCCTCGGTACCGGCGCCATTGATGATGGTGGTGTTCTCTTTCTCCACCTTGATGGTGATGGCCTGTCCGAGCTGATCAAGTTCGGTGTTCTCGAGCTTCAGTCCGACTTCTTCGGAAATCACCTGACCACCGGTCAGAATGGCAATATCCTCAAGCATGGCCTTACGGCGATCACCGAACCCGGGAGCCTTCACCGCACAGACGTTCAGCGTGCCGCGTATCGTATTGACCACCAAGGTCGCCAAGGCTTCGCCTTCGACATCTTCGGCGATGATGAGGACCGGTTTACCGGCCTGTGCCACCTTCTCCAGGATGGGAAGGAGATCTTTCATGTTGCTGATCTTCTTATCGAAGATAAGGATGTAGGGATTTTCCAAGACCGTGGTCATGGTGTCCCTGTTGGTGGCGAAATAGGGAGACAGGTAACCGCGGTCGAACTGCATACCTTCAACGAAGTCGGTGGTTGACTCGATCGTCTTGGATTCTTCGACTGTAATGACCCCGTCTTTACCGACTTTCTCCATGGCATTGGCGATCTCATCGCCAATTTCCTTGTCGTTGTTGGCCGAAATAGCCGCGACCTGAGAAATTTCTTCTTTGTCTTTGATTTCCTTCTTGTTCTTCTTGATGTCTTCCACGGCGACGGCGACGGCTTGGTCGATTCCGCGCTTGATTCCCATGGGATTGATGCCGGCGGCAACAGACTTCAAACCTTCCTTGACGATGGAATACGCCAATACCGTAGCGGTGGTCGTACCGTCACCGGCTACGTCGTTGGTCTTTGTCGCCACTTCCTTGAGAAGCTGGGCGCCCATGTTCTCAAACGGATCCTCGAGTTCCACTTCCCGGGCTACCGAGACACCGTCTTTTGTAACGGTCGGTGCACCGAACTTTTTGTCGAGCAGGACATTTCGGCCTTTGGGACCGAGAGTAACCTTGACGGCGTCGGATAATTTCATGACGCCGGTGAGAAGACGTTTCCGTGCATCCTCGTCGAACTTTAACTGCTTGGCCATTTCTAATAACTCCCCTTGATAAGGTGATTTAAGATGTTAGTGGGTGTCTTTGCGCTCAATCAGGCGAATTTCCCGGTAGAAAAATACTCAAATAGATCACCAGCATCAAGACTTTTCTTCTTTCCCGGGTCAGGGAATTTTCGAAGAGAGGATTTCTCCGCTGTAGACCTCTTCCTGTCCACCGTCAGGGAGTTCAACAATGAGTGCGCCATCGGCTGCGATTCCGCCGTTTATTCCGCTGAGACGCAGGTTTCGAGAGGGATCGCCGAGCAAAAGGGACACCGGCTGCCCCACACCGGCCAATCGACGGTTGATTTCAACGGTTTTCGGTTTCTCATCCAGCACGTCTTTAATCGTTTCCAGCAGCGGCGGCAGTTCATCGGCAGCGGAAAGTATGGCTTTTTTCGATGTCGAGGAATCGAGAATCCGGGACAGGCTTGTCGCCGGTGTGCGCAGCCCGGAAGGGAAATTCCGCTGGGACAGATTGAGTCCTATTCCGGCCAGGAAATAATCGCCTTCGGTTTCCACCAGTATTCCGGCGATTTTCATCGAGTCTACAAGCACATCGTTCGGCCATTTAATCATCGGAGACAAACCGTAGCCGCGCTCCAGTCTGATGCACAGCGCCAGGGCAAGGGTCTGGGTGAGGGGGTATGACGCCGACACATCATCCCGGTGCAGAACAAGGGTGAACAACAGAGCATGTCCGTCATCCTCCCAGCGCCTGCCCGGCATTCTGCCCCGTCCGCTGTTCTGCTTCCCGGCACGACAGACTGTACCACTGCCCAGAGAGGACTTCACCGCTAGACGTGCATCGTCCATCGTGGAATCGGTCACCTCTTTGTACAAATAGGAAAACGGACCCATGGGCGGATTATACGTAGGTTTCAGTTATTGTGAAATGCCGAGAATCCATCACCGACTGAATCGGATGCGGCCTAATCGGACTCGGTACTCTCCAGTTTATCGCTCTCGACGATACCTCTGGTGGCGATCCGCTGTGACTCGGCATCGTAGTAAAAAACGGTTTTTTCCATCGGGCTGCTGATTTTCATCGACAGATCGCAGATATGGATATCCGTTCCCTCATCGATATGACCGAAAACGACAATCCTGGCATGAGGATTAGGATGCTGAATCTTGGACAATTCGGCTTCTGAAGCCCTCATCTTCGCCAGCACCTCCTCGGCTTGGGAGAGCAGCTTCTCACGATCGAGGTTGATGGTGGATTTGACTCTGATTTTTTCAAGCTTAGCATCCAGACGTTCAATCTGCTTGCGTACGGCATTGATTTTTCGATGAACGATATAGTCCGATCCCACCCTCAGGCAGGCGGCGGGACTGTCCGGTCGGCCGATATGACCGACCATGATTCTGTTCTGTGCCCAAACCTCTCCGCCCACAAGGACGCCGGCCTCACCGAGATTGAAATTATGAAGTGTGAAGATGTTACAGTGCATCACCGCTTTTTCCACGACAATGTCTCCATGCGCCTCGATGGAAACGTTCTCTATGAACTTGGCCTTCACTGCCCCATCGACCCGAACCATCGCTTCGCCTCGGCCTTTGATTCCGCCTTCCACAACCAGATCGCCCCTGCTCAGAACACGGGAGGCATCCATCGTCTGTTTGACGAATATGGATTTTCCAGAGGCGACCTGAAATCCGTCACAAACCGCCCCATGAATAATCACATCCCCGGGAAATGCGATGTGACCGGTGGAATAATCCACATTACCGGTAATTTCCAGGGTTTCATTCACACTCATCACCCTGTCTTTTATCTCAAAACGGCCGTGAGCCGCCGCATAGAGGACGTCATCTTTTTCAATCAGATGATCCCCGGGGCGGTAGGAAACAATATCTTTCACACCTGCCGGGAGTGTTTCGCCCGAAACGTTTTTTCCCACCTCTCCGTCCGCTTCGGCCACTTTCTTGGCCAGAGGCTCGCCTTTCTTCACCAGGACATAGGGACTGTGTTTCCTGTAATCGACATTCATCGCGCTTGCATCGTCGCTCTGGGTAGCGATCAGCCTTTTTTTGACGTGCCAATATGATGGCACAGACTTTCGAGGCTTACGCCCCTTGGCGACAATCAGTCCCCTCACGGGCGATTCGGATTCCAGGCATTTGAGAATTCCCGCTTCCAAGCCTTTTTCGTCGATACCCCAAGTCACTCCGGCGGCTTCCAACTCGGAGATGATACTTTGCACGGTGAATGAACGGCCGCCTTTTCCGGGAGGGTATAGGTCCACCTCGACTCTCATCAGATCGTCCGAAACGTGGATTCGAATATGGCTGTCATTCACGGCGCTTGTGTTCTGGCTCATCAGAGTCTTCCACCACTATAATCGGCACCTGGGATCGGAAATCTAAAAATATTCCAAAACAGTTCTGGACTACTTGCATTTTTATACCGTTTTTATGCATATTTATTCATCATGAGTGGACGAGATACGCGCTTAAAAGCCATCAGAAAGATTATCGCCGATTCCAAGATATCATCCCAGGAACAGCTTCTCAATCGTCTTGAAGACGAGAATGTGTCCATTACCCAGGCCACATTGTCCAGGGATCTGAAGGTACTCAAAGTCGGTAAGGTTCCGGATGCCGGCGGCGGTTACTATTATGTCCTTTCAGAGACGGAAGGAGAATCCTTCAGAGGATATGTGGAGGATTTCAAGCGGGGTTATCTGTCCCTGTCCTTCAGCCACAATCTTGGAGTCATAAAAACACTCGCCGGCCATGCCGATACCGTCGCCATCGCCATGGACCGCCTGAATTTCCCGGAAATACTGGGAACAATTGCAGGGGACGACACGATACTCGTTATCATCAGGGAAGGCGAAACCAAAGAAACCTTGATGCAGCGACTCACCGATACAATGGGAACCTTGGAGAATCCATGATGAAGATCGCCGTTTTCGGAGCCTCCGGCTATGGCGGCCAGGTTCTCATGCGTCTGCTGTTGGATCACCCTCAGATCAGTCAGGTGATGCCGGTTTCCTCCACTTCGGCAGGCACACCCATCGACGTACGGGATTCCGGTCTTGGTCCGGATCCGGAGGGAAAACTCCCCGATAAAAGAATGCTCCTGAATCGGGAGGAAGCCCTATCCCGCAAGCCGGATGCGGTTTTTTCGGCCCTTCCCCACGGCGCATCCGCCGAATTTTGTGCACCATTCATGGATGATTCGGTCGTCTTCGATCTTTCCGCGGACTTCCGATTGACGGACCGGGATGTTCACTTGAAGGCCTATGGCACTGAAGCACCGCTGCCGGAAAAGAGAAATGGTGCGGTCTATGGTCTGGCGGAACTGTACGAAGACGAAATCAAGGCATCGAATCTGATTGCCGTACCGGGGTGCTATCCCACCTGCAGTCTGCTGCCCCTCGTCCCCCTGTCCCGTCAGGGCCTGATTGACGGACCGGTGATTATCAATGCCGTCAGCGGAATATCCGGCGCCGGCCGGTCACCCAAAGAAACCTCGCTTTACGTCGAACGTTCGGAAAATACCGTCGCCTACAGTCCCGGAACCAAACATCGACATCAGCCCGAAATGACCCAGGAAATTCGTAAAGCGGGAAGTGATGCCGCGCTCTTCTTTACGCCGCATTTGGCTCCCATGCGCCGAGGAATGGCCTCAACCATCGCCCTACCCCTCACCGGAAATGTCAAAATCAGCGAAGACCGGATTTACGATATTCTCACCGAAGCCTACGCCGACAAACCGTTTATCGGCCTAAGGGGCAGGACTATTCCCTCCACCAGAGATGTCGTAGGTTCGAATCGGTGCGATATCGGATGGTCGGTTGAAGACGGCATCGTCTACCTGTTCAGCGTCATCGATAATCTGGTGAAAGGCGCATCAGGACAGGCGGTTCAGGATTTCAATATTCGATTCGGATTCCCGCAGACAACAGGGCTGTCGCTGAGAGGTGAGGTGTGACAGTCGTCAAACCGTTGATTGTCGTCAAGGTAGGCGGACGAATCGCCGAGGATGATGAACTCATTTTCGCCATAGGCCGTGAATTCAAGGATCTCGCCGAAAAGGGATACCGCCTGCTGCTCGTCCATGGCGGCGGTGTCACCATCAGCGAACTTCAGAGGAAATACGGTGTCGAACCTGAGTTTATCGACGGCTTGAGGCAGACTCCCCCGGATGAAATGCCCCTGGTGGACATGGCTTTGGCCGGGGCCGTGAACAAACGGCTTGTTCGGCTGCTGCGCAGTTTAGGTGTTGATGCCTGGGGAATGTGCGGCGTCGACGCCGGTGTCATCTCGGCGGTAAGCGTATCGGGCCGGCCGAACGAGAACCGCACAGGCAGGGTGAGGTCGGTCAACACCGCTCCGCTGGAAACACTGTGGAGCGGCGGTTATACCCCGGTCCTCGCCCCGCCCTCGGCGGATGAAAACGGTTATGGAATCAATGTCAACGCGGATGAGGCGGCACTGGCCGTGGCGGAAAGTCTGAAAGCATCGCATCTGGTCTTTATTTCCGACGTGCCCGGAGTCTTGGACCAGGGAGCCGTGATGCATCGGCTCTCTCCGAAGACGGCGAAAGAAAAGATCAATAGCGGGGTCATTTCGGGCGGGATGATTCCAAAAGTCCAATCGGCGGTTAATGCTCTTAAGCTGGGAGTGGGCGCCGTCATCATCGGGGATTATGTGAATTCCGGGGATTTGAGAGACCTCCTCTCGTCCTCCCGGGGCACGTGTATCGACCTGAGAGGAGGAGACAAATGACACATGAATCTGTAGTCAGCCGCCCACCGCTGCCAAGGCAGTACGGAGATGAGCTGCTCGTATTCGATCACGGCGAAGGAAGTCGATTAGTCGACACGGCCGGCCGCTCTTACCTGGATATGGGATCGGGAATCGCGGTCAACGCCCTGGGTTACGGTCGGTCCGACCTGGCGGAAATCGCCGCTAATCAGATGCGAAAACTCATCCACGTCTCCAATCTGTTTGCGACTCCACCCCAGTTGGAATTGGCAAACAAGATGATAGGTGCGGCAATCCCCGGCGGCTCTCATGCATCGTTCGAAGCGGTTCATTTCGGCAACTCAGGGGCGGAGGCCAATGAAACAGCCATGAAGTACGCCCGCCTCTACGCCTTGAACCGACGCGGCAGGGGACATCACCGTTTCATTGCTTTCAGTAACGGATTTCACGGTCGAACGATGGGAGCCTTGAGTGTCACAGCCAATCCGGCTTATCGGGAGCCCTTCGGTCCCCTCATACCCGATTCTCTCATCCTTCCGTTCAACGATATCCAAGCTCTCGAGGATCAATTGGACGAAACCGTCGCGGCGGTGATCATTGAACCGATCCAAGGCGAGGGTGGACTGAACATCGTCAGCGGTGCTTTCGCCAAAGCTCTCAACAGCCTCTGCCGAAAACATGATGTGCTGCTTATTTCCGATGAAGTTCAAACCGGGATGGGGCGCTGCGGTGCCATGTTTGCCAGCGGCTTAGTCGGACTGGAACCGGATATCATCACTCTGGCCAAGCCCCTGGCCGGCGGACTTCCCCTCTCTGCGGTGCTGGTGCCGGCCAATGTCAACGCCCTGCTCAAACCGGGTCATCATGCCACAACATTCGGGGGCGGACCTGTGACGACGGCGGTGGCTTCGGCTGTCTGGGACATCCTCTCCGATCCGGCTTTCCTGGCTGAGATAAGACGAAAAGGTGAATTGCTGGAATCCCTTCTGGCTTCCGGACTCGAATCCATCGGAGTCGCCGGTGAGGTTCGAGGAGCCGGACTGCTCAGAGGTCTGCGTCTGAATGACGCCTGTTACGACGGAGTCTGGTGTTCCGCCGTCATTGCGGCGGCCAGGGACTCGGGACTCATCATCTTGAAGACCGGTGCCGATGTTCTGCGTCTTGCACCGCCGCTGGTGATAAATGACGACGAAATCGCGGAGGGTGCAGCAATTCTCTTCGATATCATCAAAAAACTGACTAATATTAAAGGACAAAACAATGAAAAATGACGGCAAAGCCACGAAGATCTGCCTGGCTTATTCGGGCGGACTGGACACGTCCATCATCATGCCCTGGCTCAAAGAGAATTTCGACGATCCGGAAATCATCGCGGTCTGTACGAATGTCGGCCAAAAAGAAGATTGGGACGCCGTGGAGCGTAAGGCCTATGCCTCGGGAGCTTCGAAGTATTTCCTGGTGGATTGCCGGGAAGAGTTTGTTACCGATTACCTCTACCCCATGGTACGGGCCGGCGCCATATACGAAGGTCAATACCTTCTGGGAACATCCATCGCCAGACCGCTTCAGGCCCGCAAACAGGTGGAAATCGCCCTGGCTGAAAACTGTGATGCTCTGGCCCACGGGTGCACCGGTAAAGGTAACGATCAGGTTCGCTTTGAACTGACCTACAAAGCCCTGGCTCCTCATCTCAAGGTCATCGCCCCATGGCGGGTATGGGATATTCACAGCCGTGAGCAAGCCATCGCCTATGCGGAAGAGAAACAACTCGATCTGGGCGATATTTCCCGGCAGAACATCTACAGTCGGGACTGGAATCTCTGGCACATGAGCCACGAGGGAGGACGCCTTGAGGATCCCTGGAATGCCCCGGAAGAGTCGATGTTCCGGCTGACCAAGAGCCCTCAGGAGGCCCCGGACAAGTCCACCGAGGTGGTGATTGATTTTGAAAAGGGAATACCCGTCGGCCTGGACGGGGTCAAAATGGAGCCGATGCCCCTTTTAACAAAGCTGAACGACTTGGCCGCGGAGAACGGAATCGGACGGATCGATATCGTGGAAACGCGGATGGTGGGAATGAAGAGCCGCGGTGTCTATGAAACCCCCGGTGGAACCCTCCTCCATAAGGCCATGAGAGACCTGGAGATGTTTACCATCAATTACGACGCACTGAGTCTCAAGAACAAGCTGTCTCAATACTATTCGGATCTTGTCTACTCAGGCAAATGGTTCACCACAGCCCGTATCGCTTTGGAGGCCTTCATGGTGGAAACCACGGCATACACATCGGGATCGGTCAGGCTCTCACTCTACAAAGGAAACGCCACAGTAGTGGGACGCAAATCCCCCTATGCCCTCTATCTTGAAGAGTTGGCGAGTTTCGGAGAAACCAGCTACGACCATGCCGATGCCGAGGGTTTCATCAACCTCTACGGTCTCGCCACCGGGGTTACGGCGATGGTTCAAAAGGGACTGGAGGACGGATCCGGCCAGGCTGTGACAATGAAACGGGTGGCCGCTCAATTCCATGACAAGTGAGGTTGGATGTGGGTATTCGGCAGTACGAGGATCAAGATTACGACGCCATAATCGAGCTTTTTTCCTCTTGCTTCGATTATCCGGCCCCGCACAATAACCCCCACCTGTCGATACAAAGAAAAACCATGATGGGAGACGGACTATTCTTCGTCTCCCAGACCGGCAAAAGGATTTCCGGAGCTGTGATGGCCGGATGGGACGGTCACAGGGGTTGGATCTACTCTTTGGCGGTCCTCCCCGAGTTCAGAGGCCGAGGAATCGGGGGAGCACTGGTGGACCACACTGTCACAGAGCTGGAGAAACGGGATTGTCCCAAGGTCAACCTCCAGGTGCTGCCCGGGAACCATCAGGTCATCGGATTCTACGAGAAACATGGTTTTCAAGTGGAAGAACGCATCAGTATGGGCCGCTGCCTGTATAATTGACGTTCGCAGGAACCTCGACAACAGGTGTATAATAGCTGTATGTCCGTAACTGTCGTCGACCTTGCCCCCGAGCACGAGTTTGAATATTGCCGCTGCCTCGAATCCTGGTCCGATGAGATGGCGGAAGCCGGAGATACGAAATCCCACTGGCTTGCCAAGATGAAGAATGAAGGACTTGGAGTCAAGCTCGCCATAGAAGAAGAGAACGGCACGTACGCCGGTATGATTCAGTACTACCCGACATCCTATTCACCGGTATCAACCGACGAAAAGGGTATTTGGTTCATTCACTGCATCTGGGTTCATGGCCATAAAAAAGGCCAAGGGAACTTTCAGGGTCATGGAATCGGCACAGCACTGTTGAATGCGGCTGAAGAGGACATACGGAATCGAGACGGCCTGGCGATAGCGGCATGGGGTCTCATACTGCCCTTTTGGATGAAATCCCGGTGGTATTTGAAACATGGTTATCTCCGGGCCGATAAAGACGGTATTCGTGAACTGGTGATAAAGAGTCTGGATGGTCGGCCGCATTCGGTGGTGTGGAGACAGGCAAAACAGCGGCCTCCGGCCAGACGGGATGACGGGAGTTTGAACATCTCCATGTTTCTGAACGGTGCCTGCCCCGTATCCTCGATTGCCTACAGCCGGCTCCTTGAGGCCACAGCTGATCTCCCCTTGTGCCCTGAGCTCATCGACACCTCCTGCCGAGAGGAATTGGAAAAATGGCAGCAAACTGATGCTCTCTTCATCGGAGGTAGGGAGGTTCGGCTGGGCCCTCCTCCTTCGAAGAGGAAAATTCGCCGCGCGGTGATGAGAGGTCTCTGATCTTTATTGCCCCACCTGCCCCCATCCGGGGTATTCTTGGGATATGTTGCCAACAATGCAGCGACATCTGATTTCGTGGCCGACCGCCGCATGTCTCATTCTGCTTACAGGGTGCGGGGCGATTTTGCAAAATCACAATGCCGGAGAACTCGCCGACGCGTTCTATGAAGTGCAAAAAGAACCGGATACGGCATTTCCGTCGGATATATTTGAGAATGAACGCGTCGCCGAGGATATCAAAGCGTCACTGCTGACCAGAAACGCCGAGTTCGGACCTTATCTAGCTCATAAACGGGTCGGCTCCAATCGACGTGTGACGATGAATGGTCAGGGAAGACAGGAGACCATTCTGTACATCTTTGAAGTCAGCTGTGCTTCGGGCACGACAAGGGAAACCCTGACTGTTTCCAGGAACGGCGCTGCCGATGCTTTCAAAATTGTGAATTATCAGATCGAAGATATTATGCGGATTGACGATCCGGCCCCGGCTGGAACCAGCTCGACATGATGTTCTCCGTTATTGATGTCGAGACAACCGGATTATCACCAAAATCCGGCGACAGGGTGTTGGAAATCGGTATCGTACGGATGGATCAATCCGGCACCATCAGGGAAGAACTGGACACCTTGGTGAATCCCGGCAGATCGGTCAGGGCCACAAAGATTCATGGAATTACCGACGAAATGGTTGCCGATGCTCCAAGCTTCAGAGAAATTCTCCCGGTACTCAATGAAGCTCTCAACGGAACGATCATCGCCGGGCACAACGCTTCCTTCGATTTGAGTTTTTTGCGGGCCGAATATCAGCGCGCCGGAACGCCGATGCCGTCGACCAAGCCGCTTTGTACTCTGGTTCTGGCGCGAAAGTACCTCGCCGCCCTGCCTTCACGATCTCTGGAATCCTGCCGCCGCCACCTTGGAATCAGTCACGACGGAGCCCATAATGCCCTGGCGGACGCCAGATCGGCCGCCTTGGTGCTGCATTTTTTTTTGACTCATCATCATCACAATACCGAAGCCCTTCAGCCTTTTCGAGCTGAGA
>JARGFR010000060.1 GCA_029210985.1 Spirochaetaceae bacterium | reverse complement strand
GGAAAACCGGCCGGATTCAAATTCAGCACCCGAAAAATACTGCGGGATGCTGTGATAAAATAGCGCGGGCGCTTACAGGCGACGTCACAGCAAAACTCAATACGGCGAAGACCACAAGACCGCCGAACAAGAACGCCAGGACTCGATTCATCCATACACGATTATTCTCTTTATTTACCACATAATACTCCTAAATATTCTTTCGTCTCAATTCAGTTCCCAGGGCTGTTTGCTCATACCTCCTTGCCCGGAGTCCGTTCATCGAAATCCGATTGTAGGGCTGCTTTCATTACCGAGTATTTCGCTGTGCCCCACATCAGTCCGGTCCCAATGACAATGATTGGAGCGATCCACCAACGTTGCGCTGCCAGGCGTAAGATTCCATACAACAGGCCAAAAAGAACTCCGCTCAGGACGATATAGAGAGCCCAGAATGCCCATATCTTCTTGTTGGCCATGAATGAATTGGTTTTCTTTACGACGGATTCGGCCGCTTTTCCGATCTTGTCCATAAGACCTCCTAAACAAATATTAAGCTATCTCTTGTTGACGGTCTGTTCGACAACGCACATAGAACGGAGAATAAGGGGGTTTATAAATGAAAAAGGCCTTGCAGTATGTGCAAAGCCTTTGCTCCCCCGGACAGATTCCAAACAGCAGAAAGCCGAAGGCTTTTTGCGAACAAACAGCAGAAAGCCGAAGGCTTTTTGCGAGCATCCCGTGAGAGTCTGTCCATAAAAAAAGGCCTTGCAGCATGTGCAAAGCCTTTGCTCCCCCGGACAGACTCGAACTGCCGACCTAGTGGTTAACAGCCACCCGCTCTACCAACTGAGCTACAGGGGATCGAACGTGAGGCTTAAGATATAGTAATCCAGAATTCGTGTCAATCACATTCGGTCAAATCACTCGATCTTTCTGCCGGGAAAGGAATAAGCGGAAGTCTACTCGACTCCCAGCTCTTCCTTGATAATCTTCTGGAAGGTGTCCTTCGGTAATGCGCCGGCAGCCATATGGGGTTGACCCTCGGCGGGTATGAACAGAATGGAGGGAATGCTCTGTATTCCGAATGCACCGGCCAACTCCTGTTGGGCTTCGGTGTCCACTTTCCATACGTTCAGCTTGCCTTCGTATTCGGTGGATAACTCTTCAATGATTGGGGCCACCATCTTGCAGGGACCGCACCAATCGGCATAAAAATCTATGATTCCGGGTAATTCACCCTTGTATTTCCATTCTTTCTCGGTGGTGTAATCGAACACCTTTTCCTTGAATGTCTCGACTGTCAGATGCTCCGCCATCATCGGCTCCTTTGGCGATTCTCTCGCCGGTTATCTATGTATAAGGGAAAATATATATAATTGACCTCAAAGGCAAGTTTCGGCTCAACGTAATTCCTAATCGCCTTTCAGGTAAGTTTGAATCGCCCTGGCCAGCATTTCAAATGTCAAGCGGCGTTTCTCGTCATCATTTTCCAGCAGTGTCACCCGGAAACCCGGCAGGTCGCTGCAGAAACCGCTCAACGGGACGGTGCATATACCGGTGGAACCCAGCAACCAGTAGACGAATCTCTTGTCCGGGGCCACTCCCGAGACGATGCTCTTCACCTTTTCTTCCACCGCCGGATTAGCCATTGGGGGCATCGGACCGTCGCTAGGCAGCTGTGCATCGAAAACGACTGTCAGATAGAAGGCCCCACCGGGTTTGACAACGGTGACTCCCTGGGCTTCGGACAGAATACCAACGGCCTCTTCGGCACGTCTCTCGAACATCGATGCACGACGTTCAAGATGACCCGGGTATCTGGGATCGGCGAATATTCTGGGAATCGCCATTTGCGGAAGGGTGGTGGAGCAGACTTCCAACCTTTTCGCATCGAGCAAGCTTGAAATATACCGTTTGAATATCGGGTCTCTGTCCTGGTTGAAGACTTCCATCCAGCCGCAGCGGGCGCCGGGCCAGGGAAACTCTTTGGAAATACTCCGAAGGGCTATGCCGGGAACATCTCCGATAACCTCACTCAGAGCGACGGTGTGGATGCCGGGATAGACGATGCTGGCGTAAGTTTCATCACAAAGAACAAAGAGATCGTGTTCTCCGGCAATATCCACGATGGCTTCCAGGGTTGCCTGGGGATAGACGGCGCCGGTGGGGTTATCCGGATTGATCAGGAGTATGCCTGCCACAGAGTCGTTGTAGTGAACTTTGAGCCGGATATCATCCAAATCCGGCTGCCAGCCCATGGCGGGATCCAAGCGGTAGGTGAGGTGTTCATAACCCGAGTGCGAGGCTTCGGCGGATGAGAGGGTGGAGTAGGCCGGTGACGGGCCGAGGACCCGGGCTTCCTTTCTCAGATGAGTGAACAACGTAGAGACCGCATCCCCCAGGCCGTTGAAGAAGAAGATATCATCCGGCGAGATCTGGGCTCCTCCTCGGGCATTGACCTCCGCGGCCAGGAAGGCCCGGGTTTCGGGATCGCCCGCCGAGGCGGTGTATCCGTAGCTGGGATTGTTCTGTACCAATTCGACGACGATGTCCTTAATCCAGCCGGCCATGGGCTCGCCTTTCTGTATCGGATCGCCGATGTTTTCCCAGATAATTTCCACGCCCAACTCTTCGAGGGCATCCGCGGTTTTGACGATTTCCCTGATTTCATAGCGCAGCTGTCCGGCGCCGATGTGCACAATATCCCGTCTCATGTTTTATCCTTCTCCCCCGGATACAAAAAAACCGCATCCGATAAAAACGGCTGCGGTTAGATCGACGTATTATCTCACCGCAGCGTTAGGATGCGGCTGCGGCGCCGAGGCTGATTCGGCTTGCGGGAATGTATTTCGTCATGGCCAAACCATAGACCCGCGCCGGTTTGGAGGTCAATACACCTGCAGGGTCGGATATCAGCGAACGATGCTCACCGAGGCGTCGGTTTCCAATGGAATTCCATTTCCGACAAAGCCGGGGACATCGATATCGATATCCATATCGCCGATTAGACGAACCTCGGCGCTCCCGGTGCCGGTGAGAAGCGACCAGGCCGAACGGCCTACTTCACCAAAATCCACCGACGCTCGGAAGGATATGGTTTGCTCGACACCGGGGGGCAGACTCGCATCTCCGTCCAGCACGACAAGTCCCCACTCTCTTCCCCCGACGATCAGCCGGCCTTTAAGGGTTTGGACGGTTAAAGCCCGGGAGTTCGGATTTTTGATATTCGCCGTCAGTGTGATATCCGCCCCGGTCAGGGATATCCGGTCCACACGGATGCGTTCCGGTCGGACGACCGGCGGTTTGGGCACCGGTATGTCCGTTTTTGCTCCCACATCCAGTCTGACTGAGCCCATATAGGGAAGCGCCACTTCCAAACCCAGCTGCATTCCCAAGGGCAATGAATCGGTCACTTTGAGGGACACACCGGCGGCGGCTAAGCTGTCGAATCGGATATCCAGCGGGATGGGCAGCGTGGAGACGCCGTTGGCCTTGAGGGATATGCCCTCTTCCACACGGCCTTCGAGAACCCTTTCTTCCGACACATCCAAGCCCCAATCGTAGGCGCTCAAGGTGAGTCCAACGGGATTCGGATTATCGATTTCCACGTTCACCCGAAGGGATACTGAAGAAAAGTCCACCCGAACGATCTCTACCGAGGCGATCCGGGCCTCCGGCGGCTTGATGATGTCACCCAGTCCGGCACAGCCGGCCAGGCCGAGAATAATAGATAGTGTAAGAGTAATGCTAATCAAGGCAACTGTTTTTTGAAGCGGGTTATCACCGATGCCGCGGATGAGTTGGATTGGTCTGTTCATTCCATCAGTATACCCGATCGGTTTTGATGGTCGAGCCGAGTTGGCCGGTAAGAAGAGAAAAACCGTGGCGTTGAAAATAACAAGAGCCGCGTCAACGACGCGGCTCTTGTTATTTGCTGACTTTTTTACATTGTGGGAATCCGGACGATGTCCATCGGTCGTATCCCCTAACCAAAACGCGGAAAAGGAGGTCTCATGAAGCGGCGCGACCAACGGAGCACGCCGTTCAAAAGGTTCGGGCTCTGCTGAAGCCCCCGCAGCGGACGAATTTTTTTCATCCGCTGCGGGAGCCGGCTCTGCCCGTTCAAGGCAAAGCCGGCCCATTTGTCTTCGTTAGTTCGGTGTTTTTGCATCACCTCCCATAGCAATGCACACCCCCGACACAATTCCGTCGGCATTGTACCAACCTCGGCCGGGAGCGGCCAGTGACTTCATTGAAAATTAACCGATTGCCGCCTCTCCGGTTTCACCGGATCGGATCCGTATGGCCTGTTCGATGTGCAGGATGAAGATTTTCCCGTCTCCGATTTCCCCTGTTCTCGCACCGGCGATGATGGCATCGACAGTTTTCTGCACAAATGGTTCGGTGACACCAATCTCGATTCGGACCTTCTTGAGCAGGTTCACTTCGATTTCGACACCACGGTAGGTTTCGGTATAGCCTTTCTGCTGTCCGCAACCCAAGGCATTCGTGACCGAAATCTTGAAGATGTCCTGCTTGTACAATTCCTGCTTAACGCTGTTCAGCATGTCGGGTCGAATGTATGCAACAACTAATTTCATTCTTTTCCTCCTTACATGTTCTGGAAGATCTGGAAGCCCGCATAGGCCTCAGTTCCATGCTCGTCAATATCCAGACCGGCGAGTTCTTCTTTCTCGGTGACCCGCAATCCGACGGTCTTCTTCACTATGAAGAAGAGAATCAATGCCAGGAAGAAGGCCCAGGCGAATACCGCCGCGGCACCCAGAGCCTGTACACCAATCTGGCCGCCCCGGGTCAGACCGGAACCGATGGCATCCAAGTCGCCGAAGATACCTACCGCCAAAGTTCCCCACACACCACAGACGCCATGAACGGAAACCGCACCAACCGGATCGTCAATATGGAGCACCTTATCCAGGAACTCAACGGACAGCACCACGATGATACCGGCGATGCCGCCGATGATGATGGCTTCGCTGTTGCCGACCACAGCCGTGGAAGCGGTGATGCCCACCAAACCGGCCAGGGCGCCGTTGAGGCTCATGGACACATCGGGTTTGCCGTTCAGGATCCAGACCGTCAACATGGCCAGGATTGCACCGCCGGAAGCCGCCAATGTCGTCGTGACTGCAACGGAGGTCATACTGGTGTCGGTACCCGAGAGTGTGGAACCGGCGTTAAAGCCGTACCAACCGAACCAAAGGATGAAGACACCTAAGGCGGCCAGGGGCAAGTTGTGTCCCATGATGGCCTTGCTGGTAATCTTACCGTCCTTTTTGACGTATTTGCCGATCCGTGGTCCCAGTACGATGGCGCCGGCCAGAGCCGCCCAGCCGCCCACAGAGTGGACAACGGTGGAACCGGCGAAGTCATGGAAACCCATAGCGGTGAGCCATCCGTCGCCCTGCCATATCCAATGGCCGCTGATGGGGTAAATGACGCCGCTGATGAAGACGGAGTAAATCAGATAACTGGTGAACTTGGTCCGTTCGGCCATGGCGCCGGACACGATGGTGGCGGCGGTGGCGGCGAAAACGACCTGGAAAAACCAGTCCCGCATGAGTGCGGTGTCACCCTGAACGAAGAAATCGCTGCCGCCGATGAAGGCGCCGACACTCTCTCCGTACATCAGAGCCCATCCGATGGCCCAGTACATGACGGCGCCGACACTGAAGTCCATGAGGTTCTTCATGATGATGTTGCCGGCGTTCTTCGCGCGGGTCAGACCCGTCTCCACCATGGCGAAGCCGGCCTGCATGAAGAAGACCAAGGCGGCCGCGATGACCAGCCAGATGGCATCGAAAGCGGCCTGGATTTCATCGTTTGTGAGATCTTCTGCGAATGCCCCCATCGCCGGTACTAAAAGCAGTAAAGCGAGAAGCATCAGGAAACGATCGTTGTGATTCATAATTTCCTACCTCTTTAGGTTTGTGTTCTGCCGGCTGTAAAGCACGAATTGTGCCAAGTCGAAGAAGTTCTGGTGGGTAGAATTTATAAATACATACAATGTAGAGAAATGACAATTTTCGTCCGGTACTTGCCGGCCATCTATGGTGCTTCAAGCAAAAAAAAACGGCGCCCCAGAAGGCGCCGTTATCCTACGGAAGTGTAGTGTCGAAATGGGTATCCTACATTTATGTGCGATATTTTTTTGGCTCGATTCCGAACTTATCCACCCGCAACCCCATGATTCGTTCGGAGATTCCCAGATGTCTGGCCGCCTCGGCTCGATTGCCCCGGGATGATTTGAGGGCGTCCCGGATGAGTTCTTCTTCCAGGTTATCCAGAGCTTCCGGCAGCGAGCTGGCCAGTCCGGTATCGGTGGACTCGGCGGATTGGAGGCTGGGAGGCAGATGATAGGCATGCACCACCTCGTCGGTGGAGAGCACTACGGCACGTTCCATGCAGTTTTCCAATTCGCGAACGTTCCCCGGCCAATGGTAACTTGTGAGCAGGTCGATGGCGGAACTGGAGATGCGTTTCACGGTTTTCCGGTTCTTCTTGGAATATTTTTCGACGAAGTGGTCGGCCAGGAGCATCACGTCTCCTCGGCGTTCCCTCAAAGGGGGAAGGTGGACGGGAAAAACATTCAGGCGATAAAAAAGATCTTCTCTGAACCTGCCGTCGGCGATTTCCTCTTCCAGGGGGCGATTTGTCGCGGCGATAATCCGGACGTCCACCGGTATGGTTTCACTGCCGCCTACTCTCTCGATTTCCCTTTCCTGGATAACCCGGAGAAGCTTCACTTGGAGGAGGGGAGAGAGTTCTCCGATTTCATCCAGGAATATCGTCCCGCCGTCGGCCATCTCAAACCGTCCCTTGCGGGTTTTTACCGCGCCGGTGAACGCCCCTTCTTCATGACCGAAGAGTTCGGATTCAATGACGCCTTCAGGGAGGGCGGCACAGTTGACTTTCACATAGTTTTTACCGGCTCGGGGACTGTTGTAGTGGAGGGCGTTGGCAATAAGTTCTTTACCTGTTCCACTTTCTCCGCGGATAAGAACCGTCGCTTCGCTGGGAGCGACCTGGCGAAGCAAATCGTACACCTGCTTCATAGCCCTGGTGTTGCCGATCATGTTCTGGGGCTGAAACGACTCCCGCAGTGCCGCCTGGAGCCGGGAATTTTCTTCTTCCAGGGCTTTCTTGGCTTCCTCGCCGTCCCGTCGAAGCTGAACGGCACGGGAAATCATGCTGCTGATGATGGTAAGCAGGCGGACATCTTCGTCGGAGGATATATCGTCGCTGAAGAGCCGGTCGCTGGAGAGGGCGCCGACGATTTCCTGATCGATTTTGATCGGTACGCAAATGAACGCTGTCGAGGTGACTCCGGACCTTGCGCCGGTCCTGTCAAGAAACTCCGGTTCAACGGATATGTCGGGTACAACGATGGGCTGTCCGGTCTGGAAGACTCGGCCTGTGATGCCTTCCCCGAGTCTATATCGGCCCTTGGCCTGTTCTTCTCCTGTAAGACCGTAGGCCGCGGAGATACGGATTTCGCCGGTCTGCCGGTTCAGCAGAGTCACCGTGCCTCGGTGCATGTCCATGTGTTCGGCGACGGCTTCGAGCACCGGAGAGATGATTTCATTCAGATCCAGGCTGCGGTCCAGGATCTGGCTGATCTCAAAGAGCAGTGTGAGTTCCTGGATACGGCGCCGATAGTGCTGGCCGTCGATTCGTTCGTCCATGTCCAACATGGGCGGATCATACAGGAATGTAGGAAATACGGCAAGGATTGGGGTCTGAATCAGACCAATATGTCAAGACGGAGGTACTTGAGGAGAGACAACACCGCCAAAGGCGGCAAGATGCCGAGCAGACAGCAATACAGGTCGTTCTTCGTGATTTTCAGATCAGGCGGTGTGGGATTATCGACGTAGCATCTCGAGAGGAGGGCTTCACTCACCGTGTCGGCCCCTCTGAGCGTGGCTTCGGCCAGGGGAAGGCCCAGGGATACCGAGCGCCGGAGTATCGACTTTCGTTCACCAAGCCCCCGACTGAAGGCCGCATCCCGAACGGTGGCCCCTTCATCCAGCAGCCTGGGAATGAAGGCCAGGGTGAGCGACACCGCTGTGGCCAAGGTTCCCGACCAGGAGGAGGGCAGGACGGCGGTGAGACGTCGGAGTGAGCCGGCCAGATCGGCCGGATCGGTGGTGGAAGCCAACAGCTGTCCGGCCAGAAGGACCGTCAGGAGCCGGGCGGAACGGATCGCTCCGGCCAGAATACCGGCTTTCCCGAAGGGTAGGGGCAGACCGACTATCACAAGCGGTGAGGCGGCATCGCCGAGCCCCGATGAGATAATGATGGCGGCGGCCATGAGCACCCAGAACAGCAGCGCCTTCCTCATGCGCCGAATGCGGGTGCCGGCGACGGCGTGCAGGAGTACCAAAACGCCCGCCGTGACAGCCATGACTTCAGGCGCCGCGCTCAGGGCGAGGATGCTCCACAGAATCATCTCCCCGAGTTTGAGTCGGGGATCGTGCCGATGCCACAGACTGCTGCCCGGACGATAGTGGAGAAACTCGAGCTCTCTCACGGGCGCTCCCGCTTCCAGCTCATGCCGGTAATGGGTCCCGACGGGCGCCGGACACCCCAGCGGCCCACATGGTCCACCACATCAGACGGTGGTCCGTCGGCCCGAATTCGGCCTTCATCCATCATGATGAGCCGGTCCGCATGAGCGAGGACCTTGTCCAGATCGTGGGTGATGACCAGGACGGTTTTCCCCGATGTGTGAAACCGGTCCAGAACCTCCAGAAGGGCGGCACAGCCCGGCCAGTCCAAACCGGTGAAGGGCTCATCCAGTACCAGAATGTCGGGATTCATGGCCAGAACGCCGGCGACGGCCAGGCGCCGTTTTTCGCCTCCCGAGAGGGTGTGTGGCCGTCGCTCGTCAAATCCCACAAGCCCGGTGGCTTCCAGAGCCGCCTTGACCCGTTCCCGGATGACCGTCCTGGGCAGCCGCAGGTTTTCAGGACCAAATGCAGCGTCCCTTGCCACAGTCTGACCGACAATCTGGGCATCGGCGTCCTGAAACACCAGGCCGATCCTGCGGCGGGCGCCCTGGAGGTCATCCAGAACAGGACAACCCTCTAAAAGCACCTCACCGGATGTGGGCCGGGCCAGGCCGTTCAGATGACGCATGAGAACCGTCTTCCCGCTGCCGTTTCGACCGGCCAACACCACAAAGGTGCCGGCCTGAATGCTGAGATCCACACCGTCCAGGGCCGCCTTGTCGTCGGGGAAGACATGACGCAGGCCCCTCAGTTCCATCACCGGAGGCTTCAATCGTTTCGGCTCCAGGGGTTCAAACGATCTTTCAGATAGCGAACTATGATAACGGCGGCAACGGCTTTGAGCCCGTCACCGATCAGAAATGGTGCGGTGTACTTGCCCCAGGTGGACGCCCAGGACCAATCATCCACAAAGCCCATCAGTTTCCAGTGCAGCCAAGGGATGCCTGGAATGTAGATAGCCAGGGTGGCGACTACGGCCGCAATGATGACGGCCGCCAGACTTCCCCGACCCAACCTGACAATTAGGCCGCCCAGGAGTGCCGCCGGAATATAGCCCATCAGAAATCCGCCCGTGGGTCCGACAAGCACTTGAACACCGCCGGTGCCGCCCGCAAACACCGGCAGGCCGATTGCCCCCAGAAGAAGATACAGACCCACACATGCCGTGCCCAGCCAAGGCCCCAGAATCATGCCCGAGAGAATGACGAAGAGGGTGGCCAGAGTGAAAGGCACAACGGGGTTCCATGGAGAGGGGAAACTGAAGATGGCCCCCACCACGATCAGGGCCGTGAAGGCGGCCACGAAGACCATGGACCGAACCGAATTATCCTGCATAAGAACTCCTTGTCTGTTTTATCATGTCCCCGGCCTCAATCAGTCGGCCAGGCCCGTTCTTGGTTTCCAATCGTATCCGTCCGAACTCATCGACGCCGGCGATTATCCCGACGATGGGCCCGTGGGTTGTCTCCATGCCGACCGACGCGCCGATATCCGACATGACGGATGTGAACCAGAGGGGTTCGCCGTCTCCCGGAAATGCACTGGAAACAAGAAATTCGTCCAGGTTCGAAATCCAGTTTCTCAGCAGAGGCTTTCGGTCGACAGGATGTCCCAGAAGGTCTTTTAACGAAATCCTCCCGGGTGCAGATTGATTGTTTACATTCATTCCTAAACCGAGGGCAAGGGATTTGATTCTGTCTCCGGCCACCTCGGCTTCTCCGAGCATGCCGGCGATTTTCCGATTGTTCACCAGAACATCGTTGGGCCATTTCACCATCGCATCCAAATTCCAGCGGTTTCGAAGGAGTTCAGCCAGCACATAGGCGGCCGCCATGACATAGAGTTGGATTCGAAGGGAGGATCCTCCGGGGTGAATCCACCGGGTGACCCACAGTCCGCCCTCCGGCGATTCCCAATGTCGATTCCCGCGTCCCCGTCCCGACGTCTGGGAGATGGCGGCTACCGTGAAATCTTCATCGGGATGCCGACGCGCCAATCGGTGTGCCTCGTTCATTGTGGAATCGATGATTTCGCTGACACGGATGTTCTCATCCGGTTCGAAATCCCAGGTGGAGAGGGATGGGGTATCCAGCCGATTGAGCCGGTATCCCGACGGACCGGATTCCACCTGATAGCCGTGTTCTTTCAGCCTTTTGATATGCTTATGAACCGCGACCCGGCTGATGCCGAGCCTGACGCCGAGCTCTTCTCCTGAGTGTGGGGAGGGGCTGTCTCTGAGCAGGCGGACTAATGTCGATCTGAGAATTGAGGCTTCTTCGTTAACCATTCAAGAAGTCAGGTTAACGAAAAGTTCGACAGATAACCAGACCGTAATTTCTATTTTATTGTTCTTATCGCGAAGCGTAGGCCGATTGAGTCCAGATTGTCGGGCGGGGCTCCCCGGTCAGCATTTCTCCCACAGCCTCCATCAGTTTTTTGAACGGACCCAATTTCATAAATGCTTCGGCATGAGTCTTCTCTGTCCAGGTGCCTATAGCCATAGCTTCGGCTTCCCGCGTGAGAAGCTGCATCCTGACGTATCCCGGCTGAGTGATGGCGAGTTTCAATATCGTTTCTTGCCATGTACGGATGAAGTCTTCCATGGATTCGTTTTTAACCGGATAAATCATCGTTGCTGTGTACATTCTTCGGTCCTCCGCGGATAAGATTAATGCGGCCGATTCCCCGGGCGCAACCTGAATTTTGGGGTGCGCCTTGACAAGGTTCCATATTAGGATCGTTATTGTTGATGATGAGTAAGCTGACTGTTCGCTGGAATGTCCTGTTTATTTTCACCCTTTTTCTGAGTATCGTCTCTCTTTACGTCGAGCAGATGGAACTCTCAGGACTCTCTCCGTTTCTCTTTACGAACCTGATCGATCTGGTGATTCTTATCATCCTGGTTGCCGAAACAGTCCTTGGGTTCCGAGATGCACCCTATAAGCGGATATTTTTCCGTCGTAATGTCTTTTCAATCGGTTTCTCGGCGATTTTCATCATTCTATTTGCATACAATAAATACATCACACTCGGCGCATTCTTGACCGGCACAACCGGTGCGGGCTTTACAATCCTGCTTATCAGAAACTTTTTTCTCGTCCTTAAAGTGTTCAGTCGATACCGGCGTATCACCGGCTTTATTGAAGGCCTGAATATGCATCCGGCCCTCACCATCATTCTGAGTTTTCTCTTTGTCATCCTGGCCGGAACTTGGCTCCTGATGATGCCTTTCACGGCTCGGGCGGGTGGAGGACTGTCTTTTGTGGATGCTCTGTTTACCGCCACTTCGGCAGTCTGCGTCACCGGTCTGATAGTCGTGGATACCGCCACCTACTTCAGCGTCGGGGGACAGTTGGTGATTCTTACCCTAATTCAAGTGGGGGGGCTGGGTATTATGGTGCTCAGCTATTTTACCCTGTTTATTCTCGGCAGACGTATCTCGGTGGAACAAAAGAGTCTGGTTGCCTATATGCTCAGTGAAGATGATATGGGCAAATTGAAAAGTACGCTGAAATCCATCATCGGCATCACCGTTCTGATCGAGGGCATCGGTGCTCTGATTTTGACGACAGCGATGAATCCGGAGGGCAGCTCATGGGGGAGTCGTGTATTATTCGGTGCTTTTCATGCGGTCTCGGCATTCTGTAACGCGGGATTTGCCCTGCTGAGCGACAGCCTGGAGACATTCTCCGGACGGCCGGTTGTCCTGGTCACTTTCGCACTGCTTATCATTTCCGGGGGCTTGAGCTTCGGCGTGTTTATCAATATCAGGAATGTGCTGATGAAACGATTTCGGCGACACAATGCCGTTTCGCGAAACAATCATGCCGTTATCACCTTGAACACCCGTATCGTCCTCTCCACCTCCGGAATCCTCCTTCTTTCAGGGATGCTGATGTTTTATATTCTGGAACATCGGGGAGTACTTGCCCCGCTGCCCCTTGGACGTCAGTATCTGGCGGCTTTTTTTCAATCGGTCACCCTGAGAACCGCCGGATTCAATTCGGTCCCGTTCGGATCATTAAGCACAGGAGTCATCATCGCTATGGTGGTATTCATGTTCATCGGCGGTGCATCGGGCAGTACGGCGGGCGGCATCAAAGTGAACACAATGGCGGTACTTCTGGCTTCGGTGAAATCTGCCTGGCGTAACGACGCCCGGGTGGTGCTTCGCTCCCATACCGTCGATGAACAATCGGTCAACAGAGCCTATCTCATCTTTTTATTCGGGGTCATTTCGGTGATGTTCGGCGGCTTCGTCCTCTCAGTGACCGAATCAGCTCCTTTCAAGGATATTCTATTCGAAACCGTTTCGGCATTCGGGACAGTGGGACTGTCTACTGGGCTTACCGGATCATTGAGCTCCATCGGCAAGACTGTCATCATAGTTCTGATGTTCATTGGAAGGCTCGGACCTCTGACTGTCCTGGCCGCGTCTTCACCGGGGCAGGGGAGACTCCAAATCACTTATCCCCGCGCCGAAATTGCCATTGGATAACAAGGAGCACTATACGTGGCCAAGGAAAAACAGAAAGTCTTCGCCGTTATCGGACTGGGAACCTTCGGAGCGCGTCTCTGCGAGGAGTTGGGGACCAAGGGCGGTAAGGTTTTGGCTATCGACAATCAAGAAAGACTCATCGAAAAGGTGAAAGATATCGCATCCCAATCCATCCTTATGGATTCCACCGACGAAGATGCCATGTCCCAAGTCCCCTTTGAGGATGTCGATACGGCCATCGTTGCCATCGGGGATAACTTGGAAGCCAGTATTATCACCACCGCCCTCCTGAAAAAGATGGGGATCCCGCGAATACTGGCCAGGTCCGTAACCGATATCCATAGGCGGATACTCCGGCAGGTTGGTGCTGATGAAATCATCAACATCGAGATTGACGAAGGTATGCGTCTCGGCCGGCAGCTTATATCTCCGGACGTGTTGGACAACATCTCATTATCTGATCAGGTGAGTCTTGCCGAAGTCGCCGTACCGAGAGAATTTGCCAATCATTCCCTGATTGATCTGGACCTGCGTAATAGAATGCGGGTGACTGTTGTGGCCATTCGGCGCACGTCCACCCGGATTGATGAGGAAGGAAACGCCTTACGTCAGGAGCGGGTTCTCTTTCCCGGTCCGGAAGATATCATCGAAGAATCCGACATACTGATAATAGTCGGAATGAACGAAGACATTCATTTGTTCCGGGAGTATTAATGCTGTGATGATGATGATTTCTAAGCGCCGAGTTCTATTCTACGCCCTGATAGTCTGCTTTATTGTTGCCGCTCTTGGCTGGTATGGATATCAATTATTCCTTTCTACGGGACCCTCAGGGGATGAAAGGCGACTTGCCGCCGAAGAAATACTGTTTGCCTCAATTGTGGCTGTTTTGATCATTACTCTTCTTACCATTATCCTGCTTCGAGGCGCCGCTTCTCTGGATAAACGCTTGAACCGTCTGATTGAACAGGGCCGCAATAGTGAAATTCTCCCTGAAAGGGATTTTGCTTCCATGGGTGCTCTTGGAGGCAAGCTGACCGACTTATTTGACCTTTTGGGCCAGTCAAATCATCAGAAAACTCAGAAGATCAGTGCAATGCAGGCTCTCGTTGTCTTTCTTGTTCGGAATCAGGATGAAGCCGTCGCCATCTGCGATTCGGCTGGAATCCTTCGCTATACCAGCGACGCTTTTCTGGAGAAACACCGTTTATCTAAAGTTGAGGTGCTGGATGCCCCCTTATCGGAGGCCATCCCCGGAATTCCTGTCGATCAGATATCCTCCCAGCTCAACCGTTCCCGTGATCCTCTTGAAGGTAAAATCAGCGACAGCCCCTATGTGTGTTATCCATTTACCGACCGGGATGATGAGCTGACCTATCTTGTCTTCTTCTTCGGTGTGAAAGCCAGTCATTTCGAGAAGAGTCATCACACCAAGGAGCCTGAAGCTCCGCGCCGCCGCCGCACCTCTATCCTGACTGGCCTGGATCGCTGGATTACCGGCCGCGGGCTCCGAGAGCGCAGGGGCCGGCGATAGGGCTGTTCCAGGATCGCTCTTGCATCGGCTTCCACCTCTGCGAAAGCCTTTCTCCATGCTATGCTTTCGTAATGACGCCGTTTTCTTTCTTCGATATTCATATTTCCCAATCTAGGCCGCAGATAGGCGATCGAACAGGACATTTGTCCTCAACTTTCTTCAACTCTTGAGCTAAATTAAGTTATATGTTGACGAGTACTGTCCCAGAGGATACGGTTCGGCACTTTGTGGAGAAATACCGCATTGATGAGTTTCTCAATCATACGATGCTGGAGAATCTCTCCGCGTCACTTGAATAGAGTTCTGCACGAACTGAAAACTGCCGGGGTGATCGGCAGCGGATACCCGGGGGTTCGCATCCGGAGTCTCGAAGAAATCAATCGTCTGATCGAATAGCCGAGCTAAATTCCCGGATTGTTATGAGATTTCGGACGATGTTTCCACTGTATCGGTCCGGCCTGCGGAATTTCGATATATCACCAATTCGGCTTCGGTTCCCTGATCCACTTTTGATTTGACCGTAAACACATCCGACACTCGTTTGACGTTGGGCAGACCCATACCGGCGCCGAATCCCAGGGATCGAATCCATTCATTGGCGGTGGTGAATCCCACCTCAAGAGCCTTGTCCACATCGGGAATCCCCGGACCGTTGTCGATGGTTCGGATGTTGATGGTATTCTCGTCCATTCGAAAAATCATCTTTCCACCCGAGGAGTGAACGACAAGATTCATCTCAAGTTCATAGCTGGCCACGGCGGCCCGGCGGATCATCTTTGGGTCCAATCCATGGCTCTTCAGCAGTTTCTTGATTTCCGCCGAAGCCCGGCCGGCATTTTCAAAATCATGTCGGACCACATAGTGCTGCAGGGATTCAATTCCATGGTTATTATGGACAATGGGATGCAGTTCGTCTTCCAGTTTTTCAACAATCCGGTTCACCTCGTTCAGCAGCGTGCTGTTGATGTCCCGGATCGTGATGATTCCGCAAAGTTCCCTGTTCTTGTTAAGTACGGGGAATCGTCCAAACCGATATTTATTGAAGTAGTTGATGGCGAAAGAGAGAGGCATATCGTCTTCCAGCACTTTAAGATTGCGGCTCATGAATCTTTCCGCTTTCTCATCGATGGTGCCTTCATCGAAGGCGGTGAGGATGTCGTGCATGCTTACCACCCCCAGGAGTCTTCTGGATTCAACGATGGGCACACCGGTGATATTGGCGTCCTTCATTCGCCGCTGTATCGTTCTCAGTGTTTCTGTTTTGGACGCCGTGACGATGTCCTTTGACATCACATCCTTAATTTTCAGTCTGAAAATCAACTCGGTCAGAGCCGTTGGTATATTTTGTGAGACCAACGATACCGGCGGCCGAAATTGGTCAGGCATTTGCGCCCGAATTGGTCAGCAGACTGTAGAGAATCGCGCATGTCTCGAACATCGAATTCTGCGTCGAAAGGAGAACAACCCCAAGATCCCGGGCCAGGGATATCATCTGTTCGTTTGGTATCTTTGAATTCACCAGTACGACACCGATGGCGTCCACTATATTGGCGGTTCTGAGCACTTGCTCCGAGTTCAGGGACGTCACCAGAAGAAGGTTTTCTTTGTCGAAAACCAAGACTTCGCTCATCAAGTCGCCGGCAGTGACATATTCAATTTCACCTGTCTCGAAGTTATCCCCTCGGTTGAATACCTGACACTCCAGGCATCTGATGATCTCAGTAAAACGCATCCCGGCTCCTCCCTTTCGGTTTCATGATTCTAAAGAATCGAAGGGGTCCGTGGCCAGAGTGACCGGAGATTTCAGAGCAAGTTCACCATCTATTCCATTTTCGACGGT
>JARGFR010000005.1 GCA_029210985.1 Spirochaetaceae bacterium | reverse complement strand
TATTACCATATGCTGCTGATCCGTGAGTTTGAAACCGTTCTGGACTCCATCAAGAAGACCGGCTCCTACAAGGGCGTGGAATACAACCACATGGGTCCGGCGCATCTGTCCATCGGTCAGGAATCGGCGGCGGTGGGTCAGTCCATGGCGTTAAGCCATGAGGACTTTATCTTCGGCTCTCATCGCTCTCATGGCGAGATTCTGGCCAAGACTCTCTCGGCCATCGTCACGATGAAAGAAGAGGACGTGCTGACCATCATGAAGGATTACTGGGGGGGTGAGATTCTCCAGGTGGTGGAGAAGGGCCACTCCGGCGATGTGCGGGATTTGGCGGTGGACTTCATCCTCTACGGCACCATGGCCGAGATTTTCGCCCGTAAAGCGGGATTCAACCGGGGCTTGGGCGGCTCGATGCATACGTTCTTCCCGCCTTTCGGCTCCATGCCCAACAACGCCATCGTCGGCGGAAGCGGGGATATCGCCGTGGGCGCCGCCCTTTATAAACGGATCAACCGCAAGCCGGGAATCGTCATCGGCAATATCGGAGACGCGTCCATGGGATGCGGTCCGGTGTGGGAAGGCATGATGATGGCCGCCATGGACCAGTACAAGACTCTCTGGGACAAGGACCTGGGCGGATCTCCTCCGGTGCTCATCAACTTCTTCAACAACTTCTACGGCATGGGCGGCCAGCCGGTGGGCGAAACTATGGGATTCGGCATGCTGGCCAGGGTGGGTGCCGGCGTGAATCCGGAGAATATGCATGCCGAACGGGTGGACGGCTACAATCCCTTGGCGGTGGCCGATGCCACCGATCGGAAGAAGAAGCTCCTGCTGGAAGGCAAGGGGCCGGCGCTGCTGGATACCATCACCTATCGAATCTCCGGTCACAGCCCGTCGGATGCATCAAGCTACCGGACCAAGGAAGAACTCGAGCTCTGGCAGGCCAACGACTGTGTTGCCGGCTACGAATCCTATCTGAGGGATAACGGTCTTCTGGACGATTCGGCCATCGAGGACATGCGCGGCGCCGTTGACAAGAAGCTGATGGATACATTCCAGAAGTCCTTGTCTCTGGACATCTCTCCCCGGCCGGACGGCAAGTTCATCGAGTCGGTGATGTTCTCCAATCAGAAAATGGAGAAACTGGACGATAGAGAGCCAGAACTCCTGGAGAAAGTTGAGGACAATGACCGGGTGAAGAGCCTGAAGCGGAAAGTCCGCAGCGCCTTCGACGAGAACGGCAAGCCGGTGAGCGCCGCCAAGATGTTCGCCTTCAGAGACGCTCTTTTTGAAGCCATGATTCATCGTTTCTCCATCGATCCCACCATGGCGGCATGGGGCGAAGAAAACCGGGACTGGGGCGGCGCCTTCGCCGTCTATCGCGGGCTCACCGAAGCACTGCCCTACCACCGGCTTTTCAATTCGCCCATCTCCGAAGGTGCCATCGTCGGCGCCGGCGTGGGATATGCCCTCAGCGGCGGTCGGGCGGTTGTGGAACTGATGTACTGCGACTTCCTTGGCCGGGCGGGGGATGAGGTGTTCAATCAGATGTCCAAGTGGCAGAGCATGAGCGCCGGTGTATTGAAGATGCCCCTGACTCTCCGAGTGTCGGTGGGAGCCAAATACGGCGCGCAGCATTCCCAGGATTGGACGGCCCTGCTGGCCCACATCCCCGGTCTCAAGGTGTATTTCCCCGCCACTCCGGCGGATGCCAAAGGCATGCTCAACCTGGCCCTGGCCGGGACCGACCCGGTGGTGTTCCTCGAGAGCCAGAAGCTTTACGGCATCGGTGAACAGTTCGAACCCGGCGGCGTTCCCGAGGGATATTACGAAACTCCAGAAGGCGTTCCGGTGGTTCGTCGAACAGGTAAAGACCTCACCATCATTACGCTGGGCGCGACGCTCTACACGGCCATGAAGGCCGCCGACAAACTCCAGGAAAAGTACAATGTGGAATCGGAAATCATCGATATGCGTTTTGTGAACCCCCTGGATTACGACGTTCTGGTTGAATCGGTGAAGAAGACCGGACGGGTCATCCTGGCCTCCGATGCAGTGGAGCGGGGGAATGTCCTCCATAATGTGGCCAACAATTTGAGTCAGCTCTGTTTCGATGCCTTGGACGCTCCTCCGGTAGTTCTGGGAGCCCGAAACTGGATATCTCCCGCCGCGGAGATGGAGGAAGAATTCTTCCCTCAGCCTGAGTGGCTCATCGATCTGGTGCATGAGCGCATTCTGCCGCTGGTCGGACATACTCCCGCCACCGTCCAGACCACCGGCGAATTGGTGAGAACAAATCGGGGCGGCGTGTGAGTACACCCGAAGAGCTGGCCGCCCTGGCCTTGGATGGTGCCGATGCCCCTGCCCGACTCGCCTCCCTGGAGAAGAAGCTGGCCGCCGACCGGGCGGCGCATTTCATGCCGGAACAATCGGGTGAGGTGAATAACCACATCCATACGGTCTACTCCTTCAGTCCCTACACTCCCGCCGAGGCGGCTTACGGCGCCTGGCGGTCCGGGCTTGAGGCCGCCGGCATCATCGATCATGAGTCCGTTTCGGGCTGTGAAGAGATGCTGGAAGCCGGTAAGCGTATCGGTATGGCCGTCACATCAGGGTGCGAACTCCGGGTGGATGCCGCCGGCACCGCTCTGGAGGGCCGAACGATCAACAATCCGGATTCCGACGGACTGCTCTATATGGTGATTCATGGAATCCCCCACCATCGACGGGACGAGGTGGATGCCTTTCTGGCATCCCTGCGCGTATCACGAAATCGCCGCATGGCCGAACAGGTCGGTATCCTCAACGAAATCCTCGCCGATGCCGGAGTGCCCACCCTGGGATTCGAAACCGACGTCGTGCCGATTTCGAAAAGTCGGGAGGGCGGAAGCATCACCGAACGGCACATTCTCTACGCTCTGGCGGTGAAAATGTCCGAGGCTTACGGCCGAGGTGCGTCTCTCCTGAATGTTCTCAAAACATCTCTGGGGCTTTCGCTCTCGGATATCATGACAAAACGGTTGTCCGACGAGACGAATCCCCACTTCCTCTACGATATGCTGGGTCTGTTCAAAGGATCCCTGGTTCCGCGTTTCTTCCGTCAGCCGGATGCTGCCGAATGTCCCTCGGTGAAAGAGGCCACCGCTCTGGCCGATCGAGTCGGGGCCATCCCCTGCTACCCCTATTTGGGGGATGTGGGAGAGAGCCCCACCGGTGATAAGAAGGCTCAGAAATTTGAAGACGACTGGCTGGACCTCCTCTTTGCCGAACTCCCGAAACTGGGATTTCGGGCGGTGACGTATATGCCGCCCCGGAACACCAAAGAGCAGCTGGCCAGGGTAAAAAGCCTGTGTGAGAAGACCGGTCTGATGGAAATCAGCGGCGTGGATATCAATTCCTCCCGTCAAGTCTTCCGCTGCCCCGAGGTGACTCTGCCGGAGTTTATTCATCTGAACGACCGGACCTGGGCGCTCATCGCTCACGAGCATCTGGCGTCTCTTGGCGGCCCCGGACTCTTCGATGCCGAATCCCCTCTGGCCGACGCGCCATTGGATATTCGTTTAGATATATATGCCAGGATGGGCCGGAAAATGGATCCGTCCCGACCTGTTTCGATTAAAGATGCCGCCCGATTGGAGGGTTTATGGACCGATTAATGCTGACTCCCGTCATACGAGGAGCCTATCTGGAAGCCGCCCGGGCTCCGGTGATTTTACTTTTTGATAAGGATGAGCGATCCGATTTGCCGGAGCTGACGCTCAGCGGACCCGGAGCACTCTGGCACGGCCACGGAAGTGCACCGGCCGGTGCCTTCGACTCGGATCATCGCACCTATACCGCCGAGGAGCGTGCCGCCGAGGATGTCGTCGGCAAGCAGGCTCGGGAGGCTCTTCAGGCGTTGAAGGATGCCGACGGAGCCCTGCCCAGCGGTGTCCGGGTTCCCGGATACGGAAGCTTTTTCGCCGGCTCCACCTGGGACGAAGCCGACGCGGCCAGACGCGGTGAGACGGCGAAATTGGATGTTCGAGTCCCTGCGGGTCGTGAGGATACCGTTCGAGGCCGGATCGCCCTGGTCACCGGCGGCGCCCAGGGTTTCGGAGCCGAGATAGCCCGGGGTCTGGCGGACGAGGGCGCCTTTGTCATCGTGGCGGATATCAACGCCGACGGGGCCGAGGCGTTTGCCGATGAGCTCAATGCCGGTGGTCCGGTCAGGGCCGCTTCGTTGGCCGTGGATGTCTCCAATGAAGATTCGGTTCGGAAGATGGCCGGTTCGGTGGCGGATATCGCCGGCGGACTGGATTTGCTGGTGAGCAACGCCGGCGTCCTTCGTGCCGGGTCGGTGTTGGAGCTTCCCTACCGGGATTTTGAGTTTGTCACTAAGATCAACTACAGTGCGTTCTTTCTGGTGGTGAAGCACTCCTCGCCGACGATGATTCGTCAGCGGACGTCCTGTCCCTCATGGACAGCCGACATCATTCAGATCAATTCAAAAAGCGGCCTTGCCGGTTCGAACAAGAACGCGGCTTATGCCGGCGGAAAGTTCGGGGGAATCGGCCTGGTGCAGAGTTTCGCCATGGAATTGGTGGAATACGGCATCAAAGTGAACGCCGTTTGCCCCGGAAATTTTTTCGACGGACCCCTCTGGTCCGACCCCAAGAAAGGCCTCTTTATACAATATCTGAATACCGGGAAAGTACCGGGTGCCAAAAGCATTGCTGATGTGAAGGCGTTCTACGAAGCCAAGGTGCCCATGGGACGGGGCTGCGAGGGCCCTGATGTTTTGAAAGCCATTTTGTATTGCATAGAACAGGATTACGAAACCGGACAAGCTGTCCCCGTCACTGGCGGACAGATCATGCTTAGGTAAGGAGTTATAGATGAAAACAACAGCGGTACGCATGTACGGGAAAGACGATTTGCGTTTCGAAGAATTCGAACTGCCGGATATAAAAGAGGATGAAATCCTCGCTCATATCATTTCGGACAGTATTTGTATGAGTTCATACAAAGCGGCCAAGCAGGGATCGGAGCATAAACGGGTGCCGGAGAATATCGCCGACGAGCCGGTTATGATCGGACACGAATTCTGCGGTCAGATCGTGAAAGTCGGTTCCAAGTGGTCCGGCAAATACAACGAAGGTGAGAAATTCACCATACAGCCGG
Source organism: Spirochaetaceae bacterium (assembly GCA_029210985.1). Taxonomy (GTDB): domain Bacteria; phylum Spirochaetota; class Spirochaetia; order DSM-2461; family DSM-2461; genus UBA2779. The sequence continues at coordinate 46,305 of JARGFR010000005.1, read as the reverse complement.
CACTGAACTACAAAGGCACTCTGGATGCTCCCGGCTACAGCTACAGATGGGTTGGGGGAGCGGCCACCGACATCGTCATACCCAATGAGGTGATGGAGATGGACTGTCTTCTGCCTTACGATCAGGAAGCCTACTATTACGGCAGTCTCTCGGAACCCATGAGCTGCATCGTCGGTGCATTCCGGGCCAGTTATCATGTTCCCCAGGGTACCTATGAACATCAGATGGGCCTTCGGCCGAACGGAACCATGGCTATTCTTGCCGGCGCCGGTCCTATGGGACTGGGTGCCGTCGATCTGGCCCTTCATGGCGATGTGAAGCCCAGGAAACTCGTCGTCACCGACATCGACGCTATTAGGCTCACCCGAGCGGAAGAGCTTTTCCCCATCGCCGAGGCCAAGAAGGAAGGCGTTGAACTGGTCTATATCAACACCGCGAAGCTGGATGATCCCATTGCGAGTCTCAAGGCCGAATCGGGAACAGAGGGTTTCGACGACGTCTTCGTCATGGCCCCGGTTGCTCCGGTGGTGGAACAGGCCGACCGAATCCTCGCCAAGGACGGCTGCATGAACTTCTTCGCCGGACCCACCAACACCGAATTTTCCGCCATGGTGAACTTCTATGACATCCACTATGAATTCCATCACATCGTGGGCACCAGCGGGGGCAATACCGAAGACATGAAGATATCCCTGGAAATGATGAAGGAAAGGCGGATCGACCCGTCAATGATGATTACGCACGTGGGCGGGCTGAACTCGGTTCCTGAAACCACGCTCACTCTGCCGAAGATTCCCGGCGGCAAGAAGCTGATATACACGAATGTGAATCTGCCATTGACGGCCATCGAGGATTTCGCGGAGAAAGGCAAATCCGACCCGTTCTGGGCGAAGCTTGCCGATATTACCAAACGGAACCACTGTATTTGGAATGCCGAGGCCGAGGCCTATCTTCTGGCGAATGCCCCGGGAATTTAAAATGACCTCCGAGGGCCCTCGCGTTTCATGCCGTCGGCTTCCGGCTTCACGAATTCGTGCCCAATGGGCGGCGAATCATGGCACAATACAGCCTAAGGATAAGTTTTTTGGAGGATAATCAATGACATACAAATCATCAAAAATCGGTGAATGGCGATATGCGGGGGACAGGCCCAAAGTCGGTATCCGACCCACCATCGACGGCCGACTCGGCGGCGTACGCGAGAGTCTGGAAGAACGCACCATGGGAATGGCGAAAGCGGCGGCCGAATTGATTTCCGGCAGTCTGAAATATGTCGACGGTACCAGTGTGGAGTGCGTTATCGCCGATACATGTATCGGCGGAGTGGCCGAGGCCGCCGCCGCCCATGCCAAGTTCGAGAAAGAGGGGGTTGGAGTCAGCCTGACGGTGACGCCGTGCTGGTGCTACGGTTCGGAAACCATGGACATGGACCCATCCACACCCAAGGCCGTCTGGGGATTCAACGGAACCGAGCGCCCCGGTGCCGTCTACCTGGCCGCTGTTCTGGCCGCCCATGCCCAGAAAGGGGTTCCCGCATTCGGTATCTACGGCCGGGACGTTCAGGATTCCGACGATACTTCCGTCCCCGAAGATGTGAAAGAGAAAATCTTAAGATTTGCCAGGGCCGGAATCGCCGTGGCCACGATGCGCGGCAAGAGCTATCTGTCCATCGGCTCGGTGTCCATGGGGATTGCCGGCTGCATCGTCGATGAATCCTTCTTCCAGGATTATCTGGGAATGCGGAACGAATACGTGGACATGAGCGAAATCGGCCGCCGCATTGAGAAAGAAATCTTCGATCCCGAAGAATATAAACGGGCCCGTGCCTGGGTGAAAGACAATCTGAGGGTGGGCCAGGATCCCAACGAACCTTCCGTGCAGCATGATGCGGAAACGAAAGAATCCGAGTGGGATGAGTCGGTTAAAATGGCCCTGATCGCCAAAGATCTGATGAGCGGAAACCCGAAATTGGCCGAACGGGGATTCGGTGAGGAAGCGCTGGGACATAACGCCATCGCCGCCGGATTCCAGGGTCAGCGGCACTGGACCGACTGGCGGGCCAACGGGGACTTCATGGAGACGATGGCCAACACCAGCTTCGATTGGGACGGCATACGTCAGCCTTATGTGTTTGCCACCGAGAACGATACCCTCAACGGCATTTCGATGCTCTTCGGCAATTTGCTGACCAACACCGCCCAGATTTTCAGTGATGTCCGGACTTATTGGAGTCCCGAAGCCGTCGAGCGCGTCACCGGACACAAGCTCACCGGTCAGGCATCGGGCGGTCTGATCCACCTCATCAACTCCGGCTCCACATGTCTGGACGGTACCGGCGAACAGAGCATCAACGGAAAGCCTGCCATCAAGCCCTTCTGGGACATCAGTTCCGACGAAGCCGAAGCTTGCGTCAAGGCCACCGAGTTCTGCCCCGCCGACCTGGGATATTTCAAGGGCGGCGGATACTCCACGGACTTCCTCACCAAGGGCGGCATGCCCGTCACCATGAGTCGACTTAATCTGATCAAAGGCCAGGGGCCCGTTTTGCAGATCGCCGAAGGCTGGACCGTGGAAATTCCCGCGGCCGTGCATGACAAACTGGATGTCAGAACCAATCCCACCTGGCCCACCACGTGGTTCTCCCCGCGTCTGAACGATCAGGGGAGCTTCAAGGATGTCTACGGCGTTATGGCCGCCTGGGGTGCGAATCACGGCGCCATCAGCTACGGTCATATCGGTGCGGATCTGATTTCCCTGGCATCCATGCTGCGGATACCCGTTTCCATGCACAACGTTGATGATTCGGAAGTGTTCCGGCCGGCGGCATGGAACCATTTCGGTCAGGATAAAGAGGGCGCCGATTTCAGGGCCTGTTCCAACTTCGGCCCGATTTACGGCTGATTTTTTTCAATGTTGAGTTCCCGGGCGCCTGCCGCCCCGGGGTTCCGTACTTATATGAATGAATTCTTTGGGAGTTGATAATGGACTACGCCGTCGCGGTATTGGATATAGGAAAAACCAACAAAAAGGTCGCCATCTATGATGATGCCATGCAGCCTCTGGCCGTTCGAAAACGTAAAATCGGAACTGTTGAGCAAGACGGTCTGGATATCGAAGATGTCGATACCGTCGTAGAATGGTTCCTTGAACAGCTCAAAGAGCTGAGTTCGGAATATCCCATCCAATCCATTTCCGTCACGACTCACGGCGCCACCCTTGTCTGTGTGGACGAGCAAGGTTTGCCCAGTGTGCCGCCACTGGCCTACACGAATGACGTTCCCAATGATGTTCATGAGCGTTTCTGGGCAGCGGTTGGTGATCGCAGCGATGCACAGGCCCGCACCGCCACCGCCGAAATACTGCCGCTGATCAATATCGGCAAGCTTCTTTGGTATTCCAAAGAACGCTGGCCTCAAGAGTTTTCCAGGACGAAGCACATACTTTTCTATCCCCAGTATTTCGGCTATCGACTCACCGGCAAAGCTGCGGCGGACATCACCTATACGGGCTGTCACAGCTATCTCTGGAATTACGAGAAACATGATTGGTCGGATGTCGCCGATATTCTCGGGATCCGGAATATGCTCCCGAAAAAGCCAGAGAAACCCGAATCCGAATTAGGCACCATCACCGACGACGTGGCGAAGAGAACCGGCCTGGATGCCTCCACGAAAGTCACCCTCGGGATTCATGACTCCAACTCGTCTCTCATCCCATACCTGATTACCCAGGACAAAGATTTTGTGCTGAATTCCACCGGCACGTGGTGCGTCGCCATGCACCCAGTGGATAAAGTGTCTTTCAAGGACGACGAGCTCGGCAAGATGATCTTCTACAACCTCTCTTATGAGGGACACCCGGTGAAGACATCCATCCTCATGGGCGGACAGGAATACGAAATCTACACCGAGGCCATCATGGCCCATCACAGCCGGCGGGAGTGGCCGGACTACGATCCGGCCGTGTATTCGGATATCCTGGCCGAGCCGCAAACCTTCATTCTGCCCACCATGCTGCCGGGAACCGGCCAGTTTCCCGATTCCATCGCCCGGGTGATCGATGAGGAAGAGGAGTATTCCGTCGACGATATCACTTCGGGACGACGATGGCCCAAGGCCTTCGAAGACTACAGGAGCGGTTTCGCCCTGGCCAACCTTTCGTTGGCCATACAGACCCAGGTTGCTCTCGAAAGAGTCGGGCTGGAACCCGGTACGGAGGTGTTCATCGAAGGCGGCTTCCGGCAGAATCCGAATTATGGTGCACTGCTGGGTGCGCTTCTGCCAGAGAATCCTCTCTATTTGACAGCTCTGGAAGAGGCGACAAGTTTCGGTGCCGCGTTGTGCGGCAAGGCCGTAGTGGATGGAGAACCGGTGTCCGGTATGGGGCGATATGTCAGACTGGATAAACAGTATGTCGAACCCGCGAAGCTCGAAGGTCTGCAGGAATATGTATCCGCCTGGCTGGAGAAACTCTGAGAACCGCTTTATAGGTTTTTCCAAGGGAGCCGATGGATAGTTTCTCGACTTGACATAGATATTACAAATTAATACCTTGTGCCTCAGAGATGCCTTTGGAGGATATTGATGAGCACGGGGCGCAACAAAGCGGAAATTATCACATTCAAAGTCGACGAACACCTGGCTGAGGCCATGGGGGGCATCAGGAATCGTTCGGAATTTATCCGGAGCGCTATTCTTACCGCCCTGGGGAACTCTTGTCCCCTTTGCAGCGGAACGGGAACCTTGACAGCCGCCCAGAAGGGGCATTGGGATGATTTTGCCATGCATCATCGCCTCCAGACCTGCGAAGATTGTCTGGAGCCTCACCTGGTCTGCGACCATGAAGGGTCGATGCACGAATGAACGTCTATAAGAGTGGACTTACCGCGGCTTTGTCAATTCTTCTCATTTCCTGCGGTGCCGGCACGGCGAAAGAAGAAAATCATGATGTTGTGGCCGTTGAAGTCAACGGCCAAGCCTTAAGTACCGCAGCCACCACCGATATCATCGGAGATATTTTGAGCAATATCGCCGGGGGAAAAGCGGATGTGCGTGTGATTATTCCAGCCGGACGGAGCCCCCATTCCTACGAACCGACACCCCGAGATGTGGCCGCATTGGATAATGCCGACATCATCTTTGTGAACGGTTTGAATCTCGAAGAATCCCTACTGCCGATTCTTGAGGATTTGGACGAGCCTGTCATCGTTCCGGTTTCCGCCGGTATTGAGGTTCTCTTTCTGGGAGAAGATGACGATCATACGGATGACGATGAGCACGACCACTCGGCAGGCGATCCTCATTTCTGGTTCTCCCCATTGAATGCCATCGTGTGGAGCCGGAATATCTCCCGTACGCTTCAGACTGCCGACCCTGCAAACGCCGAGTTTTATGCCGCCCGAACGGACGAATATACCTCCCAGCTTGAAGGGTTGGATGTGGAGATTCGGGACATGGTGAATCGAATTCCTCAGGAAAATCGAAAACTCCTTATGGACCATGCAGCCTTGAGCTATTTCGCCAGGGATTACGGTTTCGAAATCCTCGGCCATATAGTTGAGTCGGTGAGCGATCAAGCCGAACCCTCGGCTCGGCAGGTGGCGGACCTGACTGAATTGATGACGCATGAAGGTGTTGATGCCGTATTTGTCGGCGAATCTGCCGGCCGGGGAATATCCCGTCTTGCCGAATCGGTCGCTGCCGAATCGGGTCGGGATGTACGGGTTGTAAGACTGCTGACAGGATCTCTTGCGGCTGAAGGAGAACGTGGGAGCACATATATTGACTACATCCGGCTGAATACCGAGCGCATAGCCGAAGCCCTTGGCGGGAGCCGGCAGTGAGACACCGGAATGGGTTTGTCTACGGGGGGCAGTGTCATCTTCCGGCTAAGTCCGACACACCCGCTTTAAAAATATCGGATGTCGGCCATCGCTATCCCTCCTCTACCGAGGATGTGCTGCAGTCAGTTTCGCTGACCGTTCAGAGAGGGGAGCGTGTTGCCCTGATCGGACCCAACGGCGCGGGCAAGTCCACGCTGATCAAACTGGTGCTCGGCATGGAGAAACTGAGCACGGGGACCATCACGGTCTATGGACATCGAGCCGCCGAGTGTCTCCACCGAGTGGCTGTCGTACCCCAGAGAAGCAGTGTGGATTGGCGGTTTCCCGTGTCGGTCCGGCAAGTGGTGATGATGGGGCGTTATGTCCATCTCGGATGGTTTAAAAGACCCGGTGCCGAGGATCGGGATGCCGTGGATGCCGCCATGGAGGCGATGGAAATCATCGAGCTGGCCGAGCGGCAGGTCAGTGAACTCTCCGGGGGGCAGCAGCAGCGGGTGATGCTCGCCAGGACCCTGGCTCATGATGCCGATCTCATGCTCCTGGACGAGCCCTTGAATCATGTGGACATCTCCACCCAGGAACTGATTTTTCACACTCTGGAAAAACTCACCTCTCAAGGAAAAGCGGTCATCGTCAGCACCCACGATCTGGGTGTTCTCACCGTCCATTTTTCCCGGGCGGTATTTCTGGACAAGAAAATTATTGCCGACGGACCACCCGAAATGGTGCTCACCCCCCAAACCATCGCCGAAGCCTACGGCTTCGAATTTCACAAGGATTATCACCCATGGACTTCATCCTAGAACCTCTCAGCTATTCCTTTATGCTTCGGGGACTGGCCGGCGGCCTTCTGACGGCTCTGGCCTGTGCTTCATTGAGCGCTTTTGTCGTCTGGCGGGGAATGTCCTTTATGGGGGATGCCTTGGCCCATTCGGTACTTCCCGGCATCGTCGTCGCTTATGTTCTGGGCATCAGTCTGTTCTGGGGGGCCTTGGGCGCCGCCATCTTGCTGGTGATGGGTATCGGTCTCATTTCCCGACGCAGCCTCATCAATGAGGATGCCGCCATCGGCGTGGTGTTCGCCGGTTTCTTCGCCGTCGGGCTGCTGCTCCTGGGTAAAGTTGCCTCTTCCACCGACTTGAGTCATATCCTTTTCGGAAACATCCTGGGTGTGGGTCGGACGGATCTGGTGCTAATGGCCGTCGTCACCGTGGTGGTGATTCTCGGGATCGTACTCTCGTTCAAGGAAATCGTCACGGCGTCCTTCGATCCGTCCCACGCGACGGCCATCGGTCTTTCTCCGGACATGGTTAGAACGATTCTGCTGTCCATGCTGGCACTGACAACCGTGGTGGCGATACAAACCGTCGGTGTGGTGCTTGTTCTGGCTCTTCTGGTGACTCCCGGAGCGGCGGCATCCATGCTGTCCAGGCGGCTGAGCCGCATCATGGGCATTTCCGTGGTACTGGCCGTCATCGCCACCATCGCCGGATTCTACATTTCCTACTATGCGAATGTGGCCTCCGGGCCGGCCATCGTAGTTGTGCTGACCTTTCTCTTCCTCTTGTGCGCCATCCCAAGGCGGCTGGGGAAAAGAGTGAAACCGGATTAGACGGCGGTTTCTGTCCAGTCATCCGCCCAGGATTTGAATTGATCTTTTTCCATCGGCGGTGCGAACAGATAACCTTGAAAACCGCGGCAGTTATGGTTCTTGAGGAAGGCCAGCTGCTCGTCGTTTTCCACTCCCTCAAAAATCATGTCTAATTTAAGGTTGGCGCCCATTTGAATGATGGAATCCAGAAGCGCGATTTTACGTTCATGCATCGGGATGTCGGCGATAAAGGTTCTATCGACTTTGAGCTTATCCAGAGGCATCTCGTTGATGTAGCTTAACGACGAATACCCCGTTCCAAAATCATCCAGAGCGATGGAGTAGCCGCGGTCCTTGAGTCGCCTCAGGTTGGTCATGGACATATCCCTGTCGGCGACCAGATCCGTTTCCGTCACTTCGAATCCAATCCGTTTTTGGTCTATCCCGGTGTCTCCGATGATGCGTTCAAGATTTTCATAGAGAAGTCGATCCGTCACATCCCGACCCGAGAGATTGATATTGATCATCAGATCGGTGAGGGGTCCGTCCATGTTATGAGTATCCGCCGCAGCCTGTCCCACCACGAACTGGGTAATCCGGGAGATGAGTCCCGTGGCTTCGGCGATGGGGATAAATTCGTCCGGGCCCACCGGACCCAGACGGGGATGGATCCATCGGATCAGGGCTTCGGCGCCGATAATCGATTTACCCCCATTAACGATGGGCTGATAGAGCAGATTAAAGCCGCTTTCGTCCAAGGAGCGACGCAATCCGTCAACGATTTCATGACGGCGATTCTCATCTTCATGAAGGACCGGATCGAAGACGATGAATCGGTCTTTGCTCAATTTTGCCTTGGCCAATGCAGAGTTGGCTCTGTTCAGCCACGTGTCCCAGCTCAGGCCTTCCCCGACGGTCGCAATACCGATGCTGCAGGTGAATTTTGAGCCTTCGGCGCCGGGCAGCACCAGGCAGCGGGTTCCGGCCAGTATCCGTGATGCCACGTTCTCGGCATCATTTTCCGAACAGGCGGCGACCAGAGCGAACATATCGGCATTGATTCGATAGAGGTGGGACTCCTTCGGCCGAGTCTGATGACACAGGTCACCGACACGGCGAATCAACGCGTCACCGACATCATACCCGTGGTATGCATTGACAAATGAGAGTCCGTCGATGTCGATGATAATCAGTTTGTTGGGAGGTGCGCATTTTTCTTTGAAGTCTCGAAAGAGTGCCTGTCTGTTTCCGTATCCCGTCATTTCATCCCGGTAGGCCACTTTCGCCAATTCATCGCGGCTATTTTTCACCGCAGCCCGGTCACGTTCAACTTCTTTCGCTTCCCTGGATGTCTTCTGGGCCATGGCCACTACGGCGGTCAGGGCGAAGACCGTCAGCGACAGAAGAAGTCTGGAATATGAATAGAGGGATTCGTCAAACACATATCGTTTGGTAAAAACCGAATACAGTACGTTGAATACAACGATTATGGAAAATGTCAGCCCGACGGCCAGTGTGGTGAGAAATTCGTTCCGACGGTCCCGCAGCCGTACGTATATCACCATAACGGCCGTGTAGAGGAATAAGGCCAGGAACGCACCGCTCATGATGTAATACACCGGTCCGAATACCCCGCCGCCGAGAGTCACCGGATGAGGAAGATTCTCCGGGGCATGAGGCTGTATGTAGTATTGTGGGAAGATGAGAAGCACTGCCGAAAAAACACCGGCGAGAACGGTTCCCGCCGCAATCAGCTTTTTATGGAATACGGACCGTTTGGGGTTGTTCGGCGGAAGAAATGTCTCTAATAAATAGGGAATGAGAGGAAAGAATCCTAAAAAACTGATCTCATAGGCCGTTGCCCAACGGTGTGCGGTAACGAAATCAGGTCGAAAGAGAGCAATACCGACGGTGACGCTCCTTGTTGCACCGACGATGAATGCCATCACGGTAATCAGAGCGACTGCTTTATGCTCCCTTTTTCCCTCGCTGACGGCAAGAAACGAATAGGCGAGCAGACTGGGCACGATCATGCTAGTACAGACAACTGCAATGATGAAGTAACTCAATCCGCCCCCTGATACAACTAATTCCCCGAATGTAAGTAAACATGATCTATCAACCCTTTCATTTCAATGAAGGTTTTAAAAAAGCTTAAGCCGTGGGAATATATATGAGTAATAAGTCATAATACAATCATGAATATTTTTAGAAAACGTCTACTGATTCTACTAGTCATTGTCGCCGTGCTGACGACGGTGTGGTTTTTCACTCCTGTCGGAAAATTGGTGGATTTCCAATCCATATTTGAGAACAGGGACACTCTGCTTAATACAGTCAAGGCGAACTATCTTCTTGCCGTGCTGGTCTTTATTGGTGTCTACATCATCGCAACAGCATTGTCCGTACCTGGTGCAACCGTTCTCACCTTACTCGGGGGATTCTTTTTTGGACCTTGGCTGGCCACGGCCTATGTCAACGTCGGCGCGACTCTCGGTGCCTTTCTCATTTATCTCGCCGCCCGGTATTTCCTTGGAGACGGTATTCAAGAGAAGTACGCCGATAAGCTGGTGAAATTCAATAAAGAAATTGATGAGAACGGACCCAACTACATGCTCACACTGCGCCTGGTTCCCATCTTTCCATTCTTCCTGGTGAATCTGTTCGCCGGAGTGACGACCATCAGACCGACTCAGTTTCTCTGGACGACAGCCCTGGGCATCATCCCCGGCTCATTCGCTTACGCCTGGCTGGGGCATGCCGGCGCCACCATCGGTGAAGGCGCGCCCTGGCAGCTTTTCGTGGCATTGGGACTTCTGGCCGCGCTGAGTCTGATACCGGTTCTTATGCGGAAGATCAAAGGCCGGGCCGTCGAAGAGGCGGTGTAAGAGAAGATTGCGATCCCGGCTCGCGGCCTTTTCTCTCTATGGCTGATTCAATTCCCAGTCGTAGTCATATCGGAATCTGCCGTCGTAACCACGAAGTTCGGCGGCGGTATCCGAGTCAGCATACTTCAAAAGATGGTCCACCAGTCCATTCCTATCGCCGAAGTCCTCATCATACCAGTTGTATATGGACGAAAGGGTGACACGCCGTCCCTCGAATCCGACACCTCTGGAGTGATTTACATACTCCCGGGCGGCGTCATCGAGCATTTCTTCCAGTCGATCCGACTCATAAGGCATGTCCGCCAGGTTCGGGCAGCCGATGCTGGCGCAATTCACCGCGTAGTGAATACGGGGATCTTTCCAGATGGGTCTGAGAATACCGTGTTCGATGTCGTCCAGTGAAAGGTCCGTTCCTTTGACCGTCACAAGGGCGGCCTTCCACGGACCTCCTCGACTGCCGGGCAGAGAAATATCGCGGATGCTGTCCACCGGGTAATGATCCAATATGACTTCCACCGTGAGGGCATTGTAGAAATTGATCCAAAAGGCCATCTGTTCGTCTCTGTTCAGTACGGCGACATCAACGGATTCAAGGGACTCCAGATAGTCTGCGAGAACTTGACGATCCGTGGAAGATACGGCGTCATAATCGAATCGGTTGACCCCGGAAGGATGGTCGGCATCCAGATACTTGTCGAGAATGCCGGCCCACGGGGAATGGTCCACCGAAATATTTGATTCGGCACTGTAGGGAAAAAACTCCTCGGCCGGAGGCTCGGCGGCGAGGGGCGTGAGAGCGATGAGAAGTATGGCGACGGTTAGAAGACCGCGAAGCATGAGCTTGTCAGAGGTCATTTAGAAGACTCCTTTGCTGTACGTCCATCCAGTCCGTTTTCACGGGCGAATCGAACGACGCGATAAAAACGATGAATCGCCGTGGCGAACATCAGAGCGTTGAAGCCCCAGATCAGCCACGGTGCCGCGACGGGAAAAACGAGCATCAGACCAAAAAGAAGGAATGTCTCGGTGCGTTCCACCAGTCCGCCTTCGTAATGGAGGGATTTTTTCCCGGTATTCGGGAAAAGACTGCCCGCCAGCAGGAAGGCGGAGAAATTGATGATAACCAAGGTCAGGAACACCATGGCCGGCCAGATTGTGATGGGAAAAGCGTAGGCGTATGCCATGATGAACACCGCTTCAACGATACGGTCCAGTACCAGATCGAGAAAGGCGCCCAGAGGAGAACTTCGGTCAGTCGCCCTGGCCACCGTGCCGTCCAGTATGTCCAGAAGAGCCGAGAGGGCGCCTATGCCGATGGCGGCCATTCGGAATGGGAATGTCCCTTGGAGGGTGAAAGCGCAGCCGGCCAGGCCCAACAGGGCCGCGGCCAGAGTCACCTGGGTCGGGCTCAATCCCGCAGCGATGAGGGGCCGCGCCATGACATCAAAAGCTTTCTGGAGATACTTTCTCAGACTCGTATCAATCATATCCTCATTCTCCCATACCCCGTCGGCGGTACCAGCGGGCGACAGTCAGTTCCACAAATCCGAACAGCAGGAGCGGCAGGGCGAGGAAGATCAGTGTCAGCAGAGCGGCTACAGGCCTGTCCGAAGATGTCAGGAAGGGAAAAAGATACCCTGAGTATCCAGAGATGGCGCCGCCTCCCACCAGGAAGACCAGATAATAGTCGGAGAACGCGACAAGAAACACCACCGAACCGCCGGAAACCACGGCCGGGATGAGCAGCGGCAGTTCCACCTGCCAGATTCTTCTCCAGCGGCCGGCTCCTAAATTGGCCGCGGTTATGACATAGGAGTCCCCCATCGCTTCAAATCCGCCCATCAGGGCACGAAGCATGTATGGGTAGCTGTATGCGGTGAGTATTAGCACGACGCCGAGCCATCGATCCGCCAAACCCATGCGCAGGAAGATATGGTGGATTCCCAATGTGAAGGTGATGGGTGGAACCATCACAGGCGCCATCAGCAGGGTTTCGGTCAGTGTGCGATTGGGAAGGCCGCCCCGGATCAGAGCCGCCGCCGGAGCAAAACAAAGAATGAGTGAAAGGAGTGTCGCCGCCGCCGAATAACCCAGGGACGTCATGATGCTCGAGATCAGTGGACGGATCTGACCACCCAGAACTTCCCATGATCGTGTGCTCCAGGACGCCGGTATCAGGCTCGGCCAAGTCCAGATTCCGGCAAAAGACTGGATAAACAGAAGAATTACCGGTGCAAGGAAGACAAAAAGGAGAAGAATGCCCATGACGGCGTGGCGTCTCATGGCCGTTTTGCTGCCGGGATCAGCCATTCCGCTTTCTCCTGCGGGTGAGCACAAAGGCGGCGTAGATGAGAATCGCCGAGAGCAGCATCAGGAGAGTGAGCAGGGCGGCGGCTTCGGGCCGACGGGACAGATCGCGCTGGAAATACAAATTGTAAATAGTGACGCTCAGCATCTGCGGCTTGCTCTCTCCGATAAGCCAGGGGATCTCGAACGCACCCAATGCATACAAGCTCAGAATGAGAAAACTGCTGATCATTGCCGGCTTGACATGGGGGATGACGATGTCCTTGAACACCCCGGCCCTGGAAGCGCCCAACATTCTGGCGCTGACAACCAGGGACTCATCAAGCTTGCGCAGCATCCCGGTCACCATGAGTATGACGAAGGATGTCTCTTTGATGACATAGGCCAGACCGACTCCGATCCCGTGTCCGCTGTAGAGCAGATTCGGAAAATCCGACGGCGCAGAGACCCATCCCATTTTTGCCGTCAGCGCCGAGAGGAAGCCCGCCTGCCCGAAAATGATGATGGTGATATAGGCGATCGTCAGATGAGGAAGAATCAGAGGTATTTTGTAGACCGCAGCGAGTTGACGCCAAATCCCCGGCAGTCGAAATATTCCCCAGGCCAGAATCGTCCCCAGCGCCACCGCAATACCGGCGGATATCAGGGACACCGCAAGAGTATGGAGAATGGACAAACCAATCCAGGAATCGGCAAATATGTACGTCCACGCATCGGTTCCCATCTCCATTCCCGGTACGGGAATGAGAGCTCCGAAGGACTGAATCACCGTCACCGCCGCTCCAGCGGCAAAAAGACCGCCGATAGGGATAATCAGAGGCAGCAGTCTCAATCTGGATCCGCGGCGGCTGTACATGATGGATACTCTTATTTCCTCAGGATGCGCTCGTCCCAGGCGGATTCCAGAAATTCAATGTACTCCGATGAGATTTCAGGAACTGCTTCGGATGTGAGAGCTTCCAGGGACAGCGTCGCCACACCCTGGTCCAAGGCGGCGAAGGCCGCCGCATCGGCGGCATCGAGTCTTCCGGGATCCAGAACCGTCAAATCTCCCCAGTTCGCCGGATCGTTCTTTGAGAGCTGAATTTCGGGAGAGAGAAGATAGTTCGACAGCACCAGCGCGCCGGCTTTGTTGGGCGAGTTGAATGGAATGGCGGTGAAATGCAGGTTGAAGAGAGCCGAATCCTTAGGAACAAAGGTTCGGACAGTATCGGGATACTGACCTGTAGCGATTTTATTCGACGCATGAGAGACGTTGTAGTTCATGGAAAAGTCCACCTCTCCCCGTTCAAAGAGTGCGTCCAGGGCCGCCGAATCTCGAGGGTAACTCCGTCCTTCCTGCCAGAGATATGGTTCGATATCTTCCAGCCAGGCAATCAGAGGCTCGACGGATTTTTCGGCGAGATTCTCTTCAAAACCCTCCATGAAGGCTTCATGACCGCCGTTTGCATGATAGAAGGCCAGCCTGAGGAACGCCGAACCGGTGAAATCAGGCGGCTGGGGGTAGGTGAATCGGCCGGGGTTGGCTTTGATCCAGGCGGTGAGTTCGTCAAAGTCGGCTGGAGGATTCTCTATTTTGGCTGTGTCGTATTCGAAAACGAACCATGCTTTGCCGTATGGGGCTTCATAGCCGTCGGTGGGGAAACCGAAATCGGTGGCCGCCGAGGCGGGATCCACATGGGCGACGAAATTCGGAAGTTTTCGGACATAGGGGCCCCAAAGGAGATCGGCTTCCTTGGCATTGCGGAAATTCTCTCCGTTGATCCATAACAGATCGATAACACTTCTGTCCCTGCCGGCCTGTTTTTCGGCCAGCAGTTTATTGACAAATACCGACGCATCCATGGGAACGCGCTTCAGGGTGACCTCATATTCCGCTTTCAGCCCTTCGGCAACCTTCATATCGATCCAAGTGTTGATTTCCGTGGATCCGCCCCACATATAGAAACTGACTTCACTGCCCCTGGCCGATGCGACTATTTCTTCCCATTCCATCGTCAGAGGATCTGTTACCTCCTCTCCGCCCCGGGCGCCTACCGGCAGTGGAGCGGTAATGAGAAGAAGAAAAATCAGCAATCCGGTCAGGATGCTGAATAGCCGATGCGCTCTTTGCCTGTTGGCCAATGCGGCCGAGGCGAGTCTTTTTTTATGATTTGTAAAATGTGTCATGAAGTATTCCTTTCCGATAATTCCAGGTAGGGGCCAAGTGATGATTTCGAGCCGGATATCAGTGCGTTTCCCTGTCCCAGGAATCTGGCGACATCCGGATCGGCCGGGCTCGAAACCAATACTTCCGGGCTTGCATACTGCTTGAGTACGCCTCCGATCAGAACACCGATACGGTCGGACACCGAAAAGGCTTCCTCCTGGTCGTGAGTCACCATCACCGTGGTAATGTCAAACGACTTTTGAGTCCGTCTGATGAATTCGGCTGTTTCGCCCTTTAAGTTCTTGTCGAGGTTGGCGAATGGTTCGTCCAGCAGAAGAATCATAGGCTCGACGATCAGTGCTCGGGCAATCGCCGCCCTCTGCTTCTGACCTGCCGAGATATGGGCCGGATAATCATGTGCCTTATCGGAAAGTCCGAACCAGTCCAGCATCGTCTTCACCTTGGGCATCCGATGCTTCTTATGGACTC
Source organism: Spirochaetaceae bacterium (assembly GCA_029210985.1). Classification (GTDB taxonomy): domain Bacteria; phylum Spirochaetota; class Spirochaetia; order DSM-2461; family DSM-2461; genus UBA2779. Next base: position 31,039 of record JARGFR010000005.1, on the reverse strand, counting down.
CTCTGACTTTAAGACCGTAGCCGATGTTCTCGGCGATATTCATATGTGGAAAAAGGGCGAAGTCCTGAAAAACCATAATCACCGGCCTGGCTTTGCTGGGAGGCTCGGAGAAGCGGATCATCCCTGAGTTCGGAGTTTCCAAGTCGGCCAGAATCTTCAGAAGAGTGGTTTTGCCGACGCCGGATGGACCAATGAGGGAAATAAACTCCCCGTCGTTGATTCGAAGGCTGACCGAATCAAGAACTTCGTTCTCGCCGAATCTTTTTGAAAGACCTCGGATATCAACTGCCATCGGTATCTCCCTTCGAACCTCGGAACAGTCTCACCACCGGATGATCCAGAATTCGGTCCAAAGCCACTTTCTTAGCGATCTGCCTCAAGATGTCGGCGTAGGTGGGGTAGGGATGAATCACACCGCGTAATTTGTGGTAGCCGATACCCAGGGTCTTCATCACCTGAATTTCCGATATGAGTTCCCCCGCCCGCTCCCCGGCGATATGAGCGCCCAGTATTCGGCTTCTCGGGCCAAGGATAATCTTTACAAGACCCTTTGTCCCCGGAACGGTGCGTCCCCGATCCAGATCCTCGTATCGATGAGTATAAACCTTGACGCGTTTTCCGTATTTCTGTCGGGCTTCATCTTCAGTCATTCCCGCTCTGGCGATTTCCGGATCCGTGAAGGTGGCCCAGGCGACATGATTGTAGTTGACCTTGGATTTGAAAGGCAGGATGGCGTTCATTGCTGCCTTGACTCCCTGATATTCCGCCATATGACTGAACGCATACGGACCGGCCACATCTCCCGCGGCATAAATTCGCGGATTGGAGGTTCTCAGCCTCTTGTCCACCTCGACCCCCTTGGGTGTCGTTTTCACTCCCGCGGCTTCCAGGTTCAGTCCTCCCGCACCGCTGCGGCGACCCACGGCAACCAGGAGCGATTCGGCTTCAAGATTTGCCTTCCGTCCGTCGGTTTCCACTGTCAATTGAACACCATTTGGAGTGGTTGATGCATTGACGGCTTTGGCGCCGGTAAGGATCATGACACCCTCGTCAACCAGCTTCTCTCTGATCACTTCCGCGGTGTCCGGGTCTTCCCGGAAGAGAATGCGATCCAGCATTTCCACCACCGTAATTTCCACACCAAGGCGTGAAAGCGCCTGAGCCATTTCCAGTCCGATGGGTCCGCCGCCCATCACCAGGACGCTTTTCGGCAGGGCTTTGAGATCAAAAAGAGTCTCATTGGTGATATGCGGTGTGTCCGCCAATCCCGGAACCGGCGGCACTAGAGCCCGGGAACCTACAGCGACAATAAATCTCTTTGCCCTATAGGATTCGCCATTGACTTCGATGGTATCAGGACCGGTGAAACGCGCCTCGCCGATGAGCGTATCCACCCCCCGTTGAGCCAGTACTTCCGGGGATTCATGGGCATACACCGCCTGTCTGACATCATCGATTTTTTGGAATGGGCTTTCTTGCTTTACCGTGCCCGATCCCGTTAAGGCCGCGGCATGGGCGAGTTCCGCCAGGTGGATCATGGCCTTGCTGGGAATACAGCCGTTCCAGGTACATTCACCACCGGTTTTATTCTTTTCCACCAGCATCGTCTTCTTTCCGAATCCCGCAGCGGTGAATGCGGCACTCAAGCCCGCTCCGCCTCCGCCAATAACAATAACGTCATATGTTTTCATTTTTAATCCTTACTTGATAAGTATGATTGGAATAGATGAGATTACACGGCATCATCGTGAGTTTTTTCATGAAGATTGTGTAACCTGAGTGACTTTTGAGTGTGGAAAATGTGAAGAGTGTCCTGCGTCCAAACCACACGAGGGATATCATATGCCCAATGTACGGGGCCTCAAAACTCATCCAAGCGCCACATCCAGGGTCATCATCACCGTGAAACCGACAATGACACCCATTGTCGCCAGGTCGATATTGCCGTGTTCATGGGATTCGGGGATGAGCTCTTCAATCACGACAAATATCATCGCACCGGCGGCGAAAGCCAGAGCATAGGGGAGTATCGGCCTCATCAGCACCACCGCCAGGGCTCCCAAGACACCAAAAATCGGTTCCACGATGCCGGAAGCCTGTCCGTAGAGGAAACACTTCCATCTGGATAGTCCCTCACGTCTCAGCGGAACGGAGACAGCCGTTCCCTCGGGAAAGTTCTGTATACCTATACCCAGAGCCAAGGCCACCGCGGCTGCCAGAGACGCCCCGGGGTATCCCACGGCGACGGCCCCGAAGGCCACGCCGACGGCCAGCCCCTCGGGGATGTTGTGGATGGTGATAGCCAGAACGAGCAGGATACTGCGCTGCCAGCTGGTTTTAGGACCTTCGGCATCCTTCTTAGGCATGCCGAGATGAAGGTGAGGGATCAGTCGATCGGAGATCCTTAAGAACGCGGCTCCAAGGAGGAAACCGACGGCCGCGGGTACCCACGAGGGGACACCTCCCATGTCTTCGGACAGGGCGATGGCCGGAGCAAGCAGCGACCAATAGCTGGCTGCGATCATCACGCCGGCGGCGAATCCCAGCATCACGTCGAGGACTCGACGATTGATTTCCTTGAAGAAGAACACCATGCCTGCGCCCAAAGCAGTAAGACCCCAGGTAAATAACGTTCCGATTAAGGCTTGGATGACGGCCGGCTGGGTTTTGAACCATTCGATGATCATGCCTGTATTCCCTCTCCGCTGTGTGTTATCGATCTATACTCTGGAATTGTACGTGTGACCGACATTTAATGCAATAGATAGGTATGCCGAATAAAAATATATAAGGCTAATTATAAATGTACGGCAATAAAACAAACAGCCAGGTTTTGTGAATTCAGATTCAGGGCGGAAAAACTTCAATCGTTCATCCAATCCACACCGTATACCTTCATCTTATTCAACAGTGTTTTACGGGTGATGCCCAGCTCAGCCGCACTGCGTTCCCGATGCCCTTCATTCCGCAGCAGAGCCTCCCGAATCATCGCCTCTTCCATCTCACGAAGGGTTCCCGAGGCTCGGTAGGACGAATTCAACCGGGATGAATTGTCCTGTCCGGTATTCAGGGCGAAATCCCCGGGTTCGAGTGAGTCGCCGTTGGACAGAATCACGGCCCTTTCCACCATATTCTCCAGTTCACGGATATTGCCCGGGAAAGAGTAGTCCGAGAGGGCTTTCAAAGCTCTGGGAGTGAGCTCTTTCACGTCGGTTCGTCCCCGGGCGGCGAGGCGTTTGAGGAACAATTCCGCCAGGAATGCGATGTCCGCCGGTCTCTCCCGCAGAGGCGGCAGCTCGACTCTGATGACGTTCAACCGATAATAGAGGTCTTCACGGAAGCGCTTTTGAGCCACCTCCGCGTCCAGGTCGCGATTTGTGGCCGCGATGATACGGACATCAATGGGGATGACGCCGATACCACCGAGGCGCTGGATCTTTTTCTCCTGTATTGCCCGGAGAATTTTCACCTGCAGACCGGCCGGCATTTCGCCGATCTCATCCAGGAAAAGCGTCCCGCTGTTGGCCGATTCAAAAAGGCCGATCTTCCGACGATCCGCACCGGTGAACGCGCCTTTTTCATATCCGAACAGTTCGCTTTCCACCAATCCCTCCGGGACACCTCCCAGATTGACCGGAATAAAAGGACCGTCTTTACGCGGAGAGTCGCGGTGAACATATTCGGCGGCGACTTCCTTGCCCGTTCCGCTCTCGCCGGTAATCAGAATGGTGGCATCCGAGGGAGCCGCCTTATCCAGGAGAGCGATGATGGGTTTCATGGCCGCATCCAGGGACATGGGAACATCCTTGGTTCCCTCGGCCGTGAACGCCATCGGATCGACAAGGATGCGCCGTCCGAGAACGGCTTTCTTTAATCTGATGATCAGTTCTTCGGGGTCAAATGGTTTGACAAGATAGTCTGAAGCGCCGGCTTTCATGGCGGACACGGCATCTCCCACATCACCGTAGGCGCTCATCATGACAACAGGAACCGCCGGACCTTCATTCATAATCCACTCCAGAAGTTCCAGGCCGTCCATACCCGGCATTCTCAAATCCAGAGCCAGAGCGTCGAATGTGCCCTGTTCCAGGAGCTTCCTGGCCGAAAGTCCGTTTGATGCCTGTTCCGACTCCCAACCCTCGGTTTTGACATACGCCGACAGGCTTTTTCGCAGGTTCTCTTCATCGTCGACGATCAGAATCCGCATTATGACTGCTCCCTCGGCAGGATGATGAGTGCACAGGCCCCGCCTTCTTTTCGATTATTCAGTGTTAAGGTTCCCCCGGCCGCTTCCACCGCCTGTTTGGAGAGGGCCAAACCGACCCCGCTGCCCTGAGTTTTGGTGGTGAAGAACGGATCGAACAGCCGTTCTTTCTCTCCCCCCGGGAGACCACCGCCGTGGTCCAGAACGGACAGCCGAACGCTATGAGCATCACTTTCCATCAGTACGGCGGGCGGACTCGCCCCCGGGATGCCTTCCTGGCTTTCCACGGCATTTCTGATGAGATTTTCCATAGTCGTGGCAAACAGAGACCGATCCATTTTCAGAGTCACGGTTTCTTCCGGTTTGACGAAGGTGACTTCCCATGACAGTCTTGCAATAAGATTGGTGATTTCTTCGGCGGCATTCAGCGTCTCCGGCTTCCCGGCGGGATCGGCAAGCCATTCCCGGACACGCTCGGTCAGGGTACTCAAGCGATTGACCTCACCGTCCACCATCTCAAGCCCTTCGGCGGCTTCCGGGCCGAGTGTTTTCTTCAAGAGTGCCGTCTGAACCTTGATGATGCCCAGCGGATTGCGGATTTCATGGGTGAGGGTCCGGGCCGCCATTCCAAGCTGGACCAGTCTGGCTTTTCGTTCTTCATCCCGGCGATAGACAGCCAGTCTGATTGCCGCCCGCTGCTGAAGGATGAGCATCAGCAAGGCCGTGAGCGACAGTCCCGCCACACCGGCGATGCGGCCGGCTTCATTGCCGGCCGACGCCTTGATGTCCCAATCCACCAGAACCAGGCGTCTCATGCCGCCACCCGCACCGGCTCCCGATCCTACATGTTTTGCGGGGCTGCCGGCAATTCCCAGAACCATCATCGGCCGGACCGTTCTGAGGATCCCACCGAGAAGTCGTGTTTCGACAACGTTGCCGGATTGTGCCGTATTCAGACGATCCGGGGCGCTTCCCCATGAAGCGATGAGGGTGCCGTCGGGTGTATACACACCCCAGCCTACCACCGATTTGTCGTCGATATCCGCCGAGCCGTCCTGGGTGTATGTTTCGGCGATAGATGTGGCCGCTTCCAGGGAACCGAGTCGGGCCAGGTCCGTATCCCGGAGACGTCCTCCCCGCAGAACCGCCGCCGAGGAGGCCAGCACGAGAAGGAAGACCAGTGCGGCGGGCCACAGAAACCGCCATGTACGTCGGCGACTATCCATGCTCTTCAGCTTACGACTCACTCCTGTGCCGCGTCGACCATGGCTTGAGCCTGGGATTTCACTTCAGACATAGAGAGTCCTTCGGCCGTCGACCAATCCTTGATCGCTGTGGAACGGGAGCCCATGGGAAGCTTGAAGGCCGATTCCCAGATATCCGGAGTCACTCCCCACCCGGAAAGGTCTCCGAAGGTTGTCAGCCCCCTGACGGTCCGATCGGGAATCTCATGGTCCTCGACGGCTTCGGGTTCGGAGACTGTCACACCGGTCTGAACGCCACCCGCCGGGCCGACAGCTCGCTGCATCAGAGCCGCCGCACGTCCGGTGTCGATCTTATCGTAGGCGAGAAGAATCTCCACAGCGGCGGCGGGCAGTACGGTGTCCTCCTCGGGTTCGTAGGGGAGACCCGTCCATAAGGCGGTGAAGTAGCGAACCGATTCCGTACCCACTTCGACATCGCCGCCCAAATCGGCCCATGTGGTTTCCAGATCTTTGGCGAGGATGACATCGGGATTCCCTCCGGTCATGAGGAAGGCCGCAGCCAGCATTTCCGGCGGAACACCAAAGACCTCTTGGATATCGGCGAAGGAATACGAACCCCGGATGTCACCGGGATCGTATTCACCGGCGAATTCTCCCTCGGTTATGGTGACGGGAACTTTGGAACTCTCGGTCTTCCAATACCCGACGGACTTGGCAATGCCGACCCCGAGAACGATGGTAAGGACGGCAACCAGGGCGACCAAAGGTGCTTTACGGACCATCTCAGGCCTCCTTCCAGGGAATTATCTTCACGTCCACGGTCGCCGGCACTGGGCAGACGGCATCCGATGTGCATATAAGACAGCTGATGCAGGATTGGTCGCGAATAGTGGTTTTGCCCGATACGTCGATACTCATGGGGCAGGCCTTATCGCATTTGGAGCAAGAAATGCAAGTTTTTGCGTTCCGGCGGATCGGCATAATGCGAAAGAAATTCGTGAGTCCTAAAAATGCGCCGTAGGGACATGCATACCGGCAGAAGGGACGTTCGATAAACAGGGACATCGCCAGAACCACACCCAAAACAATGAATGCGGCGATCGTGACTTCTCCTGTCCAGAATTGGAACAGTGCATAATAGGGATCGACATCACTGAAGAGGATTTTACCGCTGACCGCGGTGATGATGATGACGCCGATGAGTACGGCGTATCGCAGATACTTCAGTATGCCGTCTACGCTCTTGGGTATCACCTTGCCGAATCGTTTGCCCAGAATTTTCCGTCCCAATCGCGACACATATTCCTGCACCGTGCCGAACGGGCATATCCAGCCGCAGAAGGCGGGTCCCAGAATGACAGCTCCGGCCAGGACGGCGATACCCAGGACCAACGAGGATTCATGGATCTTCTTGACGAAGGTGCCTGAGTTGACCAGGTTGTAGATGGTGACCACACCGCCGAACGGGCATACGGCATGAAGGGAGGCTTCGGGGACCAGTGGGATAATCCTTCCGGATTCGGCAAGGGTGTGATTGACCGTGATGAGGGCAATCAATATCAAAAAAACAGCCTGAACAGGCACACGCCATTTTTGGGTTTTAGCAATTTTCATTTTCATTCATTCCTTCCTGCGGGAATGCGGCAGTTCCGATAATCGGATACTGCCGCGCCATTATACACTTAGCGGCGTCTGCCGGCTGTCCCTTTGGCTCTGCCCGCATACTGTCGGCCGCTGCGATTTTGCCCGCCGGCGGGTCCCGCCGCGAAGACAAACTCCTCACCGTCGAATGCGGCCGTTTCGATGATGATATGGCCCTCGGCGTCGAGAGGGCAATCCTCAACAGCCGTTGGCAGAAGAAGACCGGAGACCTGTACAGCCTCGCCGACAGGCATCGGAGCACCGCTCCGGGGGAATCCCGGTGCGCTCAACGAATAGGTACCCTCGGCGGTTTCCAGGACGTAATAGTCGTCGATTTCCTGTATTGTGCCGCTGGTCTCGATGGGTTCACCGTCGGTGGAGGCTAATCCCTGAGCGAGATTCACACCGCGACCGAATGTGCCTTGGCCATTCAGGCCCTGGCCATACATGTCTCGGCTGTTCAAGGCGCCGCCCCGACCGAAATTGCCTTGAGCGTAGGCGTCCCGGCCGAAGTTTCCCGGGCCGTTTCCTATTCCGGTTGAATCGAGCTCCGAGGCTCCCTGAGCGAAGGCGACGCCGCCGAAGAGGCTCGCCACGATGAGAATCGTCATAATCCGTTTCATTTGTCTTTCCTCCATTGAAAAGATTCTGCTCCTGTTAAAGCAGATACCGTGCCAAGTCCGGCGATGCGGCGATGGTGTGGAACAGTGTTTTGGCACTGCCGGCCGTTGCCGATATGGGTAAAAAAGACTCAAAGGGGAATTTTCGGGTAGGAACGACTCAGGCGAAGTCCTTGACGAATATGACTTCCTGACTTATATTTCAAATACCCCCAGGGGGTATACGGATAGCAGGAGACGAGCATGAAGACGGCATGCCATGTTCCGGTGAAAGGTCCATCCGGTGTCAACGACGATGCGCTCAAGAGGCTCAAAAGGGCCGAAGGGCAGGTTCGAGGCGTGATTCGGATGGTGGAAAATGAGAATTACTGCCCAGACATCCTCACCCAGATAGCTGCGGCCCGTTCGGCTTTGAGGAAGGCCGGACTCAGTATTCTCAAACGGCACGTGGAATCCTGTGTGGCCGATGCGGTCAGGTCGGGTGAGGAGCAGGGTGAAGCGCTTATTGACGAAATGATGATGGTGTTGGATCGACATGGAATATAAACAGACGGATTTCAGTTTTGCGGTCGGCGGCATGACCTGTGCGTCCTGCGTCAGGTTCGTGGAAAAAGAGGTGGCCCGGATTCCGGGTGTGGAATATGTCTCGGTGACTCTCGCCGACGGGAAGGCCTACGCGGTCACCGACGGCCGGCCCGACTGGGAGGAGCTGGCATCCGCCGTTTCCCGGGCGGGTTACGAGCCTCTGGAATCCGTTCCGGATGACGACGAGGTGGAGGCCGAAGCCAAAGCGGCGGGTCGGCGGGTTCTCATTTCCTGGGCCGTCGCCATTCCCGCAATGGTACTGATGGTTCTCCACATGTCGGGTCTGCATCTGCCCTGGCTTCCGGCCGCCGAGGCCGTCGCCGGTCTGGCGGTGCTCTTCGGACCAGGTCGGCGCATTCTCAAAGGCGCCTGGATTGCTCTTTCCCACCGTCACGCGAACATGGACGTGCTGGTGAGTCTGGGAACCCTGGCGGCATGGGTGACGGCCGTGCTGGCTTGGTCGGGTCTGCCCATTCGGTCCTTCGGTGCCCTGGCGCCGATGCTGCCGGCGTTTCATCTCACCGGTCGACTGCTGGAAGCCCGGCTCAGACGGCGGGCCGGGGCGGATCTCCGGGCACTGATGTCGTCGGGAGACGGCACGGCCAACATCCTGGAAGACGATGGATCCATCCTTGAAATACCCGTGGAGGCGGTGAAAATCGGCGCGGTGATGAGAATCCGCACCGGTGAGCGCATCCCTCTTGACGGCATCGTGAAAAAGGGTTCCGGATCGGTGGGTGAGGCGATGATAACCGGCGAGCCGATTCCGGCCGGGAAGACTCCCGGTGATGAAGTCATCGGCGGAACGGTGCTGGAGAGCGGTGTTCTGGAAGTGGAAGTCACCCGAACCGGCGAGGACGCGTTCCTGGCCCGGATGCTCAGTCTGGTGGAACAGGCCCAGGGGGTGCAAGTTCCCCTCCAGGCCCTGGCCGACCGTGTGGCCAATGTGTTTGTTCCCGTTGTGTTTGGAATCGCCATGGCCGCTCTGGCCGCCTGGGTTGTGTTCTTTCCCGGCCTGGAACCGTTCCTGGTGAAAGCGGCCGAAATCCTGCCATGGGTACCCCTGGGCGCCGGAAGCTGGACCACCGGCATCTTCGCCATGGTGTCCCTGCTGGTGGTGGCCTGCCCCTGTGCTTTGGGATTGGCCACACCCATGGCCGTCAGCGTCGGCAGCGGTCTGGCCGCTCGGCGGGGACTGCTGATTAAGGGCGGCGAGGCCCTGCAGACCGCGGGCCGCCTGGATATCCTGCTCTTCGATAAAACCGGTACCCTCACCGTCGGGCGGCCGAGGGTGGTCTGGTCCGACGTACCCGAGGATGACGCTCGAGCGGCGGCGGCCCTGGAAGCCCTCTCGGTTCACCCACTGGCCCGGGCGGTGGCGGACTGGGCCGGCCAAAACGCCTCGGATGGTCAGCTCGAAGTCTCCGATGTGGAAGAAATCGCCGGGGAAGGCATCAAGGGGATTGTGGGCGGCGTCGCCTTTGAAGTGGGACGTCCCGGTGATGCTGAGATTCCCGACGCGCTGGGCGCCGATTTCATCGGTACACTCATCGAAGTGAGACGAGACGGCAAAGCGACGGGTCGTATCGCCCTGGCCGATCCCATCAAGGATGAGGCGGCATCGTCGGTGGCGGCGCTTATGGGCCGGGGGGTGAGGCCGGTGATGATTACCGGCGACGCGGAGGCATCCGCCCTGTCGGTGGCCGCGAGGGTGGGCATTCCCGCCTCCGATGTCCGCTCCTCCCTACGCCCGGAAGACAAGCTGCGCATCGTCCAGGAATTCCAGAAAAAAGGACTCCGGGTGGGAATGACCGGGGATGGTATCAACGACGCGGCCGCCCTGAAAGCCGCGGATGTCGGTTTTGCCTTGGCGGAAGGCACCGACCTCTCCATGGAAGCCGGGGATGTGGTGATTACCCGGGGCGGCTTGAGCCGATTGGTGGAAGCTCTGGATTTGTCGGCCCTCATGGTGCGGAAAATCAAGAGCAATCTTGCCTGGGCTTTCGTCTACAACCTTCTGGCCATTCCCGCGGCCGGATTGGCGCTGGTGCATCCTCTCATCGCCGAGACGGCGATGACTCTGAGTTCCGTCGGGGTGGTGCTCAATTCCCTGGCAATCCGGGGAACTTATGAACGAAAAATACGAAGAAGGAGAAAATAAAATGACTCGATACGAAATTGAAGTTCAAGGCATGAGCTGCGGACATTGTGTTGCCAGGGTGGAGGGAGCCTTAAAGCCCCTTTCCAATGAGGTGAATGTGGATCTGGAGGCTAAATTGGCCACGGGGGAGACGGATAAGAATATGGACGACCTCCTCGCGGCCCTGGAGGAGGCGGGTTATCCCGGCACCGTTCGGGCCTGAGAAATCGTAGCATCGCGTCGCCGTTGGCGTGTATGCTCAGTCCCATGGACTACAGACGATTTCCCGGTCGGAGCCCACCGCTGAAGGATGAGGGCTACAGCGGCCCTTCCCGTTCGACACCCTATTTCGAAGGGTGGTATGTGCGGCAGGTGAGCGCCGACCGGCAGGCATCCCTGGCGGTGATTGTCGGGATATCTTTATCCCCCGAGGATCCGCATGCGTTTATTCAGCTTTTGGCCGGTCCGGGACGGGAGGTTCTCAAAGCCCGTTATCCGCTCTCCGATCTGACGGCCCGGCGGGACAGGTTCGATGTCCGGTTGGGAGAGAATCGATTCACACCCGAAGGCCTGAGACTGAATCTCTCAGCCGATGGTGTGAAGGTGGAAGGCGAATTGACCTTCTCGGGGCGGGTATTATATCCGACATCGATAATTTCACCGGGCATCATGGGTCCCTATTCCTGGGCTCCCTTCATGGAATGCATCCACGGAGTTCTCTCTCTTCATCACCGGGTGGAAGGGCTGGTGGATTGGAACGGCAAGCCGTATGACTTCTCCGGCGGGCGGGGCTATATCGAGAAGGATAGGGGCCGTTCCATGCCGCGACAGTGGATCTGGATGCAGACCAACGAATTCGACGACGCCGGAAGCGGCCTGATGCTTTCGGTGGCCCGCATTCCCTGGATGGGCTCGTCTTTCACCGGCCATCTGGGTTATCTGCGCCATGACGGTGAACTCTGGAAGATCGGGACCTACGCCGGTACCCGGGTTGCCGGGCATGCGGGAGAAGGAGAATTGGAACTCCGTATCACCCGGAATAAACGGGCATTGGATTTATGGGTGACCCACGAACAACAGGGAGGCGTCCTGGACGCTCCTGTGAACGGTGCCATGAGCCGGGAAATCATCGAATCACCCCATTCGGTTGTTCAAGCCGTCCTGCGGGACGAGGGTTCTCTCGTCTGGGAAGGACGTGCCGAACCGGCCGCCGTCGAGGCGGCCGGTGATGTCACCTCGCTTCTCACCTCCAAAGGAGGTTAATCATCTCAATCCGGACGTTCTTCCAAACCAAGTTCTTCCAGGGAATAGGGCATGTAGTAGAGGGCCTCTCCGCGCCGGAACTCCGAGAGTGTTCTGTAGAACTCAACCACATCCCTGATATCGGCAGGTACGGCGGCAGGAGGATCGGACGGCTCCATTCCCAATAGAGCCGCCGCGGCGCCGGTCATACCCGGAAAATTGAATCCGATGTTTCCCGGATCAATCTCCAGCACACGGGCGTTTCGTATTCCCGCCAGTTCCTCGGCGAGTTCTATGGCATCGTCCAAACCGCCGATATCGTCCGCCAGACCCCGTTCCACAGCCCCTCTTCCGGTCCAAATCCTTCCCCTGGCCGCCGCATCCACTTCATCGACAGTCATATCCCGGTTCTCGGCCACCAGAGTGACGAAGGAATCATACTCATCCATAATGGAATTGCGAATCAGACTCTCTTCCGACTCGGTGAGAGGACGGAATATATTGGGAGCATCCGCCGATTCCTTGGTGGTGACGGTATCGCTTCCCACCTCAAAAAATTCCAGAAGGCCGGCGAGGTTGGGAACCACCGCAATGACACCGATGGAGCCGGTGAGGGTGGCCGGCGTGGCCAGTATGCGCGAACCCGGAGCGGCAATCATATATCCGCCGGACGCGGCGGAGCCCGCCATGCTGATGACAATAGGCTTGGGATTGTCTCCCAGTGAACAGAGAGCGACTTCCCGGGCGATAAGGTCCGACGCCAGTGCCGAACCGCCGCCGGAATTGATGCGGAGTACGATGCTCTGAATCAGCGGATTGATTCTGGCGCTTCTGATTGCCGATGCCAGGCTTTCCGCGCCGATGGATCGGCCGCGAGTTCCCTCTCCCTCAAAAACAGGGCCGTTGGCGTAAATCAGGGCGATGCTGGATCGATTTGCGGGGTTCCATTCATAATCCGCTTCCCATCGGAGCCGGGAGTAACGAACGACGTAAAACCCCCGGGTGTCGATCCAGTCCTCGAGTTCGTCGAGGTACATCACCTGGTCGATCAGTCCGGTTTCGTCGGCCTTGTTGGCGGGCATCCAGAAACCCTCGGCATAGAGCCCGTCCAGTCCTTCGGTCAGCTTGGTTTCCCTGACGAGTACCATACGATCCATCTCGTCCTGAAGGGCTCCGTAAACGGTTTCCAGGGATTCACGTTCAGCATCGGTCATGCCGGATTCGGACAATCCGTCATAGGCCGTCTTATATTCATGGCTTCTGAAATTGACGATGTCCACGCCGTACTTGGCCAGGAGATCCTTGAAATACAGCTTTGTCACACCGAAACCGGTCAAATCCAGGGACCCTCTGGGAGTCATGTAGATTTCATCCGCCGTTGATGCGGCCAGGGCATACTGGGTGCTGCTCATCCGATCGGCGTAGAAATAAACCTGTTTGCCGGCCTCTTTCAGTCGAAGAAGCGCTTGTTCTATCTCGATGATGTTGGAGAAGGATGTGATGAACTCCTGATTCATGAATATCACCGATTCGACCTGGGGAGAGTTCTCCAGCCGCTCCATATCCGCGATGAATTCGAAGAGCGACCTGGAACCTGTTCCTTCCGGCATGAGATCCTGTATTCCGGCGTAGATTCTGGGTGTGTCGGTGATGATTCCCGCCATGTCATAGAACACCAGGTGCTTCCGACGGGTTGTCAGACTGCGCATCTCCCGGAGAGAAGTGAAGGTTTGAAGGCTGCCTTGGGTGAGAACCTGGTCCCCGGCAACGGGTGCTTCTCCTCCCAGCAGGAATCGATTCCACGACAGGTTCAGTCCCGTAATGAGTTTTTCATCCCGGAAATCCCAATGTCCGTAGAACTCCACACCATCCAACGGCGTCATACGGGCGCCGGCCGCCAGGTTTTCGTATGATCCCGATTTGTCGACTCGTCCGTCATAGAACAGTGTCAGACGGCTTCTCCAATGGTCGCTGAATACGATGGGCCGGAATCCGACGCCCCAGTCCATCCAGGGATTCACATCCAGGGATTCGCCCTTGACGCCCATGGACAGCCATTTATAGGGACGATAAAGAAGCGATGAATTGAATCCCGCTCCCTCCCCGGGAGACCATCGTACACTGCTCCCGAGATATAGACCGTCATAGACCGGGAAGCCAATTCCGATTTCATGATCCGCCACATCGGAAAAAGACCGGTAGTTGTAGGCCATCCAGCCCAGGGAGACATGGGCGGTCTGGTCCGTCTCTCCGGAGCCGTCCCAATATCCCGACCAGCCGAATCCGGTTGAATTGCCGACACCCACGGCGGCTATATTCACCAGAGGCGCGCTGGAAAGATCCTCGACAGCAATCCCCACTCGAGGCGTGGGTGTCCACCTGTCCTGAGCTGCTGCCGTATGAAGAAATAATGACGTTATAGCCGCCGTGAGCAATACTTTACGCCATCTCATCTGTTCCTCCGAACTCACCCACGGATGATCCAACTATTCTAGTCACCGGATTGTCGGGTTTCCAGGGTAGGTGTCAAGTCGAGTTATTATCTTTTTGCGCCGATATGTAGAATAGAATGCCCATTGCTCTCTATCTGACGCTCATTTCCCTTGGTCTGTTCCTCCTGACAACCATCTTCTATGGTGCTCTGGCCGCGTTCTCCGAATCGAGGCTCTTCTTCATTCTTATCTCGTTCTCGGTGTCCTGTGTTCTCTTTTCGGTTATTGAGTCTGTCCATATATTGCTGCCTGACAATAGTCTGGGTTTGATCGGCGTTCAAGTTTTCTACATGCTCATCGTCTTGCTGAATCCGGTTCTGCTTCTTGGAATCCTGAATCAAAACGGAAACCTCCGGTTGTTCCTGATGGGGCTGCTGATAACCAATGGAATCCTGTTCGTGACGATTATCAGCGCGGCATTCATCGATTCATCCCTGCTGAACGTCTATGTCAGCGCCGGAAAAATCACAATCGGTCCTTTCCGGTATCTCAGAATAATTGCGGCGATTCTGAATTGGCTGATCGCTCTTGTCCTGATAATATCCCGGGTCGGAAGAAAAACAGAGAACACCGTTCATTACTATCTGATTGTGGGGTATGTCCTTCTCGTCGCCGGAAGTCTTCTCGATGTGTTCATTCTCAGTCGGGCCATACCGAAAGGCAGCATGACTCAAGGATTCTATCCCGGGCTGATCCTGGGCCTGATGGCCTTCCACATTTTTGTGACAATCTACCTCTCCAGGAGTTATCGGGACAGGGAAAAGGAATCCCGACTGAATGTCCATGCCATGGAAGAGAGCAAGAAAGAACTCATGAGGATGGCCTATTACGACGACATGACAGGTCGGCCGAACCGCAAGTCTTTTCTCCTTCATCTGAATCACCACATCATCGAAACCCTTTCGCAGGGTAAAACAAAAGCGGTATTCCTTCTGGATCTGGACAACTTTCGGGACATCAATGATACGTTCGGATATTCCTACGGCGATCTTGTGATAAAGAATGTCGGGGAGAAGATTGAAGACCGGTTCGGAGTCCGGGACAGGCTTTATCGTCTCTATGGAAATCAGTTCGCCATTATTTGGGATGAGATTCGGGACCGAGGTCATGCACTGGATACCGCCACCGCCATCCTGGATGACTTGACGAGCCTTGTGGAAATCGACGCATCGAATCTCTATATGGGCGTGAGTCTGGGAGTGGTGATGCTTCCCGAGGACGGGGATGATGTCAACGAGGTTTTTCGGCGATGTGAAACGGCGCTGGCCGAAGCCAAAAAAGATAAAAACACATTCTTCTTCTACAGTTCGGAACTCGAGAGCCGGACTCAAAAGAAGATGTCCATTGTCAATTCTCTCAGGGAGGCGCTGTCGAAAGAGCAGTTTGAAGTGGTCTATCAGCCCATTGTCGAATCCGACGGGCATCTGGCCGAGATGGAAGCTCTAATACGCTGCAGTCACCCCAATCTCAAGGAAACCTCTCCGGAAGTATTTATTTCCGTGGCTGAATCGTCTGGTCTTATCATTCCCCTCACTTGGTGGCTGATGGATCATGTGGCCAAGGAGGCCGTGAAATTTGCAGCCAAAGCGAAAGGAGTCAGGATCAATGTCAACATGTCGCCAAAAATCCTCAAAAGCCGGGATCTGGTGGATAGGATCGCGGCACTAGGCCGCAAACGTTCATTTGACGGCTCACACATCGGTTTTGAGATTACCGAAGGTGCCCTGATAGAGAATGTTGAACAGGTTCTGCGAAACCTTAAAGGTCTGCGGGAACGGGGTTTCCACATCGCGCTGGATGATTTCGGAACCGGTTATTCCTCCCTGAGCTACATCAAGAATCTTCCCTTGGATAAAATCAAAATAGACAAGAAATTCACATTCGGAATTTCGCGAGACAATCGGGACGAGGCTTTAATTAATTCCATTATTTCTATTGCGGACAACTTGAAGATGAACATCGTTGCCGAAGGTGTGGAGATGCCCAACCAGCTGGCGTATCTGCAGGATCGCGGCTGCCGTTTTTTCCAGGGATTCCTCTTTTCGAAACCGATTCCCATACAGGAACTGATGAAGAAGTATTTCTGAACCTCTACTTCACCAGGGTGAGTTTCGGGCCTTCCAAGGGTGCGTCCAGGGAATAGACGATACACCGGGCGTCCTCTTCATGCTGTTTGATCAGGATTCGTCGTCCCCCGATTTCAGATTCCACCCGGACCAATATGCGTCCCCGTTCATCCTGGGTGATATCCAGAATCAACCCGCTGCCGGTGATTTCCACTTGCTCCGTCTTTTCTAAATCTATTCGTTTTGCCACTGATCCGAATCCCTTCTAATCCGCATGACGGACCATAATTTCTTTAATGAGATCCGGCTCCTCAAGGAACAAATCAACGAGTTCCGGATCGAACTGTGTGCCGCGGCCGTCTCGTATAAAACGAACAGTCTTCTCAAAATCCCATGCCTTTCTGTACACCCTGTCGCTGGAGAGGGCGTCGAAGACATCAACGATGCACGTAATTCGGCCGAGCTGATGGATTTCTTCCGATGCGAGGCCGTTTGGGTATCCTTTTCCGTCCCATCGTTCATGGTGTTCTTTTGCGATGATGGCGGCCATTTGGAACAGCTTTCGGGATGAGAATCGGAGAATCTCATAGCCGATGGTCGTATGTCCTTTCATCGTCTCAAATTCTTCAGTTGTGAGCGGGCCGGGCTTCTGAAGAATGGCATCGACAATTCCAATTTTGCCAATGTCGTGCATCGGTACGGCGTCTTTGAGTACCACCAAATCCTCTTCGGATATGCCGGCTTTTCTGGCCAGAAAGACCGCATATTCGCTCACCCTGGATACATGACCCTGAAGTTCCTGAGACCGGTTTTCAATGACGTCTCCCAGAAGCCCGATCATTTCGGATTGGGTGGCCTGGAAATCGGCTTCAAGAGACAGGTTGTTGTAAACGATATTGGCATTGCCCAGGAAAATTTCGAGTAATCGGAGTTCTCCTTCATCCTGGGACTGCTTCACAGCGCTGATCAGGTAGAGGGCAGGCCCCTGCAGGGATGTCAATCGACCGAAAAGAAAACCATCCTTAAGCAGGACGGCACTCGATCCGAATTCGTCAGGTACGGATTTCAGGACATTCCTGGGTACGATATCGGATACCGGTGCCCCGATCGTATCTTTCCATGTTCCTTCGGCCCGAACAATGGTATCCAACCCGGCACCGGTCAGCATCATGCTGCCGTAACGTCCCATCATCACCGCCGCTTCTTTCACGAGTTCCGAATGAAAAGATTCAAGACTTCGTAATCCGAATAGTCCGGAGGAGGTACGCAGCATCCTTGTCAGGCCTTCCCGGCTTTTTTCCAGCTCCTCATTGATGTCCTTTATTGTCTTCAAGTCGCGGTAGTTCCGAATAGATTTCACGACGGAGGTGAATAAAAGATTGGAAGTCAGATCGACTTTTTCCTTGTAGTCGTTGATTTCGTATTCGGCGATAATCTTACGTTCCGGCGCCTCGCCGGGCTGTCCCGTTCTCAGGATGATTCTCGTCAGCCTGTTGTTCAGGTCTTCTCGGATATGTCGGACCAGATCCAGCCCCGTGTTCTGCTCTTCCATCACCACATCCATCAGTACCAAAGCGATATTTGTATCGCCGGCAAGAATTTCCTTGGTCCCGGGAGCATCATACGAGCTGAGAAAATTTATGGGTTTATCTTCAAAGACCACGCCCTTGAGAACGGTTTTCGTCAAGACATGTATTTCAGGTTCGTCATCGACGATAAGAACATTCCAAGCCTCATCTTTGTTTAGAATACACATATTTTATCCAGTATAAGTGATTAGCGGAACGATGTCCTCGGCTCTGGCGACTTCTTCGCGTCTGCCGGGGCCGAGAATGGTTACCACGTCTCTAGAGTGGTGTCCCATAACGCGGCGTATCTCTTCGCTGCTCATGGAGGCGACGGCATGAAAACCGCTTTCTATCAGGACCACATCACCGATGTTGAACACTCCAGTGACATCGACGACCCCGCTGGGGAGCAGACTCTTCCGCCGTTCCAGGGCCATCAAGGCGCCTTCATCCACGGAAATGCCTCCTTTGGGTCTTGCTCCGAGTATCCATCGGGCCCGGGCTCCCATACGGTTACCGGCCAGAAACAGCGTACCGATTTCCTCACCGCGGAAGATGCGTGCGAGCACGTCCCGGGTTCGGCCGTCGGCCAACACCGTCCGGCAGCCGGCCCTGTATGCGACTTCCACAGCGAGAATTTTTGTCTTCATTCCGCCGGTGGCATGCTCGCTGCCGGCGTCCCCGGCCGCATTCCGAATATCATCTGTAATCATCTCCACTTCCCTGACCGGTCGGGCCTCGGGATGATTTCTGGGATCCTTGTCGTAGAATGCGTCGATGTCGGTGAGCAGCACCAGCAGTTCGGCATCCAGCTTGCTCGCGACATGGGCGCTCAACGAATCATTATCTCCGAAAACGTCTCCGATTTCCGCCGTGGATACGCTGTCGTTCTCGTTGAGGACCGGGACGGCACCCAAGGCCAAGAGACTCTCCACGGCGTTGCGCAGGTTGAGGTAGGATCGCCTCTCGTCAAAGCTCTCACGACTCAAGAGAATCTGGGCGGCCGTGATTCCATGACTCTTTAAGGCGTCCCGCCAGTGATTCATCAGAATCGGCTGTCCCACCGCCGCGCAGGCCTGTCTCAATTCAACCTTCTTAGGGCGACTCTTCATCCCCAGGGACTGGGCGCCAAAGGCGATGGCACCGGAGGTGACGATAATAGGCGCGACGCCGCTTTTCCGAAGCGTTGCAACGTCTGCGGCGATGGCGTCGATACGCTGCCGATCGGGCATACCGGCGGGAGTCAGTACGTTGCTTCCCACCTTGATGACGGCTCGATCGATGTCCGAGAAATCTCGCATATTAATCCAACTCTTTGTGAGTAAATGTCTTGAGACCTTCGTTATAATCCGAAATGATTTGCCCGGAGCCCCGGAGCTGCCATTTGTAGCTTAAGAGACCTTCCACTCCCACCGGTCCGCGTGCGTGAATCTTCGAAGTGGAAATGCCCACTTCCGCACCGAGTCCGAACACAAATCCGTCGGCAAATCGCGTAGAACAGTTATGGAAGACATCCGCCGCATCGATTCTGGCTAAAAACTCTTCGGCGGCACGCTCATCTTCCGTGACGATGGCCTCGGTATGTCCGGACCCGTAGGTATGAATATGATTCACCGCCTCATCGAGGCTCGACACCACCTTTATGGACAGGATGGCATCCAGGTATTCGGTGGCCCAGTCCTCTTCGAGTGCTTCCTTGACCTCAATGATCGCGCGGGTCCGATCGTCGCCCCGGAGCTCGCATCCGGCCTTCACTAGAGCATCCCTTATCGGGGGCAGAAGGGTCTTTGCCGCATCTTGATGAACCAGCAGGGTCTCGGCGGTGTTGCAGACCGCCACATACTGCATCTTTGAGTCCAATACGATGGGGATGGCTTTGGCCGGATCGGCCGCGGCATCCAGATACACGTGGCAGATGCCGTCGGCATGCCCCAGAACTGGGATGGACGAGTCCCTCATAATCCGGGCGACAAACTCGTTCGAACCCCGTGGTATGAGAAGATCGATGAATTGGTCCAACACAAGCATCTCCCGGACGTCTTCACGGGTCTCGGCGAGCTGAATCCACCCCCGGGGCTGCCCGCCTTCGGGCAGAGACTCATCACTGGATGCTTCGGCGATAATACGGCTGAGAACTCGATTGGTTTCCAAAGCTTCGGAACCGCCCTTGAGAATCACCGCATTACCCGATCGCAGACAAAGGGTGGCGATTTGGACCAATGCGTCGGGGCGGGATTCGAAGATCATACCGATGACGCCGATGGGTCCGGCGACACGGCTGAGAATCAGCGAGTCATCGAGTTCCCGGCGCTCCAGGACTTTGCCCATGGGATCCCGGGATTTTTCCAGAGCGGCGATGCCCTCGTTCACCCTCGCGAGCTTCGTTTCATCGAACTTCAAGCGTTTGAGCATGGGCGCGGCCAAGCCTTCGGCAGCCGAGCGCTCCATATCAATGCGATTGGCGCCGAATATTTCTTTCGAACGGTCTTCGAGGGCCGTTCTGACGGCACGGAGGGCGGCGCTGCGGGACTCCGGGCCTCTGGACAAAATAAGTCGGCCGGCATCTCGTGCCGTGCGGGCTCTGTCAATGATGGTCATGCCGAACATGATACCCACCGTGACCCGAGGGACACAAGACGGCAATTCCCGATGTCAGGAGGCCTAACGGTCCGTCGTATTCCGGTGTAAATGAGTCATCAATGTGTCATAACCCTGTTTAAAGGCTCGGGAAGAGGGACGGAACCGAAACCCGGCGACGATTCCCAGGCCGCTGTTGATGATTTCGTAGAGGGTCGCACTGAAGAGTTTGGCGTAGGCATTCCTGGCCGGCGAACCGTCCGGTCTTCGGAACAAGAGGCTGTGCAGATCGAATGTGTGAACCAGGTGATCCAGCTGGCGGCTCATCACCGGATAGAGTTTCTTCACCAGGGCGAAATACCGTTCCTGATAGCCCGAATCCCTTCCCACAAGCCGTACAATCTGTTTACGACGGTCCCGTACCGACTCACCGGATACATACCGCCGGGGAATAAACGCGATGATGAGCTTCCGAGCGGACTCGTTGCCGAAGAGTTTGATGAGGTTGAAACGAAACAGAAGCATTGCCGACATTTTCAGAAGCGGCGAACGGGTGGGCAGGCAGGAGAGTCCTTTGAGCAAGGGGATGACTTCTCTGTCCACAGCTTTTGGCGAGATGCCGACGGTCGGTGCCGAGAATGTCTTGTCCCGGGTCTCCAGATACTCCAGATAGAGACCCAGCACTTCCCGGCACTTGACGATCTGACGCCTCAGAGGCGATTGGACCGAATCCTCCAACCATGTCAGGAGTTCACCTTTCTGTTTTTCCGGGAGTGCTTCCCCGGATTCGGTTTTCAAGAACCTCTCCAGGTCGGCAATCACGGCTTCCGGACTCTCGCTGCCGTCGGTCTTCCGGAGGAAGTAGGACATCAGTGCCGCGGAGCGAAATCCGTCCGAACCGGAACTGGGCAGAGGCGGCAGTGATGCGTCGGCCAGGGCATCCAGTGTTTCGGCCAGGGCCCTGTGGAGGTCAACTAGGATAGCCGGATCGGTTTTCGTCAAATCCAGTGCAGGATCCGGAGGCACGAACGCCACCGCCGGGGGCGGATCCGAGGTGAGTCTTTCCTCGGCGGGGACATTACGATTGTAATTGCCCACCAGATCATCGGGATCGAATTCCTCGTCGGGTCGAGCTTCGTATTTATTGTGCCAGAGATAGACCTGTGTATCTCCAAGCATGCCGCCGACGTTCCGCAGCAGCGCTCCGGCCGAGACATGGGCGGTGGGCTCCGGATTGGTGACCAGAATCATGGCATCGCAGTGGGGGAGGTAGGTAAACTCCTCGGCACCGGCGGGCATATCGATGACAATCAGCCCGTAGCGGTTCAATAGCCACTTCCTGTGGTCGGTAATCAGCGCACGAACCAGTTCGGCGGCCTGAGGGGCCGATGATTTTGATTGGGGAAACACCACCTCGAATCTCGGGGCGACGAGAAATGCCTGGGATTCCGGATCGTCCAGAGTTTCGGGCAGTACCCGCTCAGGCAGGGGATGATCCAGCAGTGCCATGACATTGGAAAGGGGATCCGCATCCACCAGGGCCACTCGCCGGCCTTCTCTGGCCGCGGCCAGCGCGATGTTCACCGATGTGAGTGTTTTTCCCACACCGCCTTTACCCGAGGCAACGGCGATGATGTGCGATTGTTTCATATGAAGAGACCCCTCCGGACTCATCCTACCCGGCTGAATCAGATGTCGTCCAGGCTGATGATTCCGTAACGGAGAGCGGCGATGGCGGCTTGGGTTCTGTCGGTGACTCCAATGCGGCTAAACAGTGCGCTGGCGTAGTTCCTGACCGTGCCCTCCGAAAGGTAGAGTTCGGCGGCGATGTCGGCGTTGGAAAGACCTCGGGCGATCAGGATGAGGATTTCCTTTTCACGCGGACGGATTTCCGGAGCCGAGGACTCCATCGGCCGAGGCATTGTTCCGGCGGCCATGGCCATCATTTTCCCGGCCACCGACGGATCGACGAAAGTCTGACCCATCAAAGTGCCCCTGATCGCATCGATCAGGTCGATTCGGGGCGTATCTTTGAGAAGATAACCCGATGCTCCGGATCGTATGGCGTCCACGATCCACTGATCGTCATCGTAGGTGGTCAACACCAGAATTTTGGTCTTGGGATATCGTGACCGAATCTGTCGGGTCGCCTGAATTCCGTTCACCACCGGCATCTTCAGATCCATGAGCACAAGGTCCGGCGGGCCGACCGATTCGATTTTCCTGAGCAGATCCTCACCGTCTTCGGCCATTGCAGTCACCCGAATCTCGTCATCGGTCTCCAGGATGGTCTTCAAGCCCTGCCGAACGATGTCCTGATCGTCGCACACAATGATGGAAATCATGATTCAGCTCCCCATAAAAACATGATGTGGGTTCCTTTGCCGGGTTGGCTTTCAATCGTGATTTTACCGCCCAAAGCCTCGGCCCGCTCTTTCATCCCGCGAATGCCGTAACGTCCGTCATCCGGTACATGGGGAGGGTAGAACCCTCGTCCGTTATCCCGAATCTCGAGCTTCAGAAATGTCATGTCACCTGTGAGTTTGATAAAGGACTCCGAGGCGTGGGCATGGCGAACGATGTTCTCCAGGGCCTCCTGCGCGATTCGATAGACGCCTTCTTCCAAGCTTTCGTCCCAATCGGGGATTTCCACCGGAAGATCCGTCGTCACCGCGACATCGTCCCGTCCGGAAGCGTCATCGGCCAGCCGCCCGAGGGCCAAGGTGAGCCCCAGGTCTTCCAACGGGCTGGATCGCATGGCTTTCAGGGCTCGCCTCGTTTCACCCAATCCGTCTCGAACCGTCGTGCGGGCTCTATCCAACATGGTTTTCAACTGATCATTGTTCGGGTCGATGACGGTTTCGGTCGCTTCCAGCTGAATGGCCAGGCCGCTCAAAGTATGGGCCAGTGTGTCGTGAAGTTCTCGGGCGATACGATTCCGTTCCCGACTGGCGGCCAATCGTTCGCTGGCTTTAGCGTAGTCCTCCAGTTTCCTGTTGGCTTCTTCCAGCTGCCGGCGCTCGTATCTCTGCCGATCCCTGAGCTCTGTAATCATAAACCCCACGGCACCGAGAGCGAGTATGCGCACGAGTGAGGCGTTGAACGCATTGTAAATCTCCGGAGTGAAACTCTCATTGACCAGGATAATCAGTAAGGGGTCCAGAAAACCCATGACGACGAAGAATAGGAAAACGATGGAAAAACGATATTTCCATGCGGTGGTAATCAGAGGGAAAATCAACAGGATCGTCACCGTCATGGTGTCGTCGAGGGTGTTGATGGAACCCCCGGTGGACATCAATTGCCGATATTTCGCATTAATGATGGCGATGGGAATCACACTGGCCGCGATCAGGACCGGAGGCAGATAGAATGATTTCATCAGTCCCTGGAGTCCCGGGACAATCAAGTAGATAAAAATGACTCCGTAGGTGAGTGAGAAAAGAAACATGGCGCGTCTTCCGGCCGGATCGATGCGTCCCAGCGGACCGGGCGCCACCTGGAGGAGCATGAATACAAGGGCCACTCCACCGGAGAAGAATCGGAATATCCGGATGAGTTCGTTCTCGCTGTCCCGAAATTTCATATTCATGAGCCGTATGATTTTAACACACCTCTCATTCCTCTGACCGTCTTCGGAAGGCTATTTTATGACATTTGTCATGTACGAAAATGAGGAAAGGCCCGTACACATCATTCCCCGCCGCTACTTATACTCAATTCAGCGGGAGGCACTGTACGGAGGGGCCGCGGAATATATATTCCGTGCCGTACCGGTGGCCTCCCGGTTTTTTTACCTGTCGTTATGAACCCCTGATCGAAGACGCACCATATCCTTCCCGCTGTCCTTGGCATCATACATCGCCTGGTCGGCGGCATTCACCAGGTCACCGGGATTCGTACCGTTTTCGGGATACATCGCCAGGCCTATACTGGCGGTGACTTTCATTCTGTTTCCCTCAAAATCAATAGGATGGGATAATTCCCCGCGTATCTGGCCGGCCAGCAGCAAACCGTTTTCAGGTGTACAGTCGTCTGTGAGGATGACAAGAAATTCATCCCCGGCAAGACGGCCCACGGCATCTGTGGACCTGATGGCGTCTTGCAGCCTGTCCGAGAGCACTTGGAGCACTTTGTCTCCGGCCCGATGTCCGAATGTATCGTTGATTTCCTTGAAGCCGTCCAGATCGATAAACAGAACCGCTAGAGACGCGTTGTACCTCTTGCCGCGATTCAGTTCCTGTCCGAGGCGATCCATAATCCGCATTCGATTCGGTAAACCGGTGAGGGTGTCGTGGGTGGCCATATGGGCGATCTTTTCGTTGGCCAGTACCAGGTTCTGGTGAGCATTGGAATTG
This sequence comes from Spirochaetaceae bacterium, assembly GCA_029210985.1. Lineage (GTDB taxonomy): Bacteria > Spirochaetota > Spirochaetia > DSM-2461 > DSM-2461 > UBA2779. Next base: position 6,341 of record JARGFR010000005.1, on the reverse strand, counting down.
GAGAGGGATATGGCGACGAAACCGGCCAGGGCCTGAAGCACCCTCAGATTCTGCTCCCGATACCGATTCTGGGTTTCCGCCTGAACAGTCAGAACACCGATAATGCTTCCTTCGATTTTCAGTCTGACGATGAGAAACGATTCGCTGATTCCTAGACTGCCGTCCATATGGACAATCTCATCTGTATATGCCGCACCTTCTTCCCGGCTGTTTATCATCAGATCGGCATCGTTGAGAATCACCCAGCCCGCAAGACTCCGGCCTTTTTTCAAAGGTATGCGTATCGATTCCAGACGTTTCCCTCTTTCTATGACATATTTGGCATCGATTTCATCGGATTCCCGGTCGTAGAACGCGATGACGAGGGAGTCGACGGTGACAAGTTGGGACAGCCTGTCATGAATCACCTGAACGATGACGTCCGGCTCCAAGGTTGCTGTAATCTGTTGTCCGATTTCCTTGATCGCTTCCAGTTCGCGGATGGCATTTTCCCGTTCGCTGCGAATGCGTTCCAGTTCGCTGGAGCGGCGTCTCCAGGCCTGCATCTCCTTTTCCAGATCGTCTATTCGCGTGCTCTGATCGTAGGAGCTTATCGTGTGCTGTAAGCGTTCATCTTTAATCATTTGTTCTTCCCGGCGTATCTCTTCCAGGAGGTTCAGGGCCGATTCGAAATCACCTTCGCTCCGATAGTAACTGATAAGACGCTCGCCGCTCTGTATTCTCAACCGGCGCAGCATGAGTGTGCCGGCCAGATCGCGACATTGTTTCCAATAACCCGCGGCCGTGACGGCATCCCCGGATTTTTCCCGGAGATCGCCGAGGTAAAACAGTGCATGCACTTCACCATTGGGTATCCCGTGGCTGCGGCAGCGATGCAATGCGGAATTCAGTGCTTTTAACGCATCCTCATATCGTTCGCTCTGAATGTACAGGCTTCCCAGAGAAATCAGAACTTCATGGGTGAACGCATCCGATGAGGGATCCTTCATTAATCGTGCGGCTTCTTCCAGATGAAGAGTCGCCTCTTCCAGACGCCCCTCCTGCATATCGATGCAGCCGAGTTCATGCATCACGCTGCCCCGGAATTTCTGTCGATCCGAATCTTCGATCTTTTTAAGGGCGGCATCGACAAACCACCGGCCTTCGTCATATCGTCCCTGCTGCCGGCAGATTCGAGCCAGACTGCAGGCGGCGAAAATCTCTATTTCCCGACAGTGTTTTCCCCGGGCTTTGTCATGAACGGCAAGATATGTTTCGAACGCCGCTTCGGGCTGTTCGGACAGGTCGTAAATGAGTCCCAAAGCCAGCTGATCTCTCAAGGAGCCCGGGTGGTCTTCCAATTCATCGTGAATCTGACGCGCTTCAGACAGAAATCGGAATGCCGATTCGTATCGGCCGAGTGCGATCTTTGCGATACTGATCCTGTACCGTACATCGGCAAGCTTGCTCCTATCCTCTTTATTCTGAAGATGGGGTATCAGAGCCAGACCGGCTTTGACAACCGGTTCGGGTATATCATCCGGGATAGAGCGGAAATTGGTGTAAGATGGATCGGTCTTGGCGTTGATCATAGGAATCCAAACTATCATACACCGGATGATGCCAAATAATGAACAAAAAAACCGGGCCGCACAACGTACGACCCGGTTTACCACTGAAAAGGAGGAATCTATGAAAAAGTCGCGGAGGGCTGCTGATACCCGCGTTGACTGATTCGAAATGTAATTCTTGAATATGGAGAATCCGTGAACCCATCATGGGGTGTTTCTGTAGATAAGATGACAATTCCTCCATGTTGAGTTAGGGATGAGTGAGCTGTGAACACATGTTTCGTTGTATAGCAAGAAATTATGGAGTATTATCCTGTGTAATGAAGCGTGCGGTGGTGTTGAAAGCATTAACGGATCAGATTCTTTTGGCACGGCTGGATACGGGTGAGCTGCTGTCACTGTCTGTCCCGTGCAGAACAATACTTCCGGGAACGATGCTGACCATAGATCTGGTGGATGATCGGTGTCCCATCCGCAGTATTGACGGCAAGCACTGCCGAAGCGTCTGCCGGCGCGATAATCATGCGATAATTATCGAGCATAAAGATAAAGATCCGACCGAAATGCACCTTGGTATAGCGAGAAGAGGTGACAGACATGCCGTCTGATGAGTCCTTGGATTGGCGGCTCAGTTATCTGGAAGATCAGGTGAATCAGATGAATCTGATTATATCCGAGCAAGGGCGAAAGATTGACGATTTATACTCGGTCCTGAACCGATTGGTAATGCGGCTGAAAACAGTCGAGGAAGACCAGGGAGACGTGTTGACAGGCGATAGCACCGGTGTTCTGTCCGACATGCCGCCGAACGGCTCAAATCGCTGATTATTTCCAGAAAACCTTCGCTCTATGTATTATATTGATACTGAACCTTAATCTTTGCGCATACTGAATCGTGCGTTGTTGAACTACTAAGTCTTGTTTCGGTAATAGCGCTGGGTTGGAGCCATCGATATGAAAAAAATATTTCAACTGCTGATCGTTTTAGGATTGGTCGCCCACACGGCCACCGGACAGGTGAACACGTCCCTTCGCGTCCAACCGAGAATCCTCGTTCCGATCGATACGACGGCAGACGACGGTACACGACTGTTCAATGTCGGCGGGGGTGCCTCCGTTCAGGGCGAAATCGGCATGCCCTTTGCCCAATGGCTCTATGCCGAAGGCGTACTCGACGCGGGTGTTCTGCCCTTATACAACGCCGGAAAGAATCTCCAGAGTGTCTCGTTGGGTGTCGGCGCCGGAGCGCGGTATGTTCCCGTCAGCCGTCTTGTTCTCAAAGGCTCGGTTTACGGCGGCGCCGAAGTACTCCTTTGGGACGGTGACTCCTACTTGGTTCCGTTCGTGGAACCGGCAGTGGATGTCGATTTCCAGCTCAGCCCGGCCTTCAATCTCGGTTTGGGAGGCGGCTACCGGATGGCCTTTGGAAACGGTGGAACCTTCTACAAGGGTATGAGTGTATCGGTGAACCTCGTCTACAACCTCGGGACATCCAAAACCGGCGCCGACATCAAGATGACGCCTCAGCTGGCGCCGATCTATCCTCTTTATTATACCTATTACGATACCAATCCCCTTGGGTCGGTCACCCTTCGGAACGGTGAGCGCGATGCTCTGAAAAATGTCCGGGTCAGCTACTACGTTCCTCAATATATGGACCGGCCCAAACCCTCCGGGCAGCAGATCGACAGCTTTTCCAGCGGTGATGAGATTGAAGTCTCGCTCTATGCGCTGTTCTCAAACGATGTCTTCGAAGTCACCGAGGGTCTGGTGGTGGCCGGGGAGATCCATGTGGATTACCAATGGCTGGGACAGGATTTTTCTTACGTCGAGCCGGTGAGCGTCGAATTGCTCAACCGAAACGCTATGACCTGGAACGACGACCGAAAAGCCGCCGCGTTTGTGACGGCCAACAACCCGGTGGTGAAAAGTTATTCCAAGAACATCGCCGCCAACATCCGCGGTGACGACCGGGACGTCTTCGATTTGAATTTCCGTATCGGCATGGGGCTGTTCGAAGCCCTGACCATCCACGGCACGGGCTACGTCGTCGATCCGGCGTCGGCCTATGCCAATCTCTCCGAGCAGCTCGAAGCGGTGGACTATATCCAGTTCCCTGCCGAAACACTGGCCTATAAGGCCGGTGACTGCGACGATTTGTCTGTGCTCTACAACGCTATGCTTGAAGCGGCGGGCATCAGCACCGCTTTCATCACGGCGCCGGGGCATATCTATACCGCCTTCGATCTGGGAATCCCCATGGAAAGGGCCGAACGGGTTTTTGCCGACACCAGCAATTTGATTAATCGTGACGGCAATGCCTGGGTTCCGGTGGAAGTGACCCTGGTGGAGCAGGGATTCCTGGAAGCCTGGCGGGTCGGTGCCCGGGAATGGCGGGAAACCAGTGCGGCCGGAACCGAGGGGTTCTATCCCACCCACGATGCCTGGAACACATACAAGCCGGTGGAGAATCCAACCGGGGAACTGGTGTTCCTTCCGGATCCGGATGAAGTGATGACGGCCTACGGAGCGGCGGTGGATCGTTTGGTCTACCAGGATGTGACACCAATCGTCCGGGATCTCCAGGCCAGAATCAATCAGAGCGGCGGATCGCCGGCGGCCTACAACCGCATCGGCGTCACCTACGCCAAATACGGACTTCTGGACGAAGCGGAACCCTGGTTCCGCCGAGCCGTCAGCGGCCGCCCTTATCCCGCCGGTGAAGTAAATCTCGGTAACGTCGCCTATCTTCGTGGTGATTTCGATACGGCGGCTGAACATTATCGTCAGGCACTGGAACAGGACGACGGTAATCCCAGAGCGCTGCTGGGACTGGCCAAAGCCAGTTTTGAACTGGAAGACTACGGTGAAGCCGACCAGAGTATGGTCAGACTGGCCTCAGTGAATCCCCAGATGGCCGATCACTATTCCTACCTGGGTACGGCCACCGATTCTCCGGTGCTCAGGGCTTCTTCGGCTGTGAGCAAAGATGTGTATGGATGGGATGAATAATGAAGAAAAGTGTTTTCGTACTGACGGCTGTTGTTTCGGTGTTGTTGTTGGCTGGCTGTGAGGATTTAAGTGTCCTGGCGGCTCAGCTCGATGATGAAGTGAAGCTGGCTAATGATCGGTATTTGGAAGTGGAAGACGTCAGCCCAAGGCAGAACTCGGTGTTCGTCAATCCCGGTCAGGACATCAACGTCACCTTTGATCGCGATGTCGATCCCGACGCTGTCATCAAAGCTCTGACCGTTGTCGATTCCCAGGGCAACACATTCCCTCTAACGGTGGAAGATCTTGAGTTCGACAATGCCACGGGTACTCTCACCATCAAACCCGATCCCTACCTGGAAGATGAGAGGCAATACACCATCACATTGACCACCAATCTCGTAGCCGAGGACATCTCTCCTCTCAGGGACGAGTACGCATGGTCATTCTCCACCGGAACCTATCCCAAAGGAACATTTGTAATTCGAGATGACGTGTCGAGCACCGGGACGAATCCGGGCTTCACTACATCCTTGAACTTGCCGCTGCAGATTACCAAAAGCGCTATTACCTCTTTCCATGTCAGCGATCAGATGCCAACCGCCAGCACGTCTACCCAGAAAGACAATTTGACGTGGCTGGATCAGGGTCTCATTGTCGATATTTCCGGACTGACCGGTGTACCCTCCAACGGCTATGTGTTCGATCTGACCGGAAATTCCCAGGGGTGGCAGTACATCTACATGATGTTCCGTGATGCCACAAACTACTCGCCCATTGAAGTCGGCAAGACCTTCTTGGACACCATCGACCCCTCAGTGAATGCGGGCGGCAACTTCGGTCCGGTCAACTCCTCCTTTTCACGGACAGGTACCGCAGCAGACAACGGATCGGGTCTCGACGGAGACACCATTCAGTGGAGCGCCAGCTCCGGTTCTGTGGCGATCGGATCACCGAGTATGGCCGCTTCGACATTCTCAGGTCCGGCATCCACGGATACGGTTTACACCATCACCATGAGTGTCAATGACAAGGCCGGGAACACCGGTTCGGACAGTTTCCAATTGGACTGGGATACCCTCGCTCCCTCACCTCCTAGTGTTTCCAGCTCTTCTCTCCCAACGGACAGTACACCGACATGGACCTGGACGAGTTCGGGTTCGTCGGACGCCGTCGGCACATTCCGCCGAAGACTGGACTCAGGTAGCTTTTATACAACTACGGCGACATCTTACACAAGCAGAGCACTGAATGACGGTTTGCATACTCTTTCTGTCGCCCAGTATGACGATGCCGGTAATATTTCCTTGTACAATTCCCGGGACGTGATTGTGAATACAGCCCAAGTTATTCCTTATAATACACAAACGGGTGTATCTACGAGCGTCGTTCTTGATTGGCCGTCGACAAATGGCACTGTGACCTACGGTTATTCACTGTACTGGGACAACGGCACCCCACGGCCGCCGATAATCAGTAAAGCTTCCGGATTATCAGACAGCAGCTCCGGCAAAACAACACCAATCCCGCTGTCTACCCAGACTAATTATTATTGGAGTTACACGGTTTCGAGCAAGAGCGGCACGGTGACCAGCCCGACCTTCCGATTCTCCACCACCGCCAAATAGTACAGTCCGGAGCCGATATAGCCCGCTAACACCTGTCCTGATTCACCCCAAGACGTCCCTTGAAAGGGACGAGGGTGGGCTGGTGATGATGAGATTCCCTGTCAATGTCTTATTTGCCATGGCAGTAGCCTGGCTCTTTCTCGCAACTTCGTGTGAGGAATGTGACCTGCTC
>JARGFR010000059.1 GCA_029210985.1 Spirochaetaceae bacterium | reverse complement strand
GTAGAAGCTGCAATTCTCCAATAGCTCACAATTTTTCTCGTCCACTTCGTCCATACCGGCCCCCGCTGATTCTTTGCAAGATGCGGGCCACGGGTATGGATTGGGAATAAACTGTTATACAGCAATATCTTAAAAAGTTTTAAGCGGCAAGGCGGACACACTTCCGAATCAATGCGCCTTGCATGATTATCTCTGTTTTGAGCGTTAAATATTTTATATGTAATGAATTATGGATGGATGTAAAAAAAGCGGATATGTATAATGCATACCATGAGCACTCTCATGCCCATGGCATACACCATGATTGATCGCGATTACCGATCGTAATCCCGGCGGGGCCTGTCTCCGCCTTGTCGCGGTTTGGCCTCGTTGACCGTCAGGTTGCGTCCGCCGACTTCCTGATTATTCAGGGCTCCGATGGCTTCGTCGGCTTGGGCTTCGTCCGACATTTCGACGAAACCGAATCCACGTGAGCGGCCCGTGTCTCTATCGGTGATGATGCGTGCGGATACCACTTCGCCGTATTGCGCGAAGAGCTCGTTCAGTTCGGATTCGTCGGTGCGGAAACTTAAATTCCCAACATAAATCTTCTTGGCCATGATTATTCCTTTTCTTGGCATAGGGTCTCGGAATCGGATCGATGTCGGGGACTGGTGTACAGACTGACCGAAATGCTTATCCGTTCTCAGAGTCCATAATACAGTAAGTCAATCGCTGGAGAACCCCTTTTCTGCCCTTAGAGGAGTAAAATATTGAAAAATGGATCATTTTCGCGCCTCTTAGCCCTCATATGGCCCTAAGCCGTGACGAATCACCGCCACATCGTTCCCTCTGAGGTCCAACACAGTCGTGAGAGTCTTGGACAATGGGTCCCCGCCGTCCAGGATCATATCGATCCCGCTGATCGTCTCGAGCTCCCATCCCATCTCGAACAGGTTTTCTTCGGCGAACTCGCTGTCCCACCATCCCTGGTCTTCCATGGCATGGGCGGCTGTTGTTGAAAACATCGGTTCGCCGAGTGCTTCAATGAGAGCGATCGATACCGGATCGTCGGGAATGCGGATTCCCACTTCTCGGCGCTTCATACCCGTCAGCTTTTCCATTTTTCGCAAGGCTTCCAGGATGAACACGTAAGGGCCGGGCGTGAGGCGATGAATAATCTTATACTGAGGATTTGTAATCTCGGCGATATGAGACACCTGGGATATCTCCGAAGCAAAAAGAGTGAACAGATACCGTCGTGCTCCATCCTTCAGCGTCTTGAGTTTGGCAATACCGGCTGAAGACGATGATGCGCAGCTGATATGCCAGCTGGTATCGGTGGGATGAGCAATCAGTCCGCCTTGACGCATCGCATTGGCGGCTCTGCTGAGTATCCGGTCGTCTATATTCGTCGGCACAATGTATTCAATCATTTTCCATTCTCAGGTCTCCGGACTGACTGACTGACTTCGAAGAGCCAGCATAACTCTATAGCATGGTTTCGACCGGCAACGATACCTTATGCTGAAAAGTATGAGACCGGAACGTGTGCACATTCTCTCCCGGCGTCCATCGCCGTCCAAACAGGATTGGGTTCTTTACTGGATGCAGGCTTCGGTCCGCGTCATCGACAATCTGGCTCTCGAATATGCCGCCCGGGAGGCCGCTTCGCGTAAACTGCCTCTTGTTGTAGTTTTCGGTCTCAAGGAAGGGTCAGTCGACTCGGGACCGCGTCAGGCCTCTTTTCTACTGGATGGATTGAAGTATGTCGCCAGAACCCTTCGGGATATGGGAATTCTCTTCATCGTTCAAAATCTCCCGCCCCATGACGCCGCTCTGGATGTCGCGGACCGTGCGGCGCTCACCGTAATGGATATGGGTTATACCGGAATGCAGCGTTTCTGGAGACGCGAGTTTGTTCGGCAGGCTCCGGGACCGGTGATGATGGTGGAAGACAATGTCTGTGTTCCGGTGGAGAGTGTCTATGAGAAACCGGCCGTCGGCGCTCGGGTGATTCGTCCGAGAATCAACCGCGTCAGGGAGGAATACCTCTCCGATCGAATCGGATTGGTCGAGACTCCGGAGAAACCGACGCATTTCGACCGGGACATAACGGATGCGGAGGATCCGGTTTTAGATAAATCTGCCCTCGGAACCAGGCCGACCCCGGTATCCACTCTTCGCGGCGGCGGCGATGAGGCGGAAAAAGTTCTAAATCGATTCCTCGAGGAACGACTGGATCGATACGGTGAGGATAAAAATGATCCGTCGAAGAACGCCACGTCCGGCCTGAGCCCCTACATCCGTTTCGGCCATATTTCTGTCAGGGAAATTGCCCGAAGAGCGCTCTCGGTGGGCGGGAGGGGCACCGAGGACTTTCTGGAAGAGCTGTTGATTCGTCGGGAACTGGCTGTGAATTACGCTTGGTACCTTCCTGAATATGACAATCCCGGAACTCTGCCGGCCTGGGCCAGGGACAATCTGGATGCCCATTCGGCGGACAGTCGCCCCTATCTCTACACCGAAGAGGAGATGGAAAGCGGATCCACCCACGATCCGTATTGGAACGCCTGTCAAAAAGAGATGGTCCATACCGGCTGTATGCAGGGATATATGCGGATGTACTGGGGGAAGAAAGTGATTGAGTGGTCCTCCGATTGGCGCGCAGCCTGGCATTTGCTCATGAAATGGAACGATAAATACGAGCTGGACGGCCGGGACCCGAATGGATATGCCGGGGTGGCCTGGTGTTTCGGTATGCATGACAGACCTTGGGCGCAGCGCCCCGTGTTCGGAGCGGTGCGGTATATGAACGACTCGGGACTGCGGCGCAAATTCGATATCGAAGCGTATGTGCGGGATGTGACTGCACGGATTACAGAGGCGGAATGATGCGTCGTGTTCTTTTCGCCGCGATTTGCTTCTTTCTGCTGTTCTTTCCAAGCTGTGCGGGCAAACCGAACCGGGCGACAGTCATGGAAACCCGAATGCTGGAAGACGGATTGGAGCTGATCAGCGGCCGCAATTCGGCAGGGCGGATTGTTTGGATGGGGCTTCGCTCCAGGACCTCCGCCAGTTCGCTTCGACTCACTCCGTCCGATCCGGTTTTTGACGAAGAGCATCTGTTGTCGAATCACCACGGTGATGATTTTCAGGATCCGGATGTCATGGCCGGATTGACGGGATCCCCCCATTATCCGGTGCGGCTGAGATCGGGAAGGCCACAGGACGTACTTGGTCTGTTCCGGGTTGACGGAATGACCATATCCTCTCCAAATCTTCACCACGACGCCGTCGGCTTCACCTCCGATCAGACTCCCGTACTTCTCAGACCAAAGGATCAGAAGAATTGGATCGGCGACGGAGTGGCGGGTTTTTACGCGATACTCCAAAACGGAATTCCCGTTCGGCCTGTCCCGACACGGGATGCCGTCTCCGCCGTGGGTTGGTCCGCCGATGAGGAATTTATCATCCTGTTGGTTTCCCGGGGACGAAGCGGTACGGGATTTTCTTACAATGAAGCGGGAGGTTTGATGAAGAATCTTGGAGCAGACCAAGCTTTGGCGATGGACGGCGGAGGCTCGGCAAGACTGACATGGCGGGACGGTGATGAGATTCGCTCTTTCCCGGCGGATCGATTCTACCGGGCCGTTCCGAACCGGCTGCTGCTGGCCCGTTGACAGGGTGGGGAGCTTTTCTGCGTTTACGCCCAGGAGGACTCGCCCTCTGTCGTCCAACTTCGTGTTGGACTCCGCCGGGCCGCTGGTTCGTTCTTCCTCGGCGTCCTGCCTCGGATTGCTCCCTCCTCGGTCGCAACCGAACTCACCCTTCGAGTTCCCCTGGGTCCCCGTAAACGACAAAAGCCCCCGTCTGGGGGCATTCCGCCGTTTACGCCCAGGAGGACTCGAACCTCCGACCCTCGGCTTAGAAGGCCGATGCTCTATCCGGCTGAGCTATGGGCGCTCGGGATTCGGAATGAGAGGACTCGAACCTCCGATCTCCTGCTCCCAAAGCAGGTGCCCTAGCCACTGGGCTACATTCCGTATAACGGAGTGCATTTTAGGGCGGATACTCCGGCATGGTCAATCCGCCGACGGCTATTGACCACCAGGGGTTCCTGGGGTTTCCTTGAGACCAAAGGAAGCGATATGAGTCCGAAAAGGAACAGATCCCGACTGGAAGAGATTCTTCATCGCCTGGAGCAGGAGTATCCGGATCGCTCTTCGATGCTCGTCTATGAGAATCCGTTTCAGCTCACAGCGGCTGTGGCGCTGTCGGCCCAAACCACCGACGCGGCGGTGAATCGGGCCACTGTGGAACTTTTCCGGCGGTGGCCGGACGCTTTGTCCCTTTCTCAGGCCGAACCGGTCGAAGTGGAGGATGTGATCCATTCTCTCGGGTTCTTTCGTCAGAAGGCGAAAAACCTCATCGGAGCGTCCAGGCTGATTATGGAAAATTTTGATGGAGAGATACCCCGGGATATGGAACACCTGACATCCTTGCCCGGCATAGGCCGGAAAAGTGCCAATGTGATTCGGGCTCATCTGTGGAACCTCCCCGGCATCATTGTCGATACCCATTTCGGCCGGGTATGTCGACGTCTGGGACTCACGGAATCAAAGGATCCGACGAAGCTGGAGCGGGAAATTTCCGCCCTCCTGCCTGAAGAGGACCATATTGTATTTTCCATGACCGCCAACCGGCACGGGCGAAAATACTGTAAATCGAGAAAACCCGAATGTCCGGACTGTCCTCTGGAAGATATTTGCCCGAAGTATGGTGTGGCTTAGAAAAACCCGTGCATGTCGGTGATTTTCTTCAGTCCTTCTTCAGCCATATACTCTCGGATTCCTTTTAGAATTCCCCTCGGGGCGTCGGGCTCTGAAAAAAGGACGGTTCCGACCTGTATAGATGAAGCACCGGCCAGCAGGTATTCCAGGGCGTCTTCGGCGCTGGAGATGCCGCCCAGCCCAATCACAGGGATTTTCACCGCGTGAGACACCTTCCAGGTTGCCGCAACGCCCACAGGCCGGATGGCCGGGCCGGAAAGCCCGCCGGTTCCCCGAGGTATCACCGGCCGTTTATTGCGGATATCCACTTTCATGCCGGTGAGGGTATTGATGCACGAGAGAGCGTCGGCGCCTGCGGCTTCGGCCGCCCTGGCGGTGTCGGCAATATCGGTGACGTTTGGCGAGAGTTTGACGATGAGGGGTTTTGAGCAGACCTTCCGAACGGCGGATGTGAGGGACTCCAAGACTTTCGGATCAGTTCCGAATGCCATCCCTCCGTGGTCGACATTGGGGCAGGATACGTTGAGTTCGATTCCCCATACGGCATCGACGTCTTCCATCGCTTCGGCCACCAGGAGGTAGTCTTCGACGGTGGATCCGGCGACATTGACGACGGCGGGGCAGGGGAGGGATTGCAGCACGGGGACTTTTTCGCGCAGGAACATTTTCAGACCGGGGTTGGCCAGCCCGATGGCGTTGATCATACCCGCCGGCGTTTCAGCCAGCCGGGGAGGGACATTTCCCGCTCGGGGCTCCGGTGTAACGGCTTTGGTGAAAAGTGCGCCGATGGAATTCATATCGGTGAGTCCGGCATATTCTTCGCCGAATCCGAATGTTCCCGAGGCCACGCCCAGGGGATTTTTGAACTGCCTGCCCGCGATGCGGACGGTGAGATCGGGAGCGGCTTCGGAGGTCACCAGGCCACCTCTCTGGAATTAAAGACCGGCCCTTCGACACAGACTCGTTTGTAGGTACCGTCTCCCACGGCGACGGCGCATCCCTGGCATGCACCCACTCCGCATGCCATCATTTCTTCCAAGGAAACCCAGCAGGGCCGTCCGCTGTCCAATGCCGATTGGTGCACAGCCGCCATCATAGGATGGGGACCGCAGGTGTAAAAGGCGGCGGATGCCATGTCAGAGGGTTTCAGGCCGACCAGAGCCGTTCCATGAAGGCCCATGGACCCGTCGTCGGTGCAGATACGCAGTTCGAGATTTTCCGGCCATTCGAGTTCGGGAATCAGATTTTTGCTTCTGGCTCCGAGAATCACCAATGGCTTCAATCCCGTTTCGGCCAAGAAGCGGGCCCAGTAATATATCGGACCCAATCCGATGCCGCCGGCCACAAGGACTGGTCTGCTTCCCTCGGGAGGATGGGGGAATGTCGAGCCCAGAGGACCGATCCAGTCTATCTCATCGCCGATATCGGCCTTGGCCAAATCTCGAGTTGCCGGTCCTCGAATTTCATAGATGAAGGAAAAGCCGGTTTTGTCGGCATCCGAATAGGCAAAGGGGCGTCGGAGAATAGGGGTTGGATAGAGTATAGGCAGGAGGGTAAAGAATTGTCCGGGCCTGGGTTTTGGTATCGCCTGTGCAGCATCTGACCACGAGAGGCTCATCTCTTTATATCCGTCGGCTACAGCCCTATGGGATAGGATACGCGCCTGTCCCCTGGTATGCTCGACGCTCATTCGGCGGCTATCGACCCCGGTGCAGTTTTCGTGGAGCAATTTTTACTGATCCAGGAGGTCAGATTATGAAATCGCTCCGCCGTTTCATCATCGATGGCATGTTCAACCCGGCAAGCCTGATCTTCGGCATTTTCTCCTTCCAGACCCAACGCTTCGCTGAAGAATTCTACCAGGATGGTGTGCTTATGGAGGATGGCCTTGGCCAGTTTCATCCCTTTCGGGGTGAGGTTGATGTATGAGTTCTTTTCGTACTCGACAAGTTCCCTGCTTTTGAGCGATTTGAGCGCACCCGTCACCGAGGGCATCTGAACCTCAAGCTTCTCGGCGATGTCTTTCACCCGCGCAACACGATTTTTTTGTTCCAGGAGGAGGATGGTTTCCAGATAATCCTCCATGCTCGGAGTGAGCTCTTCCTTGTTCCTCATGTTCAAAAAATTAACAGATTAGGGATCGTTAAGCAAGATCATTACGATTATCATTGTTAGACAGTGATGGAGCACGTTTGAGGCGTCGATGCCAGACTTCCCGCCAAGAGCAGGAATTGTACCACGGACGTTCCGCCAGATATTCGATTCTCCAGCACTTCAGCTTGAGTGTCCGCCATCCCGGGCGGCTCCCGGATGACAATTCGGATTGAACAAATCCTCTCCCGGCGGCGATGGGTATTCCTTCGCACATCGGAAACGGATTCATTTTCGGCGCCGACCCGTCGATTGTTCTCCGGAGAGCCTTCGCTATCAAGAGGAGCCAATCACCGGCGTCGATCGGCCAGATCCACCAGAGTTTGTCGTTTGACAATTTCAACAAATCCGTCGTTTTCAATCTCTCGCCGCATAGGGGAAGAAGACCGGGAACCGGGACTTTCGGCGGTTCTGTCGAGGCGGTGAGAGGAAGCAGGGGGGGGAGGGGGGCCGTCGTCATTTTGTTGATGCGGGCCGACACTTTGAGGCGTTGAACTTCCCTGGCCACGGATTGGGGAGCTTCCAATCCGATAAGATAGAAGCACTCAATCGATGACCATTTGACTCCGGACATGCTACACTTATATCCCAAGGACGGAGCATCATGAAAGCCAAAGTGAAAAAAGTCGTCGATCAGATCGTTGAAATCCTGAAGGAATGGAACGGTGTCGAAGCGGTCGTTCTTCAGCATTTCGCTGAGAAAGACATTTATGACCCGAATTTTTCGGTGACCCTGGACGTCTTTCGAAAGGGTGAAATCCCCGATAAGGACAAGCGCCAAGTCCATTTCAAGGACGCGGACTTCTTCGAATCTTCCAGTACGAGTGTGAAAGACCGGTTCATGCTGAGCGATCTGCCGGTGAGAATCTCTTACAAGGATACGGTGAGGGTGGACGCCGTACTTAATGCGATAGAGGGAAATTCCTGGATGTCCATGGAGCGGGGAACCTACCTTTTCCATCGCATCGCCACCGGAACCGTGGTATGGACAAGGGGAGATTGGATTAAAGCGGTCCTTTCCAAACTCGACTCCCTGCCCGAGGATTTCTGGAGTACGTGGATTGACTCCTGCAATCATCGTATCGACCATTTCCTCGGTGACATCGGCGCGTCTTCCATCAAGGAAGACGAATTGTATTTCCGTCTGTCGCTATCAGGTTTTCTGAAGGCTGTCGCGGAATGCCTTTTTGCCGTGAATCAGGTATTTGAACCCGGTCCCCGGGACTACAGTGCCGCCATCGGGCTTCTGGAGAATCTGCCGGACGGATTCAAGGCGAATTGGGGGAGTCTGCTTCGTGAAGACGGAGAACTGCCCATGGACAGAAAGCGTGAAATCGCCTCGCTTCTCGCCAGAAGCGTTTTCGCCCTGCAGCCCTGAGAGGCACCTTGGAAGCGGGGTTTACACACCCTGAGTATTTCGGTAAAGTTGTCCCGCTTGTAGATTTATGTTCATAAGAAGGTGAACGATGTCCAGAAAATGTGATATTTGCGGAAAAGGTACCATTTCGGGCCACAGCGTGCCCCGAAAAGGTCTTCCAAAGAAAAAAGGTGGTGCCGGTCAGCATATCGGCGTCAAGTCCAAACGGCTTTTCAAGCCCAACCTCGTGAAGGTGAAGGCCCTCGTCGGCGGTAAATCCACTGCTATGAAGGTGTGTACCCGCTGCCTTAAGGCCGGCAAGGTTGTGAAGGCTTAGTCCGAGACTTCCGAGGTTCGGAGACGCAGCCCGTCCCGAGCCGGCCAGACGTTGCGGGGAGTCGCCTTCATCAATTGACGGTGCGACACCTCGTGACTGATGTGCGTCAAATACGCCCTCTTGGGGCGTATTTTTTTTATCTCTTCCAGGGCCCTTTCCACTGAGAAATGAGTAGGATGTGCCTTGAAGCGCAGTGCACCCACCACAAGGATGCTCAGTCCCTCCAGCAGCGGATAGCTTTCCTCGGGTATCTCGCTGGCGTCGGTGACGTAGGCAATCGGTCCGCATCGCCATCCGAAAACCCGAAGATCTCCGTGCCGAACTGGTATGGGAATCATCTCCAACGGACCCACATTCACCGTTTCCCCGGGTTCAACGGTATTCAGAATCACTTTGGCCTTGCCCCCGCCGCGCTGGGTTTCCTTCCATAGATAGTCGAATCTTGTCCGGATTTCCTCGATGGTTTCGCTGGAGGCGTATCCTTTCAGGGGACGTTTCCAGGTTAGGGCCCGCAGATCGTCCAAGCCGTGGAGATGATCGGCATGGCCATGGGTCCAGAAAACGGCATCCAGTCCTGACAGGCCGGCAGAGAGAGCTTGGAGTCGAAACTCCGGCGCGGTATCGATCAGAACAGCCTGCCCTCCGGCCCTCAGCAGGGCCGATGTACGGTTGCGCCGGTTTCGGTGATCGAACGATCGGCAAATTCTGCATTCACAGCCCGGTACGGGGATACCGATGCTGGTACCCGTTCCCAACAAGGTGAGTTCATATTTCATTTCAGACATGATTCGATTGTAGTGACTCCCAGATGCGGGCTGCAATGGGTTAGTATTGATATATGATTCACGTCATCACAACCGTAAAGCTGAATCCGGGAAGTCTTGGAGAGTACATTCCCATGCTGCAGAAGTTCGTGAGTCGATCCAGGTCCGAGAAAGGATGTCTCTCATACAACGCCGCGGTCGATGTCGATTCGGATATTGCCATACAGGAAATGGTGCCTGACACCGTAATGCTGATCGAAATCTGGGAGAGTCTTGAATGCCTTAAGGCCCATTTCGCATCAGATTCATCGGAAGCGTATCGCGAATCGGTCAAGGATCTGGTTTCCATGGTGACCATGCGTGTCATGAACCCTCTCGCTTGATTCCTCATATAACCGGATTTCGCGACACTCTGCGCCGAATAATCTTTGTCGGCGCACCTCTTTTAATAAGTCAGATGTCTCAATATCTGATGAGTTTGGCGGATACGGCCATGATCGGACGGCTGGGAGCCGAATCCTTGGCGTCCATCGCCATCGGAGCCAAGACTTCTTGGCTGCTTTTTGTTTTCGTCTGGCCGGTCAGCGTGGGTGTTCAGGCCATTGTCGCCCGCCGACATGGTCGAAATGAAACCGGAAATCATGACATTGCGGCACTCTCTCCCGTTCTGGGAGCCGGTCTGATCTATGCCGCCATTGCCTCGGGACTGTCCCTCGGTCTCTCTTTCTTGGCGAAACCTGTCTACGGAGCGGTTCTCTCTTCTCCCGCCGTGACGGACGGAGCGATGGAATATCTGTTGTACGTGCGATGGGCGGTTCCGTTTCTCGGTGCCGGGATGATTATCCAGGGCTTCATGAACGCGATGCGGCGCACACGGATCGTGATGATGATTACCGTCGTCTCAAATGCCCTGAACGTACTGCTGAATTGGATTTTCATTTTCGGCATGTTCGGAGCGCCGTCTCTGGGCATCGCCGGGGCGGGACTGGCCACTCTGCTGTCCCTGGCGGTACAGACGACGGCCTTATGGGTGATGTTCTCCTATCGGCCGGCGCTGAAGACCTATAGAAAACAGAGCTTCCGACCTGAGGCAGGAACAATTCGACGACTCTCGGCGATCAGCCTGCCGATTGCCTTTCAGAATGGTCTCGCACTGTTCATCTTTCTGGCGTTCGATACATTGGTGGAAAATCTGGGGGCTTCCTATCTGGCTGTGACACAGATAATATTCAGTTTTTATCGGATCAACAAAACCGTTGTCGGCGGATTTGCCCGGGGCGCCGGCATCCTGGCCGGTAATGCTCTCGGAGCTGGAGAAACCGAGGATGCCCGACGTGCCGTGAGGGTTCAGCAGGTGCTTGGACTGTTCATCGGACTCTGCGTGATGACTCTCGTTCTCGCCGTTCCCGAGTCGTTGGTTCGCATTTTTACAAACGATATGGAACTTGTGAATCTCGGTGCCCGTGCACTGAGATTTTTCGCCGGGTTCTTTCTCATCGAAATCAGTGCATTTTCTCTGGAAATTATTTTTCAGTCGGTGGGATGGTCACGATATGTCCTGTTCAGCGAGTTCTCTGCGAATGTGGTCTTTATTCTGGGGGCCTCTTTGCTGCTGGTTCGCGTTTTTGACATGGGCATATGGGGCGCCTGGATTGGTTTCGGTCTCTATCAAGCGGGACATGCGGTGATTCTGATTCTTGGCTGGCTCTCGGGTCGATGGATTTCGGTGAGGGTGGAGGATTAGAGAACGAAAGTGCCAAAACGGCGGCAGCAGCGGCGTCGGTGAACGGTCGGCTATTTCTTCAATGCCCCGTTCCCGCTGAAAACCAGGCCGCTTGTTCCATCCATGGAAATCATCGTCGAGTCTTTAATGATATCCAGGCAGCCTGAGGCATCGCTGATGACCGGTATATCGATTGTCAAACCCACGGTCTGAGCATGTTCATGGTTGTCATGGGACTGCAGAATGATACCGCCTGCTCTTTTCATCAGCGGGAGATATTCCTGATTGGAGGATGGAATGACCAAGATGTCGTTATCCTGAAACTTATGCTCACCTTCGCCTGCGGTCCTGCAGATACATGCCTGTCCGAACGCCACACCGGCTGCAGCCCCTTTCCCGCGGACAATGACATCACCGATAGTTTCAATTCTGATGAGGTTTGTCGTTCCGGCCAACCCCACCGGAACTCCGGCGGCGATCACAACGAGATCGCCGTCATTCACAATTCCCGTATCCCGGGAGAGTTTCATCGCACTGTCCAGAAGATCGTCAAAATTTTCCTGCATTTGAGACCGTATAGGGAAAACTCCCCAATTCAAAGCCAGCTGGTGGTACACCTTGGGCCTTGGAGTTGCCGTGATAATCGGTATTCCCGGCCTGAGTCTGGATATGGAAAAAGCGGTTTTACCCGACGTTGAGAGCACGATAATCGCATCGGCTTCCAGACTGTAAGCCGTCGATACGGTGGCGTTTGTGATGGCGCCGGTGATGTTCTTGGAATGCTCGCTTCGATGTGAATAGAAGTTCTGTTCATAAGAGATGTTGTCTTCCGTGGCCTGGGCGATTTTGGCCATAGTCTGAAGGCATTCAACAGGATATTGACCGGACGCCGTTTCGCCGGACAGCATGATCGCACTGGCAAAATCGTAAATGGCATTGGCAATGTCGCTCACTTCCGCACGGGTGGGTCGCGGGTTCTCAATCATGGACTCCAGCATCTGAGTCGCGATGATTGCCGGTTTGCTTAAAGCGATGGACTTGTGAATAATGGTTTTCTGGATAAAGGGAACCTGTTCAAAACTGACCTCAACTCCCAAATCCCCACGGGCAACCATGACTCCGTTGGCCAGTGCCAGAATACTGTCGATATTGTCCACACCCTGCGCGTTTTCGATCTTCGCGATGATCATGATTTTTTCACCGCCGTTATCGTCCAGGAATCTTCGTATGGTCAGAACATCTTCTTCGTTGTGGATAAACGAGGCGGCGACGTAATCGACATCATTTTCAATACCGAACAGAACGTCCTGTTTGTCTTTTTCCGACATGGATGGAAGCCGCAGCTCCGCACCGGGTATGTTGATTCCTTTTTTGGACTTGATGACGCCGGGATTCAGCGCTTTGCATCGCAGATTTTTTCCTTCAATGGAGATCAGTTCCAGTTCTATATGGCCGTCATCAATTAATATGGTGCGATTTTTGCCCATGTCCTGATACAAATTTTCATAGGTCATCGGTATACGAGGGACCTGCGCATCGTATTCGTCCGGGGAGAGGACTATGACATCCCCCCTTTCGACGGAAACACCTTCCTTGGGCAATAGGCCGGTTCGGATTTCCGGACCTTTGGTATCCAGAAGTATTGCGACAGGTTTCTGCAGCTCGTCGCGAAGCCGTTTGACGATATTGATTTTATTCAGGTGATAATCATGACTTTCATGACTGAAGTTCAGTCGGGCGACATTCATGCCGTTCAGGATGAGACGTCTGATGACCTCTTCGTCTGTCGTTGGACCTAATGTGCAAATAATTTTGGTCTTTCTCATGATACTCTCATGGTAAGTTCAATCCTCTCCCGGCGCAATTCAGTGGTCTTTCTGCACCGGGTACGGCTTTCAGACCCTTGCCGCGGCGACCCAACCCGCTGTACTTCAGCTTTTTCGTTCGAATCATGACGCCAATCGCTTCTTCGGTATCCTCCAGTTCCCAGCCCGACAGCATCCCGAATCCCCGAACCATATCCAGCCCGGCCCTTCGGATTTCTACGTTCCGCCGACCGATGAGGATGCGTGCCAGCTGACCTTTCCGGAATCGTCCGCGGTTCCATCGGGCCACACGTCGTATCGAATCTTCCTCGGGAGGCCTCTCCCAGGCTTCGCCGCCGCAGACATCACAGCCGGTGCAGTCCTGGGCCTCTATACCCAGACTTTCCAGGAGCATCTCCCGGCGGCAGCGGCCGGTGGAGGAGACGAATTGCCTCATGACGGCTTGTCGGGCACGGGCAACGACTTCGGCTTCCGTCGCAGCATGCGGGGCACCGCCTCGGAGGTCATCCAACACCGCACAGTCCTCCGGCGTCGTTATCAGCCAGGCACTCGCACCATTTCCGTCCCGGGAAGCTCGCCCGGATTCCTGCAGATAAGCCTCCACCGACGATGGAGGCGACAAATGAATCACGGTGCGGATATTTTTTTTATCAACCCCCATGCCGTAGGCACAAGTGGCGCAGAGAATCCCATCCTCACTGGATAGAAACCAGTTCTCAAGGCGATTTTTCTCTTCACGGCTCAGGCCGGCATGATAATAGCGAACCTCATCATCCTTTAGTCGCCGGCGAAGCATACCTGCCGCCTGCTCGACACTCGGGCGCGTTGAGCCGAACACAATCGCCGGTCTTGGAAGATCCCTGATCAGGCGATCCAACGCATGAGAACGGCTGAGAGACGGATACACTCCGTAGCGGATGGCGGGCCGATCCGGATCGGCCAGTGCTTCGGTGGGTGTTTCGCCGTTGAACAGCAATTCCTTGATCCGCTCTCTCATATAAGGTCCGGCGGTGGCAGTGAGTGCCAGCACAGCCGGAGGCTTCCAGGCTTTCACCAGTCTCCCCATTTCCGCGCAGGCGGGGCGGAAACTCTCGCCCCATTGGCTGACGGTGTGGGTTTCATCGACGACCAGGAATGTGGGATGAAGTTTTTCCAGGCGATTTTCCACCTCCGGACTCTGAAGCACCTCCGGGTTTGCCAGAACGATCCTTACTTCACCCTGTTTCAGCATACTCCAGGATTTCTTTCGTTCGGACTTTTCCTGCCCCCCTCGGAGGACAACGGATTTAATACCGCATTCGGTCAGCCTTCGCTCCTGGTCGCTCATCAAAGAAAGCAGGGGGAAGACGGCGATTGTGAGTCCTTCCAATAACACCGCGGGGAGCATCCAGCAGAGACTCTTGCCCGCTCCGGTGGGAAGAACCGCGATTTGCCGGAGGGGCTCACTCATGGGAGTGGTGACGGCGTCCAATACCCCGGCGATGATAAGACGCTGCCACGGGTAGGGGTATGGGATGCCGAAAACGGATTGGCATTTGGCCGTTACAGGATCAGTCATATCCTTATTGACCGTGCATTTAGTGTTAATACTTGATTAATGAATGTTTATTCTTGTTGACCGGTATGCGACTTGGAATTAGGATTGCCACTATGCAACATAGGAATCGGTCTCGATGGTATTTTCTCATTATCATCACTGTATTCCATAGCTTAACCTTATTTGCCGAAGATTCGGTTTCCACCCCTATCGCCGAGTCGGCAGTGATTGATCTGAGGAACTACGATTTCGATTCCGATGGTCCGGTTGCTCTGAACGGTGAGTGGGCTTTTCATTGGGATACGGCCGTTTCCTACGAGAATTTTTTTCAAATTATCTCGGGGACACCGGACCACTATATCAATGTGCCTTCATACTGGGACAAGCTCAGTGATGTAGATCCTCGAATCACGGCTCAGGGTGTGGCGACGTATCGGTTGAAAATTCTGCTTCCCCACATGCGCCGTACCATGGCGATCAAGTTTCTGAATATCACGCCCAACGCCGATGTTTTCGTCGACGGTGTTCGAGTCGTGGAGATCGGCGATGTGAATCCGAACCCCCAATACTCCAAGTCGGGCAATATGATTCAGATACTACCGATTGAAGTCAGCGGTCCAAGTGTCGATGTGGTGGTAAGTATTTCAAACTTTCATAATGTCAGCGGTGGATTGAACCGTCCGATAGACTTCGGATTTTACAATGATATACGCGAATCGAGAGAACATGTGTTGTCCGCCGAGGCGCTGTTTCTCGGCGGGCTGATGCTGATGGGGCTTTATCAAATCGCACTATTTATGCTGGACCGCAAGAGGAAAGCGCCTCTGTTCATGGCGCTGCTCTGCTTCCTGTCGTTTTTCTTTGCGGGATTTAAGCACGAAATGGTGCTCCTCTCCCTATTTCCGGGCTGGGACGGTGAAATCAGGACCAAATTCATATTCTCCGCCCTCGCTCTGGCACCCATGGGATTTACATACTACGCCTACAATATTTACCCCGTGCACTTCATCCGCTGGGTCAATCGAGTCATTCTGGCGATTGCATCGGTGTTCACCGTCGTCATTCTGTCCACGCCAAAGGCCTTTTTTACACGTTTCTTGATTCCGATGGAAGCGGTGATTCTTGTTGTCGCGGTGTACAACATCACTGCATTGACCCGGGGCTATATCAGGGGCAGAGACCGGCGCCTTCTTTTCTCTCTCGGGGGACTGGTGTTTCTTCTTGCCAGCATTGTTTTCAGCATATTGGACAATGCCTTCGCGGTGGTGTTCCAGTCGGTCGCCGGAATCTTCTTTGTCTTCATCCTTTATCAGGCTTTTCTTCAGGCCTACATTTTTTCCCACGCTTTCCAGGAAATAGACCACCTCTCGATTCAAAAGTCCAAGCTCGAAAAGCGCAACGTCGAGCTTTTCAGTCTGTCATATATCGATAGTCTGACCGGCAGCTGCAATAGACGTCTTTTTGATGACTATCTGGCATCCAACTGGAGGGTGAATTCCTTAAGCGATCGGTCGCTGGGTATGATTCTCATAGATATCGACCATTTCAAAATGTACAACGACTATTATGGACATCGTCAGGGAGATGTCTGCCTGTTGAAGGTCTGCGAGCTGATTCGAGCCGAGATGAATGGATTGGGATTGGATACACTGGCCAGGTACGGCGGCGAAGAGTTCACTGTCATCATCTCGGATACCGACGAAATGAGTCTTTTCCGGATTGCCGAACGTTTTCGAAAGGCTGTGGAGGCCGGGAGAATTGAACATCCGGCATCCGCGATTTCCGATGTCGTCACCATCAGTCTCGGCTGTGCCTGTATAATTCCGTCGATGGATATGGACCCCGAATCACTTTTGGATGCCGCCGACAAGGCACTTTTTGAAGCGAAGGAAAAGGGCCGAAACCGCACGGAGGTTTATGATGTGGTTGGT
>JARGFR010000058.1 GCA_029210985.1 Spirochaetaceae bacterium | reverse complement strand
AGGATTCTTCCGGGTGCTCAACATGGACGGTACATGGGGCTACACGAGAGACGGATCGTTTAAAATCGACGCCAACGGTCAGTTCGTCAGTTCCAACGGATATCGGCTCATGCCCGAGCTGGTTCTTCCTCCCAACTTCCTGCCCGACAGCCTGACGGTAAGCCAGCAGGGACGTGTCAGTGTTAAAATTCCCGGGCAGGACGATCCTGTCACCGTCGGCCAGGTGGAGCTCTATCGATTTGTCAATTCGGCCGGACTTCAGGCTGTGGGTGAAAACCTCTTCATGCAGACCCCGGCTTCGGGAGAGGCGGTTCGGGGACGTCCCGGAGAGGACGGAATGGGGAAGGTGTATCACAAGTTCCTGGAAAACTCGAATGTCTCGGTCGTGAAGGAAATGGTGGGTATGATTGTCGCGCAGAGGGCTTACGAACTCAATTCCAAGGCCATTCAAACTTCGGACAGCATGTTGGGTATCGCCAACAATCTGAAAAGAGGTTAATGAATCATGACGATTGACCCCATGATGAGCGGGCGAACCTCTTATGAGGCGTCGAAGTCCATTGCCGAAAGTGATGAGCTGGTCAGACGGGCTTCGGCGGGAGATTCGGAGGAGCTTCGACAGGTCTGTGAAGATTTCGAATCACTTTTTGTCAAAATGATGCTCGATTCCATGAGAAATACTCTCGCCGACGATACATTGATACCGAAGAACTCGGGGGAAAAACTCTTCGAGGATAAGCTTTACGATGAGTACGCACAGAAACTCAGTGAGACCGCGGACCTGGGAATAGCGGATATGATGTACGACCAGCTTGCCGACGATCTTCCGGGGTCTTCGGTGAATATTTCCTCGTAGAAGCGTTATAGATCGACATCTGCATTGTATGAAAAAGTAGACAAAGGGCGAATTCTTGAGAGTTTGCCCTTTGTTGTTATAGTTGCAAATCATTGTATAGTATAACTATATTAATGAATGGCTTTAAATTGATCATCTTGGCACGGTAATTGTTCTAATAGTACCGAGATGACTATGAAAAAGACACAATACGACGACAGCGATTTGACTCTTCATGCCTATCTCGAGGAAATCAGCAGGTTCAAACTGTTGGATTTCGATGAAGAACTGGATTTCTCCAGGCGTATCGAGAATGGTGATCATGACGCGCTGAACGCTCTGATCAACGCCAATCTCCGACTGGTCGTGAAAATCGCCAAAGCTTATGTGAGTCCGGATATGGTTCTGATGGACCTGATTCAGGAAGGCAATCTTGGTCTGATAAAAGCGGCTGAGAAATACGATTATCGTAAAGAAGTGCGATTCAGCACCTACGCTTCCTGGTGGATCAAGCAGTCCATCAGCCGGGCGATCACCAACAAAAAGCGTACGATTCGTCTACCGCATCGGAAGGAAGAGGCACTCAAAAGGCTTCAACGGATTTCCGACGAGTTCGCTCAGGAATATTTCAGACAGCCGAGTCTCGAGGAGCTGGCCGCATACACAGGCATGAAGGAAGGGGATGTTTCGTCTGTGATGGACTTGGCAAGTTCCACCATTTCCCTGGATTCGGAAATCAACCTCAACAACGGAACATTACTGGATGTTCTGGAAGACCACTCGTTCAGTCCGGACAAAGAATTGGTACGGAAAAGTCTAGAAGAAGATACCCGACGATTCCTCAATGTTTTAAGAGAAAGAGAAAAAACCATTCTCATGTATCGTTTTGCTTTCGACGGCGGTAAAAAACAAACCCTGAAAATGATCGGTGAAAAAATGGGAATCTCGCCTGAAACCGTTCGTCAGATTGAAATGAGAGCCCTTAAGAAGCTGCGTCACGAGGCCGAACCCATTCGCGAGTATATTTTTAACTGACCTCTTGCCGGAGAGTGTTCCTCTCTTCGTCCCCAAACCGCAGGTTCTCTCCCCTGCGGTTTTTTTATTATAGTACTCACTATGAACGTACTCGGGATCGAAACAAGCTGCGACGAATGTTCTGTCGCGGTGGTGGTCGACGGACGGAAAATCCTTTCCAATATTGTGGCTACTCAGGTGGAGCGCCATGCCCCATGGAACGGCGTTGTTCCTGAAATTGCATCCCGACTCCATGTCGAATGGATAGAGGACGTCACGACAAGAGCTCTGGATGAAGCGGGTCTTTCACTGAAAGAGGACATCGATGCGGTTGCGGTGACGTCCCGTCCCGGCCTCATCGGTTCGCTGCTGGTGGGTCTTTCTTATGCCAAAGGACTGGCATGGGCGGCGGATAAACCCTGGGTGGGCGTGGACCATATGATGGCCCATCTCTACGCTCCTCATCTGGAGTATGACATCGAATACCCCTATCTGGGGCTTATCGTTTCCGGCGGTCATACCATACTCTGTCGGGTCGCCTCGATGGACGAAGTGGAAGTGCTGGGCACCACCATCGACGATGCCTGCGGCGAAGCGTTCGACAAAGTGGCCAAGTTTTACGATATGGGATACCCGGGGGGAGTCGCCTTGGACAAACTGGCCGAAAATGGTGATGCTGACGCATTTCGATTTCCTGAGCCACGGCTGCATAAAGGGCCCCATCGATATGATGTGTCCTACTCCGGATTAAAAACGGCGGCGGTGAATCAATTGGAGCAATTCCGGACAGTAGGTTATGAGGCATCCCTGGAAAATATTGCGGCATCCTTTCGGAAGGCCGCGATCGACATGCTTGTAAAAAGGGTGCGTCTTGCCGCAAAGGACACGGGAATCATGCGTGTCGTGGCGGGGGGAGGAGTTTCGGCGAACCGTTATCTTCGTATAGTACTGAATGAGGATAAAAAACTGGAAACTTACTTTCCATCCATAGCCCTTTGTACGGATAACGGGGCGATGATCGCGGCGCTGGGATATCACCGGTTATCCAAGGGCGAACGATCCGATCTGAATCTGAATGCGGCGGCACGGGTTTCGGGTTTTCGTCGACCATATCCGTAGAACGGAATTATTTTGTATAAATATTGACCGGCAGGCCACTGATATATAAGGTGTTTGTTGTTTGGACATGACAGAATTTCCCTGAGGAGATACACATGACCCCTCTCTACGATTTGGATCAGGCAATCCGGAAGATTCGTAATTATCCCAAAGAAGGGATTGTTTTTTTCGATATCACCAGCATCCTCACAAATCCTGAAGCTTTCGGCTATTGCGTGGATCGGATGGTGGAAATATACAAAGAAACGGGAATCAGTGCGGTTGCCGGTATCGAATCCCGGGGCTTCATCTTCGCGGCGCCTCTGGCCGACAGGCTGGGCATCCCTCTGATACTTGTCAGAAAGGCAGGCAAGCTTCCCGGGGAAACATATCATCAGGATTACGAACTCGAATACGGTAAAGCGGCGGTGGAAATTCATAAGACCGACGTCCCGCAGGGTGGAAACGTGCTCCTGATTGACGATCTGATTGCCACTGGGGGCACACTGCGGGCCGCCAGATCCATTCTGGAGGAGGGTGGCGCCAAGGTGAAAAACGTGTTTGGCGTGATTGGTCTGCCTTTCTTGAACTTCCAGGAAAAACTTCCGGGTGTGGAGATCACCACGCTGATCAATTACGAAAACGAAGAGCTCTGAACTCTTGACTCAACTTCACCGGTTGGGATAAATTACGTCTCGGATTCGGGGCGACCCGGAACCGTACAGCGATTCCCGGTAGTGTAATTGGTAACACTGCAGATTCTGGTTCTGCCTTTGGGGGTTCGAGTCCTCCCCGGGAAGTCCCTCAATGTTCATGGAGAACACGGTCCCTTCGTCTAACGGTTAGGACAGGAGATTCTCATTCTTCAAATAGGGGTTCGATTCCCCTAGGGACTAGAGCGGAGAAATCGATCCCCATCGGGTCGGTTTCTCCGCTTTTTTTTTGTGGAATTGAATCCGCAAGCCTGATTGTGTCGGGCCAGGCCCGATCCCAATTTGGAATCACATCTTCGTTATGAATAAATATTGACTAAAAGTGCATATTTATACATCCTTAAGCCATGAATTCCAATGCCAATCTGATACTCGACGACGGAAGCGTCTGGCCGGGAAGGTCCTTCGGTGCTCAGCCGCCTGAACCCGAATCTCTAGCCGCGGCGAAGGGCCGCTTCGGCGGCGAAGTCATTTTCAACACAGGAATGACCGGCTATCACGAAATTCTGACCGATCCCTCGTACACCGGCCAGATCGTCATGATGACCTATCCCCATATCGGCAACTACGGTGACGATGATGCGTGGTCCGAGGTCGGTCCGGAAAGCGGCAGGTCCCCTCTCCGAGGAATCAAGGCCCAGGGACTGGTTGTGCGCTCCTTCCATGACGGACCGGTGCCCGAAGGACGGCTGACACTGAGTTCCTTTCTTTCCTCTCATATGGTGCCGGGCATCTCCGAGGTGGATACTCGAGGACTCACCCTCAAGACTCGCCGGGAAGGCAGCAGAAACGGCGTGATTGTGTCGGTGAAGAGGGGATCGCTCGCCAGGGCTCAGATGACGAGGGTGATGGAATACCTGGAAAGCATGCCTTCCATGGACGGCCGAGACCTCACCGGTGAAGTCGGAATCGGCGTAAAGGAAGTGTTCAATCCCGATGGTGAACCCCATGTGGCTCTTCTGGACTGCGGTGTGAAGATGAACATACTCAGGGAACTCACCGGCCGAGGCTGCAGGGTGACCGTCCTGCCGTCCGGGGCTGCCTCTCAGGATGTTCTGGACCTCAAAGCCGATGCGTTACTCCTCTCCAACGGTCCGGGAGATCCCGAACCCTTGGAAAGTCCGGCATCCGTGGCCAAGGATCTGATGGGGCGCTTGCCTCTGTGGGGCATCTGTCTCGGACATCAGATACTCTCGCGTGCCGCCGGAGGACGCACCTACAAGATGAGTTTTGGTCATCACGGCGTGAATCACCCTGTCAGGGACGAATCCACGGGTCGTGTGTTTGTCACCAGTCAGAATCACGGATTCGCGGTGGACGAGAAGAGCCTCCCCGAAGGATTTACCGTCCGGTTCCGAAACGCCAACGACGGCAGCGTGGAAGGCTTGGAGAACAAGAAGCTCAAGATACTCTGCGTCCAGCATCATCCCGAGGCATCACCCGGTCCGGTGGATTCATCTTGGATATTTGATTCCTTCCTCGACACCATAAAGGAGTAGCCCATGCCGGCGAGAACGGACCTAAAAACCATCATGATTATCGGATCCGGACCCATTGTTATCGGTCAGGCCTGTGAATTCGATTATTCGGGAACCCAGGCCGTCAGAGCTCTGGAAGAGGAAGGCTATCGGGTCGTATTGGTAAATCCCAATCCCGCTACCGTAATGACGACTCCCGGGCTGGCGGACAGCATTTACGTGGAACCCTTAAGCCCTGAGTACATGGAGGCGATCATCCGCAGAGAAAAACCCGACGCTGTTCTGTCCACAATGGGAGGACAAACGGCGCTCAACCTGACCCTGGAGCTGCAGGAACTGGGAATCCTGGAAAAATACGGCGTTGAAGTCATCGGTGCATCCGGCGAGTCCATTCGATTGGCTGAGGACAGGTCGGCATTCAAGAAGGTCGTGGAGTCCCTGGGTCTGGAGTCCCCGCGATCGGCATCCTGCCGCAGCCTTGCCGGGGCCAGGGCGATGGCCATGGAAATCGGCTTCCCCCTGGTGATACGGCCCAGTTTTACTTTAGGCGGGATGGGCGGCGCCATCGCCTTCAGCGAGGATGAATTCGAATCACTGGTGGAGAAGGCTTTTCGTGAGAGTCCGTCCGGAGAAGCCCTCATCGAGGAGTCTCTCATCGGCTGGAAGGAATTCGAGCTGGAGGTGATGAGGGACGCCGCGGACAACGCCATCATTGTCTGTTCCATAGAAAACATCGATCCGATGGGAACACATACCGGAGACTCGATTACCATCGCCCCGGCTCAGACACTGTCGGATCGGGAATATCAGCGAATGCGATCCGCCGCCATCGATATCCTCCGGGCCATCGGTGTGGATTGCGGCGGATCGAACGTTCAATTCGCCCTGCAGCCTGGTACCGGCCGGATGGTGGTGATTGAGATGAATCCTCGGGTTTCCAGGTCCTCGGCCCTGGCGTCCAAGGCCACAGGATTTCCCATTGCCCGGGGTTCGGCGAAGCTGGCGGTGGGCTATACCCTCGATGAAGTTGTGAACGAGATTACCGGTAAAACCGCCTTGGCCTTCGAACCGGCATTGGATTACTGCGCCGTCAAGGTTCCCCGCTTCGAGACCGAGAAATTCCCTTCGGCCTACGGCATTCTGGGAACCCAGATGAAATCCGTTGGAGAGTCTCTGGCACTGGGCCGAACGGCGCTGGAGGCCTTGAACAAGGCGATTCGTGCCGCCGAATCGGGATATGACGGATTGGACCTGGTGGATTTAAGGCCTGAAGAAGAGGAGCGGATACTGAGAAGTGCCCACCCTCTCCGGCTGCTGACGGCATTCTCCGTACTGCGGCGGGAGGGTTCCGCGGCTATGGATGCCCTAGCGGCGAAGACAGGGTACGATCCCTGGTTCCTGCATCAATTGGCATCCCAGGTGGAACTGGAGACACAGCTTTCCACCACCGGTGGTCTTCCTGAAGAAGATATATATCTGGAGGCAAAAAGGGCCGGTCTTTCAGACGGAAAAATCGCCGCTCTGTGCGGTGTTTCACCCGACCAGATCGAAGATATGAGAGTTTCCGGCGGCTTGAAGCCATGTTTTCATCTGGTGGACACCTGCGCCGGAGAGTTCGAGGCGTCCACGCCGTATTTTTATTCAACCTGGGGTGAAATTGACGAAGGCGAACCCATCGGCAGGGAGGGTGTGGTGATTATCTCCTCCGGTCCGAACCGCATCGGGCAGGGGCTTGAGTTCGATACGGGATGCACCCTGGCTTCTATGGCCTGGAGAAAACTCGGCAGAAAGACGGTGATAGTGAACAGCAATCCCGAAACCGTGTCCACCGACTACAACACATCCACTCGACTTTATCTGGAACCCCTCACGGCGGAGCATGTCGGTGACGTCTTGGACAAAGAGGGCATTGAGCGAGTGGTTGTTCAGCTTGGCGGTCAGACACCCTTGAACATGGCCGAGGAGCTCCAGAGAAAGGGCGCCGTCATTTTGGGAACCTCCGTAGAACAGATTCGCCGAAGCGAGGACAGACAGGTTTTTGCCGAAGCGGTGAAATCCATGGGACTGAGGCAGCCTGAGAACCGAAGCGCATCCTCCAGAGAGGAGGTGGCGCTTCTGGCCAGAG
This sequence comes from Spirochaetaceae bacterium, assembly GCA_029210985.1. Taxonomy (GTDB): domain Bacteria; phylum Spirochaetota; class Spirochaetia; order DSM-2461; family DSM-2461; genus UBA2779. Next base: position 9,410 of record JARGFR010000058.1, on the reverse strand, counting down.
AAATCGGTTTTCCAGTCCTTTTGCGTCCGTCTTTCGTTTTGGGCGGACGTAGCATGATGATTGCCTACAACGATGAGGAACTTGAGAGTTTCCTCTCCCGCGGCATACCCGCTTCACCTGAAAGGCCGGTTCTGGTGGATCAATTTCTTGAAGATGCCTTTGAGTACGATCTGGACGCCGTCAGCGACGGTGTGAATTTGTATGTCGGCGGCATACTCCAGCACATCGAAGCGGCGGGAATCCATTCCGGAGATTCGGCGGCGGTATTTCCTCCGTATAAATCAACTCCCCTCATCCTGGATGAAATGCGGGATGCCGCACGGAGGATTGCCCGAGAATTCGAAATCGTTGGATTTCTGAACATACAATTCGCCGTCAAGGACGAGGTTCTCTATCTCATCGAAGTCAATCCCCGTGCTTCCCGAACCGTACCCTTCCTGAGCAAAGCGTCGGGAGTGGATATGCTGGGAGCGGCGGTCAGAGTGTGGGAGGGTGTATCCCTGGATGAACAGGGACTGGCGGGATCCGACGGGTACGGAGAAGGGCGCTGTATAACGGGCTGGGCCGTAAAAGAAGCGGTTTTCTCTTTCAATCGATTCTCAGGGTTGGATCCGGTCCTCGGTCCGGAAATGAGATCCACCGGTGAGGCGATCGGTACGGGTGCCTCTTTCGGAGAGGCCTTCGCGAAAGTGCAAGCGGCGGTCAGTGCGCCTCTGCCCACGAAAGGTCGGGTGTTTGTCTCGGTGAACAAGAGGGACAGGGAGACCATCCTCCCGACGGTTCAAGATCTGGTGGACCTCGGGTTCGAGATTTGCGCCACCAGAGGAACCGCCAATTTCCTTTTCGAGAGGGGAATCTTCAGCGAGGTGGTTCTAAAAGTTCACGAAGGGCATCCGAATGTTGTGGATCATCTGCGATCCGGCCGAATACAGATCCTGATCAACACCCCAAGCGGCCGATACAGCCAAATCGGCAATGAGGATATCCGAACCGAGGCGGTGTCCCAAAAAATTCCCTACACCACCACCACCAGTGCGGCGGCGGCCGCGGTCCACGGTATTCGTTATCTGAAAACCGGAACTGTGGAAGTTCATCCGCTTCCGAAGACACATTCTTTCGACGTCTCGTCAGTTTAGTGATATCCTTAAGTTATGGAATCCGTATTCGATCGTCTCGCCCGTGAAATTTCACGGGAAGAACGACGGTCACTGCTGCACAAGATAGGCGAATCTCAGGATCTGACGGAAGAACCGATGCGTCTCGATGATGCTTCGGCGGCACATCCGGTGGTGCTGGACAGAGAGTTCGCCGAACTTTCTTTGTTTGCCAGGTTCCGGATTATCATTATGGGTTTTTTCACCGGCAGGGGACGGTCACGTCTGACCGAGGAATATCTTCTGCACAAGATACAGCGCAAAGTGGAACGGGCGGCGCCGGGCTTCGTCGACTTCCGCCGAGAATTGGTCAGCCCGAAACTCTACAGCATTATTGCCGAACTCAGAGCGGGGATGGAGGTATTCCGCCGCCCCCTGATCAGGGCTCTGGAAGGTGATAAGCCGGATTTCTATGCCTTGCTGGGAAAAATGGAATTCGAAGATATCCAATCCCGGCTTGAAATCGAACCGACCCCGGAGCATTTGGCCGTCTTGAGTCCGGAAGCGGTGCCTCTTGAGATTAAACTCCATATGGAGGGTGTTTTTGAAGAAATTCTGGGAGACATCATTCCGGATCGCCGAAAGCGGATGATGGCCCATACGACGGCGCTGGCCAGACTCCGGACGCTCGTACGTTATCCATACGATAAGATCCTGAATTTGTTTCCACCCAGCGATAAAGGCGCCGGCGGTGCGGCTTCCCTGAGGCAGCTGAAAGCTCCCTTACTGGAACTCGGTGACGCACTTTTTGCATTTCAATCCCCACCGTCCACCACGCTTCTGGAAACCTTGTTTCTATTCGAGCTCCAGGATTACCTCGGAGACGACAGCTCCAGATTGGAGGCGGAACTCACCGATCGTATGGATAAAGCCGCCGTTGCTCTCGACACCGTGAGGAAGGTCAATTCCGAAATTCCATGGACGAACCTGCTCAAGCTCCTGGCGGAAGATATCCAGTACGCTCCAAGGCCGGTGGGCGGCGGCGAAGACTGGTTTCGAGTGTTCAAGGCTTTCTGGAAAGACAGATTGGCTCTCCAGTATCGCCTTTGGGCGGATAAAAAAAGACAGACGGAAATCCTACGAGGCCTCACGATTCTCTGGGGCCTGGAAATCATACCGCTGGTGCCGGGATACAGGGGAGAGGAGTTTCCGGAGAACTTCCAGCCCAGACACGAATCGAGTTTTGCGGCAACGCGTTCCCTGTTCCTGGAAATATTTCCGGGCCGACTCTATCATGCAATGAACCTCATCATGATCGACGGGAAATTCTATAAAAAAGACAACCGACGGGAATACGAAGAAGTCTTCGGCCGGTTCCTGAAAGTACCCGACAAGATACGTGCCTTCGAAGCCAGAGCCCGTTCAGATGGGGAATATGGGATTCGTCATGCCGAACTTAGACGAGAGGCGGCGTCGGGTGAAGATACTGTGTCGCAGTACCGCGATCTGGTGACTCATCTGGACCGGGAAAGTCAGAATATGGTGATACCCGTCATCGGCGATCTCAAAGCGCTCTCTCGACTTCTCAAAGGCATTCTGGACGGGAACGGCGGCACCTATGACACTCTTTCCAACATGTCGGAGATCGGCGGCCAGGGAAATCAGACCCTTCGTGTCACCCTCACGGAAGTCCACAACATTGTCGACCGCAGTGCCGAACTCCTGGGAGATCTTGTCGACCTGGAAGAAAAACGCGGAAAGCCCTGAGTTCTTCGGGCGTTGACCGTTTCTTCATATCCATGATCGAATGCCCTCAAAGACATGCGGGATATCTCTCGCCGGGAAGGAGCAGCAATTGAACGACATCAAAGACCAATGGACATCCCGGGTCCTGAAAGCATTGGAAGACATGGCCAAAGAGGCGGGAGTTGAATCCGACGGGTTCTCAAAGCGCCTGAGCGTCGGAAAACCACCGAAAAGTGAAATGGGCGACCTGTCATTTCCGCTTTTTCCCTTTGCCAAAGACTTTAAAAAGGCGCCTCCTGTTCTTGCATCCGATCTAGCGGAAAGACTGGGCGGGGAAGAGTCCGGCGTCGGTACCGCCGGTCCGTATCTAAACATCAAAATCAATCGGGCCGCCGCCATGAAACGGCTCTTGGTAGATGTGGAAGCGGCCTCGGATGCATGGGGCAGCGGGAATGAACTCTCCGGTAGAAAGGTGATGATTGAATTTTCCAGCCCCAATACCAACAAACCCTTGCACCTTGGACATCTGAGGAACGATATACTCGGTGAAAGCTGTGCTCGAATTCTTCAGGCCCGGGGAGCCGAGGTTCAGAAAGTCAACCTGGTGAACGACCGGGGCGTCCATATCTGCAAATCCATGCTCGCCTATCAGAAATTCGGCGATGGTGAGACTCCCGAGAGTCTTGGGATGAAGAGTGACCGATTCGTCGGCGATCTCTATGTCAAGTTTGCCGAATGGGCAAAGGAAAACGATAACGCGGAAAAAGAAGCCCAGGAAATGCTTCAGGCCTGGGAATCCGGAGATGAAGAGATTCGAAAACTCTGGGAATTGATGAACGGTTGGGCCTTGACCGGTATTGAAGCCACCTACCGGCGAACCGGTGTGAGTTTCGACCATATTTATCGGGAAAGTGAAACGTATCTCTTGGGAAAAGACCAAGTTCTCAAGGGTTTGGATTCAGGTGTCTTTTTCAAAGCTGATGACGGCTCCATTCGCCTGGATATGACCGAAATCGGTCTGGACACCAAGGTGCTGCTCCGCTCAGACGGCACATCCGTCTACATCACCCAGGATTTGGGTACAGCCATCAGCAGACATGAACAATGGCCGTTCGATCAGCTGGTGTATGTCGTCGGCAGTGAGCAGGAATACCACTTTCGCGTTCTCTTTTACGCCTTGTCCAAACTCGGTTTTACCTGGGCGGAACGGCTGTTTCATCTGTCGTATGGAATGGTGAATTTGCCTGAAGGCAAGATGAAATCCCGGGAAGGAACCGTTGTCGATGCCGACGATTTGATCGACACCCTCGCTTCTCTGGCGTTGACGGAAATTAAGGAGAAGGGCAGGGAAGGGGATGTGGAAGACCCGAAGGGCACAGCGGAAAAGATTGCGATTGCCGCGCTGCATTATTTTCTTCTCCAGGTGTCCCCCGGCAAAGATATGATTTTCAATCCCGAAGAATCTCTCTCCTTCAACGGAAACACCGGTCCGTATCTCCAATACATGGTGGCAAGAATCTCCGGTTTGATTGCCAAGGCGTCCCGGGAGGTACGGGAGGCGGAACCCCGGCCGGAGCTTCTGGATCGGGACGACGAATGGGGATTGAGTCGTCGGATAGCCGAATTCCCGACTCTGGTATCCAGAGCGGCCGACAAACTCGATCCGTCGATATTGGCTTCGGGGTTGTATGAAATCGCCAGAGACTTCAGTCGCTACTATCATGAAGTTCCCATCGCGAAAGCCGATGATGCGGTTTTGGCCGCCAGCCGAATGGTTCTCGCGAGAGCTGTTCTGGTCACATTGAAGAAAGGATTCCGGCTGCTGAACATCCCCTATATCGAATCGATGTAGGTCAACAAAGCCAGACCGACGCGGATGAGGCGGCCGCCTTGCCGGGACCGCATGCATCAGATCGGTTGACCATAAGTCCCTGCGGATGCTATACATGGCCGATGCGCCTCGCGGCGTGATATTAGAAGGACAGAGGTCGGAAAACGCGATGTACGCTCTGGTTGAAATCAAGGGCAAGCAGTATAAAGTGGAGAAGGGGAGCCTCATCAAGGTAGACCTTCTCGGCGAAAAAGCCGGTCAAACGGTGGAATTCGACACGGTACTGATGCTTTCGGGAGAGAAAACTCCCAAAATCGGACAACCCTACGTCAAAGGCGCCAAAGTCAAGGCGACGGTCGGCGAATCAGTCAAAGGAACCAAGCTCAATGTGCTGAAGTTCAAAAGACGTAAAGGGTATCACCGGAATCAGGGACACCGTCAGAAGTACACCCTCATTAAGGTGAACGAAATCACCGGTTGAGGCTGTAGACGATGGTGGAAATCGTCGTGGCCCTGGATGATGCCGGCTTACTGCGCGGTATTCGTCTGAATGGGCACGCGGGCGACGCTCCTGCCGGAGCCAATCCCGCCTGTGCGGCGGTCACCCTGATGGCCCGGACCGTTGCCAGAGTACTGGCGGCGCAGACGGGATGGACAGTCGACGGAGATGCGCCGGAGCCGGGGAACCTCTCCCTGGAGGTCATCAGGCGGCCCGGAGACACGGATGAGTGGCTGAGCGGGGTGACGGACACCCTGATGCAGGCCCTGGCCGATATCGACGCGGAATATCCCGATACGGTATCGGTGAGCTTAGAGGAGAACAAACATGGCTCATAAAAAAGGCGGCGGTTCCTCCAAGAACGGCCGTGATTCCAATTCACAAAGACTGGGTGTCAAGCGTTTCGGTGGTCAGACGGTGAAAGCGGGAGAAATCCTGATTCGCCAGAGAGGCACGAAAATTCATCCCGGTGAGAATGTTGGCCGGGGTAAAGACGATACCCTATTCGCAAAAATGGCAGGGACCGTGCTTTACCACTTCAAAAAGGGTAAAAAGCGGGTCTCCATCGTCTCCGAGAGCTGACATACGATGTCCGCCTTCGTCGACGAGACCCGTTTCGAGGTCCGATCCGGCGACGGCGGAGCCGGAAGCACCTCTTTCAGGCGGGAAAAATATGTTCCACGGGGCGGCCCTGACGGCGGCGATGGAGGAAAGGGCGGCGACGTCGTTTTCATCACCCGCCGAAATCTGGCGACCCTTGCTCACCTTCGCGGTAAAGTTTTATACAAAGCGGAAAACGGCTCGAACGGGAAAGGTCGGCGCATGCACGGCAAAGACGGTGATGATATGGTGATCGCCGTTCCTCCCGGCACCGTCATTCGGGATGCCGAATCCGGAGAGATCTTTCACGATTTTTCTCAGATTATCGAAGGTGAAAATTGGACCTGCTGCTTTGGCGGTCGCGGCGGCCAAGGGAATTGGCATTACCGCTCATCCCGGAACCAGAAGCCCACATATGCCCAGAACGGTCTGCCCGGGGAAGGGCGTTCGGTGACATTGGAATTGGCTTTAATCGCTGATATCGGACTGGTCGGGATGCCCAGTGCGGGGAAATCCAGTCTGATCAATGCCCTCACCGCCGCCCAATCCAAAATCGGGGCCTATCCTTTCACGACAAAAGTTCCCAATCTGGGAGTCCTGCGGCGAGGAGAAACAGAAGTCGTTATTGCGGACATTCCCGGACTGATCGAGGGAGCCGCGGAAGGCGCCGGACTCGGGCACAAATTCCTTCGTCATGTGGCACGGACCGCTTCTCTGGCATACCTCACCGATCTGGGGGAGGACGACCCGGTGAACGCCGTCCATATACTCGAAAGGGAATTACGGCGCTATGACCCGGCCCTGGGTGATAAGAGACGCATCATCATCGGCACCAAGGCCGACCTGGACGAAACAGGACAAAAACAGACGGCTCTCGAGTCGGCGTTTCCGGATGAAGAAATCTTGAGAGTGTCGGTATACAACCGGGACGGACTCGGTAAACTCATCGACTCGTTCATCGAGAGAGGATCGACGGTCAGGTGAAATCGGCGATACTCGGTGGGTCTTTCAATCCTGTCCACAAGGGCCACCTTCGGCTGGCTGAAGAAGTTCTTGGCATCGGCTATGACAGAATCCTGTTCATACCGGCGGCGAATCCGCCCCATAAGAGTCTGGAGTACGGCGCGACGGATGAGGAGCGTCTGGAAATGCTGGGTATCGCCTTGTCGGGTATCGGCTGGGCGGAAATATGGGACGGCGAAATTCGCCGAGGCGGAAAATCCTACACCATCGATACGATCCGGGAACTCAAGATGATTTCCATGGTGGGCGAACGCCCCGGACTGATTATCGGTGACGATCTGACCGGTGGTTTCTGTCATTGGCGGGAAGTGGATGCTCTGGTGTCCGAAACCCAGTTGATTGTGGCCCGCAGAACCGGAGACAAAGCGGCTGATTTTTCCTATCCCTGCGTATTTCTGAACAACGAGATCTGGCCGTATTCCTCTACCGAGGTACGTCGGCTGATCCATGAGGGAAGAGATCCGGCGGGTCTTGTTCCGGCCGGTGTGGCCGAGTATATCGAAAACAAAGGTCTCTATGGAATTCCTCGGTAATAGCGACCGCAAGCCCCGCAGAGAAAATGCGGCCTGGTACCTGGCTCTCATCGTCATCCTGATGGCGGGGGTGGTTGTCTGGGCGATTCTGAGTCTCCGTGTCGATCTGTTTACAGAGGCGATGAAGCGTGAAGAGACTCTCGGGATACTCCTGGTTGTCGATGATGGCGAGAAACCGATTTTTACGGAGGTTCTCTTTTATCATCCGGTGACTCAGAACGCCGCTCTTGTGGCGATTCCCATGGAAACCGGAATGCTGCTTTCTCAAGTTGACCGAGTTGATCGACTGGAGAGCCTTTACGATCCCGCAGACGCCGATCCGTATAAAACGGCCGTGTCGGAACTCATCCGACACCGCCTGGATTTTGTCGTCGCCCTTCACTCCTGGGAATTTGAGCAGCTGGTTGACCTCTTGGGCGGTATCGACGTTTTTATTCCCAAAGCGGTTGACGATACCATTGACGGTGAGCGTTATCTTTTCCCGCCCGGAGGAGTGAACCTCGACGGGGCCAAAACCCGATCCTACGTGGAATACAGGCCGCCGGGAGAGGTGGTGGAAGAGCGAACGGAGAGAATACATCGGGTGACCCAATCCCTTCTCAGGAGTTTCGGGACGAACCGCGACCGTCTGCTTTCCGACCAGGTGTTCCCTTATGTTTCATCCCTGATTGGAAAAGATTTTGATTCGGAAGGTGTCTCATCGTTTGTTCTGGCATTGTCGTCCATGGATACCGACAGGCTGATCTTTCAGGGCATTCTGGGGAATCGACGGTCGCTGGACGGTCGATCAGTCCTTTTCCCCTACTATGACGGCAAGCTCATCAAGGAGACTGTTCAGCGAATCGATGAAACTCTGGGCCAGACAAACAATTTCAGCGACGATGTGATGACGGTCAGAGTGGAAATCCTCAACGGAACCAGTGTGACCGGTTTGGCTTCCAGGACGGCGCAGATATTCCGGAGTTATGGATTCCGTATCGCCGCGGTGAGGAATGCCGAAACCAGCGACTATGAACGAACTGTCGTCTTGGACCGACGAGGGAATCCGGAAGCGACCAGAAAAGTAGCGGAACTCATCAGGTGTGATCTGATACATACAAGAATTGAAGACAACAGGGACGAAACCGTGGATGTGACGGTGATTTTAGGGAAGGATTTTGATGGACGATATGTCAAGAAATAGTGCAATACGCATATGTGAAGCTGTTGATGAACGCGGCGGCGGCCGTGTTCTCGGGTTAGATTTAGGCGGCAGCTGCTCTTGGGCTTCTTATCTCGTGATAGCCACCGCCACAAGCCGTGTTCATATGCGGGGGTTGGCATCCGCGGTCCGTGAAGCGATGAGGGAAGCCGATATGGAACCCCGAAGCGGCGGAAAGAAGACTGATGAGGGCCCATGGTGGATTATTGACGGCGGCTCCGTGGTGGTGAGTCTGATGGAAGCCGATGCCAGAGACTTTTATGCGTTGGAAGAACGATGGTTTGAATCCGAGGTGTTTTACCGGGGCGATTGACCGAGGATTGAATCAGTCTTCGATTTCGTCATAGTCGGCCATCTCATCCGAATGTGCCGCCTGGACGACGACTTCATCGTCATAGGAGACATCCCAATCCGCCTCATCGGCATCATCAAGTTCATCTCCCGGCGAATCGGCGATGCCGTCGTCGTACTCAAAATCGACCTTCCGATCGTACGGATCTACGCTCTCGTCGAAAACATCGTTCTCGTCGGTTTGCATGGGTCACTCCCGGGGACGGCATTACGCATACCATAAAATCTTTGGAGAGAAGGGTCAATCCCGATATCTTATCGAGTCTTTTCGGCACCCCCATTTTTCAGGTGACCCCCAAGGCGCAGTGACACCGTCATACGTACTATCTCAAGGATTACTCAGGACACCGGTGGGGATTCAGGCGGTAATCCGGTCCGAAAACGGTTCAATAAGCTTTTAGGGGATTCTTCAGACCCACCTATCCCGTTGAATTGGATATTTTTCGGTCACTTCGGTCACTTCAGAAGCGCCTGAGTTCGTCCGGCTTGTTTTCGATGGCCTTTCCCACAGCAAATGTGAGCATCAGGATGA
>JARGFR010000057.1 GCA_029210985.1 Spirochaetaceae bacterium | reverse complement strand
GGTGTGTTTTGAGTCATAGACCAGCATAACCGGCCTGAACCGTTGAAAAAAGCAGATTATTCTTTTCGAGTCTATTATTGCCGCCTGTTTTCGGCGTCTGTTGAGATCGGAAAACCTAGGTTTAGCAGTGCAGAGATAGATGATTGGGCACCCAAATGCAGTATAAATCGTCCTCCCATCGCCTCCCAGGATTCGGCGAGACTGAGCCTATCATCAACAAGGACGGGTATTCGTTCGCTGCGACCGTTCTCGTCCAGCCATGCCAGGGCGAGTTCGGCTTTGTGTCGGGACAAGCCGGTGATGACGGGTACCTCACCGCCCAATTCACGGCTGCACCAGTTCCTTTTCTGGGGTTCCGCCCATTTCCCCATCGGCAGCCCGGTGAGAATCGTCGGTTCAAGATGTGCAACGGCGTCCCACAATTCTCGGCCGTCGGAAGTCCAACTCAGCCTGTCGTAGAATCCGGGTGTCCTGGCCAGTACGGGCCACATCTGCCTGGGGTGCAGTTCCGCCGGATCTTTTCCGACGGCCAGACGCACACCGGCATCGAAATCGACGAGAACGCCGTCCAGATCGATGAAGAGTTGGTAATCGCTCACGAGCATGTCCTACCTTACACTGCCCCCGCGATGTCGGGCAGGACTTTTATTATATGATCGATATCCTCAGATTTCACATCTCTGTGGGCGACGAACCGAAAAATACCGCCCTCGGCAGGGTAGGTGAGAATATTTTTTTGGGCCAGGCGGTCTAGAAAACGCTGTTCGATGTCCGCTCCGCCTCGGCGCAGTTTCAGGAACACCATGTTGATCTCCGGATGCGGATTCATCACCTCGAAGGCATCCTCCAGAGCGGAGAAGGCCGCGGCCAGTTGAGCCGCTTTCTCATGATCTTCCCCCAATCTGGGCAGTTCTTCATCCAGAGCCACCAGTCCGGCGGCGGCCAGAACTCCGGCTTGGCGCATACCGCCCCCCATGATTTTTCGTTTGAAGAAGGCTCTGTCTATGTAGTCCTTCGGGCCGCAGAGCAGGCTGCCCACAGGAGCGCCCAGACCTTTGGAGAGGCAGAACATCAAAGAATCGGTGTGATCGGAAATATCCTTTGCCTCCACGCCGAGAGATAAGGCGGCATTAAACAGCCTGGCACCGTCCATGTGAATCGGCAGACCATGGCGGGCGGCACCGACGCGGATTTCGCTCATACTTTCCAAAGGTTGGACTGTTCCGTCTGAGAGAGCATTCTCCAGACATATCAGGCCGGGTTTGGGAAAATGCTGGTCCGTGACGGTGCGAATCCGGGGTTCGAGGTCCCCCCATTCGGTCCAGTTCGCCGAGGAAGGAGAAATGGTTCTCAAAAAGGCTCCGCTGATATAAGCCGAAGCTCCGGCTTCATGCTGGACGATATGGGCGTTCTCGTTCAGGTACACTTCGCTGCCCCGATCCACCCAGGTGAACAGGGCCAGCTGATTGGCAAATGTGCCCGAGGGGCAGAACAGTGCGGCCTCTTTGCCGGTGAGGGCGGCGGCCCTCTCTTCCAGGGCGCGAAGTGTGGGATCTTCCCTGAGTACGTCGTCTCCCACTTCGGCCTCGGCCATGGCATTTCTCATGGCCGGGGAGGGACGGGTGACGGTATCCGAGCGTAAATCGATCATGACTCCAGAGTCTATCAGGACCGCAATGACCGTGGCCACACTTCTCCATCAGGGTTAGGGCCCGGGGAGGTCACTTTCTAGTGAAAAATGCCGATAATGGTTCCAGGAGAGGCCATCCATGAAAAGACCTGAGCACGAATCCATTCTGGTGGTGGATGACGATCTGGTCGCCCTTGCATTGTACGAAACCATTCTCAACGACGCTGGCTACACTCATGTCATCGTTTCCAGTGACGGACGGGAAGTACCGGACCGGATACGGGACAACGACATATCTTTAGTTCTGCTGGATATTAATATGCCCGGCAAGTCGGGTATCGAAGTGCTTGAGACTATCGTCGCCGATTATCCCGGCCTGCCGGTTATCATGATAACCGGAGATGAAGAACTCCAAACGGCCGTGAGGTGCATGAAAATCGGCGCCTATGATTATCTGAACAAGCCACCGGATCGGACCCGATTGGTGACGGCCGTCGAACATGCTCTGGAATGGAGAGATCTCAACAGCGAACTGACGGCCATGGGAAGCCGTGTTCTTCATCGGGATTCCTTGGAAAAACCCGAAGCTTTTCAGGAGATGATCACCGTTTCGGACTCTCTGCTGGCCGTATTCCAATATGTCGAAGCTGTGGCCGTCACCAGCCGGCCTGTTCTGGTAACCGGAGAAAGCGGTACCGGTAAAGAGCTATTGGCCCGATCCGTTCATGCCGCCAGCGGCCGGGAAGGGTCGATGGTGACCGTCAACGTCGCCGGTCTGGATGACGCCCTCTTCTCGGATACACTCTTCGGTCATACAAAAGGTGCGTTTACCGACGCTTCGACGGATCGGCCGGGATTGGTGGAAAAGGCGGCGGGCGGCACACTGTTTTTGGATGAAATCGGCGATTTGGCCCCGGCTTCTCAGGTGAAGCTCCTCCGACTTCTCCAGGAAAGGGAATACTATCCTTTGGGATCCGACGAGCCTCGGACCACCGACGCACGCATCGTCGCCGCGACATGCATCGACCTGTCAAAACGTCTGGACGACGGCCGCTTCCGCCGGGATCTGTTCTTTCGTCTGATGGCGCATCATGTCATTCTGCCGCCCCTGAGGGATCGTCGGGAGGATTTAATGCCCCTTGCACAGGCATTTCTGAGAGAAGCGGCTGAAGAACTCGGTAAGAAGGTACCCCGGGTTCCCGCTGAATTGGAGGCCATGCTCAACCTGTATGATTTTCCAGGCAATGTCCGGGAGCTCCATTCGTTGGTATTCGATGCCTTGAGTCGAAGCGGAGGCACGGTTCTGAACCTGACGCCGTTTCGGGATCTGGTGGGTATGGATGTTCTCCCTGAAGTCCGGAACCAAGAATGTCCGGACGTCTCCTGGGATTATGAGGGTCTGGTGCGTCTGTTCGGGCATTTCCCCACGGTGAAGGAATTTACCGATATTCTTTTTGACGCTGCGGTGGAAAAGGCCGACGGGAACCAATCCCTGGCATCCCGTCTTCTGGGTGTGAATCAGTCGACATTGAGTCGGCGCCTGGCCAAGAGGGACGCATAATCGTTAAATTGATATGAATATAGTGGAATAAATCCGTCGATTATCCGCCGAAATTGACGGTTTTATGTCCGACAAAAAATATTCTAAAACACTCCCTGAAAATAAAATATATATGATCAACCCTCCGTTGTTGCAATAACCTTGTTTCATCTGAAAATCACTAAACGAAGTGAATAAGTTGTGATTGCGTTCACCCCGGAATGGCGTAGAGAATGAATATGGAGTGAAATAGATGATTGATGATATTGTCGACGGCTTTGCCTTCGGAGGGGACTACAACCCCGAACAATGGACCGAGGATGTATGGATCGAGGATATGAAATTGATGAACAGGGCCGGAGTGAATCTGGTATCCCTGGGCATCTTTTCCTGGGCGAAGCTGGAACCCGAAGAAGGCCGTTACGATTTCACATGGCTCGACAGGGTGATGAACCTCTTGACCGAATACAACATCAAGGCCGATTTGGCCACGGCGACTGCAGCCCAGCCGAACTGGATGTCGGTGAAATATCCGCAAGTCATGGCCGTTGATGAAAAAGGCCTTCGATACACATGGGGGTCCCGTCAGGCCTATTGCCCCAACAGTCTGATCTATCGCCGCGGCGCGGCGGCCATGACGCGGATGCTGGCGGAACACTACGCCGCTCACCCGGCACTGGCCATGTGGCATGTGAACAACGAGTACGCCTGTCATGTGCAGAGGTGTTATTGCGACACCTGCGCCGCGGAATTCCGTGTCTGGCTGGAGAAGCGCTACGGCGATCTGGATGGGGTGAACGAGACCTGGGGCACGGCATTCTGGAGCCAGAACTACAGTGACTGGGCCGAGGTGATGCCGCCGAGATACACCTCGGCATTCAGGAATCCGAATCAGCAGCTCGACTACGACAGGTTCATGTCGGACTCCATCTTGTCTCTCTTCATCGCCGAAAGGAACATCCTTCATCAGGTGACTCCGAATTTGAAAGTCACCACGAATTTCATGCCGCTGTTCAAACACTTGGATTATTGGAAATGGGCCGAAGAAATCGACATCATCTCATGGGATTCCTACCCGGACCCCCACGATCCCTTATCTCCGGTCATGAATGCCTTCGATCATGATCTTATGCGGTCCCTTGGTGCCGGCAAACCCTTCATGCTTATGGAACAGGCCGCGGGCCGGGTGAATTGGCGTCCTGTGAACGGCATGAAGCATGAGGGTCTGATGCGTTTTCATTCCTTTCAGGCTCTCTCTCATGGCGCGGATGCTGTGATGTATTTTCAGTGGCGTCAGTCCCGGAGAGGCAGTGAGCAGTTTCACAGCGCCATGCTGCCCCACGCCGGGGAAGGAAGTCGGACATTTTCTGAAATCACCCGGCTGGGTGCCGAGCTCAAGGCACTTTCTGCCCTGGCGGGGAGTCGAATCGAATCCCAAGTGGGACTGTTCTTCGACTATGACTCATGGTGGGCATCGGAGATGGAAACCGCCGTTACCGCCGCGTATCCTTACGTGGAGGAACCGCTGCACTGGTATCGCAGCTTGAGGGAACGGAATGTACCGGTGGACATGGTGTCGCCGAAAACAGATTTTTCTTCGTATAAAGTTCTCATCATGCCGCGGATGTTCGTTATCGATGCACTCCCGGCGTCCCGTCTTGAATCCTGGGTGGAAAACGGCGGGGTGCTGCTTCTTGGTCCCATGAGTGCCTGGCTGGATGGAACCGGAGCGGTCCATCCCGGCGGGGCCCCCGGTCCGCTGCGAACTTTGGCGGGAGTCCGGGTGGAGGATGTCGATCCCCTTCCGCCGGGCACGTCCTTTTCCGTGGACTTCGGCGACGGCAGGCCCTTGGCAGCCCGGAACTGGAGGGAAGAGATTTATGCCGAAGGCGCCGAGGTTCTCGCGGTCTATGCCGATGGTCCTTTGAACGGAGGTCCCGCCGTCACCTCTCATACACGTGGCAGAGGGCAGACCCGGTACGTGTCGTTCCGTCCCGGTCCGGAGGCCATGGATCGGATTCTGGATCCGGTTTTGGAGAGGGCCGGAGTGACGGGATTGCTCGAAACGCCGCCGGGGGTGTATGCCGCCCGTCGAATCGGCGTGGACGGACGAAGCCGGCTGTTCCTACTCCGGGAAGGCGAGGGACGGAGTGATGTTCGACTCCCGGTTGAGGGCTTCACCGATGCTGTCGATGGCCGTCAGGTGGGGCAGGTGCTGTCCTTAGGCTCCTGGGATGCTCGGGTTCTGAACGAACCGGACTGAACGCGGCATTCCACCGTCGACAAACATTCCGTCTACTCTCGAAGACTCAAATCACCGATGATAGTGATATGTTTCAGATTTGCTCAAAGAAAACCATCCCGATTCAGTTTTCCGCCGGTATCTTCGTTATTGCGATCGGCATTTCAGTCGGCCTGATTGCCGTTCCGGCCTCCTTTGCCGAAGAGAATGTCCACTTGAGATTCCGTCACTTCGAAGGTGATGTTCTACATGCCGAGGCGCGGGTCGACGAGGTGGTGTATATCAACGGTATCGCCAGTCATCGGGCCGTTATTGAAGAGACATCCGTGTCCCGGGTGATGAGCGTGGATCAGGATGGCGGAGCGGTTGTGAATGCCACATTCCGCACCGAAGAGCGTATCGCGGGACTGCCCTGGGCCAACGAATGGATCAGTGCCGAAACCGTTCGACTCGAACGGGATGTTCTGGGTCAAATGACGGTGCCCCCGGATGCCGCCCGACCTGTATTGCGGAGCATGCCGCTGTTTCCCGAAGACGTCGTGTCCCCCGGGGCGAGATGGACCGCCGATGCCGCAGAAGTGCATGTGTTTCGAATCGGCGACGAACTTGCCGGTCCCTACCGGGGAGAAGTGCTGGTGTCCTATGAGTATGCAGGAGACGTTGTGGATGACGGGCGGACTCTGGCCCGCATCCTCATCGACTACGATCTCTATCTGCCGATTCGCGGTCGAAGCGAACCCGTACGCCTGGTGAGCGGACAATCGTCACAGGAACTCTACTGGGATATCGATGCCGGACGGCCAAAATCCAAAATTGAGGACTTTGAGTTTCTGATGATGATGTCCGACGGCACGGTGCAGGAGTTTCGCGGCAGTCAGGAAGTGGATTATCGGGTCACCGGCGCCCTGGACAGGGGCCGTGCGGCAGAGAATCTCCGATTCCGGCTGTCTGAGATGCCCGGCGTATCGGTCAGCGCCGACGAGGACGGTGTACGTGTGGTGCTGGAAGCCGGTGAGGCCATACTCTTCGGGCCGGAATCCTCGGACGTGACGCCGGATCAGATTCGCAGACTGGCCGGTCTCCGGGAGGCGATGGCCGACTACGGGGATCGGGATATTCTTATTACCGGTCACACCGCCGATTTCGGTACAGAGGAAGGCCGCCGACGCCTGTCTCTGGACCGGGCCGCCGCCGTGGCTGAAATTCTCTTTCCGGAAGTCCGCAAGGGGAACGGCCGCCTCTATTTGAGGGGCGCCGGCTCGGAAGAGCCTCGTTCCAACGAGCAAACCCCGGCCGGGAAGGCTCTGAACAGGAGAGTCGAAATTCTCATTCTCGATTAAGTGACAATCAGCACGAGGACGCCCAGAACGGCCAGTAAGGCGCCGAGTATTTCACGGGCGTTCGCTTTGTCTTTCAGAAAGACCACCGACGGCAGGATGATGACGATGGGGACGATGGCGGTGATGGCCGACACCACTCCGGCGGGGCTGTAGTGCATGGCGGCCAATATGGCACTGACGCCCAGAACCGGACCGGCCAATGCGCCGATGCTCATCCTTGTCATGGCACCGCCGTCCCTGAATCCCCGCAGAACCCGTCCGGCGGCACCGGTCAGGAGGATCATGGGGATGAACCCGGCCATTCCTCCCAGAGTGCGGACGAATGTGGCGGCCAGAACGTCATGACCCGCCATACCCAGTTTTCCCAGAATCATACCGCCTGACTGACCGGCGGCGCCGCCGAAGGCCAGGAGGAATCCCAGCCATCGGGCGGTGTTGTGACCTCTCGCCGCAGTTGATCTCGCAGCTTTCGGATTGCCGCCGACATCGCCGCCGACGGAGGCTGGCTCGATTGCTTCCCTCATCGAGGGATCGTTGCCGGCCGCCTCCACCTCCGCGGCGGCCATCGCTCCCGGCCGGGGCCGCTTCGCCGTCACCGCCAGACCGACACCCGCCATGGTGAGCAGCATCCCGGCACCGTCCCACATCGCTAAACGGGTACCGAATACCAAACGGTCCAGCAGAGCCGATATGGGAGGGGAGAGGCTCATCACCAGCATGGCCAGCCGAGCCCCGATGATGAGATAGGAGCGGAAGAGGAGAAGGTCACCCAAGAAAAACCCCACAAAACCCGAGGCCAGGAGCCACAGCGTGTCGGAGAGCAATATCCCGGCCGGCCATGGTGTGAAACCTCGGACGATGCCGATGACAGCCAGCATCAGTGCGGCCATCAATAGACGGATCAGGTTCACCGGCACCGAGCCGATTCGCCGGCCGGCGCTTTCAAAGGCGAGGGCGGATATTGTCCAGCCGGCCACCGCGCCGAGGGCGATGATTTCACCAAGTGAGTTTTCGAGCATGGAGCATCCTTATCACGAGGATATGTGTCGGCACAAGCCGGCCGCCCGTCGTTTGGCCATTTAGAATCTGCCTTTTTTTATTGGACTTCCTTTGCAATATTAGTCAAGTTATTCATAGACTAATCATTGAGGAGTTTACATATGAATCGTAAATGGATGCATCGCGTCGTTCTTACCGTCTTAGTTCTGTCTGTCGCCGGCGGGCTCTGGGCCCGTGGCGGTGAAGATATGAGCACCAAGGGGCCGATTTCCATCGCGTCGAAGTTTGATACCGAAGGCGCTCTTCTGGGCAATGTCATGAGACTGGTACTGGAAGATGCCGGTTTTGAAGTTGTGGATAAAACTGAGCTGGGTCCCACCGATGTGGTGCGCAAGGCACTGGAAACCGGTGAGGTGGATATGTACCCGGAATACACGGGGAACGGCAACTGGTTTTTTTCACCCAACGACTATGGGGATGACTGGTACGATCGTGAAGGTGCATTGGCGGCGGTGAGAGCCCTGGATAAAGACGCCTTCAATATGGAATGGCTGGAACCGGCCAGGGCGAATAACACCTGGGCCATTGCCATACGCGGTGATTTGGCCGAATCTGAAAATCTGGTGACCCTGAGTGATTTTGCCGAATACGTCAATTCGGGAGGAGAGGTGATATTGGCCGGATCCGAGGAGTTCGTCTCCCGCCCGGATTCATTACCCGCGTTTCAGGAGGCCTATGGCTTTGAATTGACCCCCGACCAGCTTGTGGTGGTTTCCGGAGGCAATACAACGCTGACCGAACAGGCCGCCGCCCGGGGTACCGACGGAGTGAATGCCGCCATGGCCTACGGCACCGACGGTCCGCTGGCCGCTTTGGGACTGGTCGTCCTGGAAGACAATCTGGGCGTTCAGCTGGTGTATGAACCGGCGCCTCGTGTCCGAGCCGAGACTCTGGAGACGTATCCTGAGATTGCCGACCTTCTGAATCCTGTATTCTCATCCATGGATTTGGTGACCCTCCAAACCTTGAATGCAAAAATTGCGGTGGAAGGTATTCCGGCCGGGGATGTCGCCGAAACCTGGCTGCAAGATAAGGGGTTTATCGACTGACCTCATTAAGAACCGGTAAAGCTGATATCGTTCCGGCGGCGGCCCTTGTTCTCGGGGCCGCTTCCTTCGTTTTGCCTTTTGCCGCCCTGAAGGAAAACAGGGTGGTGGACGGCATTATGGCAACCGGTTTTCGCATTGCCGGACCCTGGATCGGGTCCGCGGCGGCGTTCTGCGCGCTGGCCGTGGCCGCCGCCGCCTTCCTTTCGGTTGATGTTCGAACGCGCCGACTCATCTACGCTCTGGTCGGAGCGGCGTGTTTCTGGATGACAGCCGGACTTCTGGTCCGCGGGGGGGGCATGCTGCCTGAAGGCGCCGCCCCCCGGGTGAGTCCCGCCCTGGGGTTCTGGGGTCTGCCGGCGGCCTCCTACGTCCTGATTGACCATTCGAAACTCGCCAAGGTTCGGGGAGGGGGGATTCTCTTCGCTCTCATCCTTCTGGTTCCGGCCGCTCTGATACTATCCGGCGGCAGGGGCGAAGCCGTTTCGGTGTTTCGGGAATGGAACGGGCGACAGAGCCGCTTCCTGGCCGAATCGCTGGTTCATTTGAAATTGTTCGCCTCGGCCGTGGCCGCCGCCGCCGTCATTGGAATACCCCTGGGTATCGCCGCGTCAAGAGACAAGAAAATCGGCGGTCCGGTGATTGCCTTTGTGGATGCGGCTCAAACCATACCGTCCATGGCTCTCTTCGGACTCTTGATGGCTCCTCTGGCGGCTCTTTCTCGAGCGGTTCCGTTCTTGCGGGCCATCGGGGTGAGGGGAATCGGGGCCGCACCGGCCCTTATCGCCTTGGCTCTTTACGCTCTGCTTCCGATTGTCAGAAATACCGTCATCGGTCTGGCCTCGGTGCCCATTTCCTCCTTTGAAGCCGGCCGAGGTATGGGTATGTCGCCGAAACAGCTGTTCTGGAGGGTGGAGTGGCCTATGGCTCTTCCCCATGTCCTCACCGGTCTGCGGACCGCTTCGGTTCAGGCGGTGGGCAACACGGCCGTGGCCGCTCTGATCGGGGCGGGAGGATTGGGAATGCTGATATTCCAAGGTCTGGGACAGGCGGCGCCGGATCTTGTTCTGCTGGGAGTCATACCTCTGATTTTATTAGCTGTCGCCGTCGATCGCATCTGGGGAGTGGTGATGAATCGTACGGTTTCACTAGGATTACAGATGGAAGGAGCTCACTCATGAGGTTGGAGTGGCGGCAGGTGAGTAAACGATACGCCGAGAAAACCGCCGTGGACGACTTGTCCCTGGATGTCGCTGAGGGAGAACTTCTGGTGCTGATCGGACCTTCCGGCTGCGGCAAAACCACATCCCTGAAGATGATCAACAGGTTAGTGGAACCCTCTGAAGGCACGGTGATGGTGGGGGACAAGGATGTCTCGCTCGTTCCCGTAACGGAACTGCGCCGGCATATCGGCTACGTGATACAGCAGGTGGGACTTTTCCCCCACATGAGCGTGGCGGACAACATCGCGGCCGTACCCAGACTCCTCAAGTGGGACAAGGCGCGCATTGAAGCACGTATTGAAGAACTCCTCGATTTGGTGGGGCTGCCTCCCGGGGAGTATGCCGATGCCTGGCCGGCCAGACTATCAGGCGGCGAGGCTCAAAGAGTCGGTGTGGCTCGTGCCCTGGCGGCCGATCCGCCGGTACTTCTGATGGACGAGCCATTCGGTGCGGTGGATCCCCTGACCAGGGAAGTGCTGCAGCGTGAATTTCTTCGAATTCAGTCCACCTTGGGGAAGACCGTGGTGTTTGTCACCCACGATTTGGACGAAGCTATCCGCCTGGGAGACCGTATCGCGGTGATGAACGAAGGACGTCTTGTGGCCGCCGCTCCCCCGGGGGAACTTCTCATGGACGCCGATCCTTTTATTCGAAACTTTACAGGCGAAGATCGTGCGCTCCGGCGTCTTGCCCGACTCAGTGTCGGCGATGCCCTGGGTCAGGCCGTACCCATCACCGCCGTCGGCGGCGATGGTGATTCGGCTCCCGTCGGATCGATCCGGACCGACTCCACACTTAAGGAAGCCCTTTCCCTCATGCTTGAGGCGGGGGAGAGTTCCATCAATGCGGTGAACCCGGCGGGCCGCCCCATCGGCAAACTCACTCTGGCCGATCTTCTGGAGAGCGCAGCGGGCACGGAGGCATCATGAATCGAAGGATCTCCAGATTCATCGGGCCTGCTCTGGGTGCGGCCGCCATGATTGTGCTCTTCACACCAATCCTATTAGATGCGGCTCTGCGCATCCTGTTCCCCGGTGCCGGGGAATGGGTCTTTGACCGGGAGTCCCTCCTGTTCCTGACCGCCGAGCATCTGGCTCTCTCTCTTGTCGCCGGTGGAGCCGCCACGTTTCTCGGCATGGCCTTGGGTATTGCGGCGACACGACCCCGGGGGCGTGTCTTCCTGCCTCTCATCCGAGATGCTTCGTCTTTGGCTCAAACGGTCCCGCCCGCAGCCGTACTGGCTTTGGCCATACCCTTCCTGGGGTTCGGGTTTAAACCGGTGCTGCTGGCCCTGGTGCTCTACAGTATCCTGCCGGTACTCAACAATACTCTCACCGGACTGGAAACGCTGCCCGAGCCGGTGCTGGAGGCGGCCCGTGGAATCGGTATGAACCGGCTTCAGGTTCTGCTCAAGGTGGAACTGCCTTTGGCTATGCCGGTGATCGGTACCGGAGTGCGGACCAGTGTGGTTATCAATGTGGGAACCGCCACGATCGGAGCGGTGGCCGGGGCGGGTGGACTGGGATCTCCCATCGTGGCCGGCCTGATACGGGATAATCCCGCCTGGGTATTCCAGGGAGCCATGGCTTCCGCCCTGTTGGCTCTGATGCTGAATACCGGACTCCATTCACTGGAATACATGTTGAAGCCCAAGGCTTTCAGGCAGGAAGTCTCACGCCGTCCGGATAGATAAGGAGTGGATCCATGACGGATATCAACAATTTGGACCTCATCATTATCGGCTCCGGCCAGGCCGCCGGACCCCTGGCTCAAGTCTCGGCGTCAAAAGGGTGGTCGGTGGCGGTTGTGGAGTCCCAATTTGCCGGGGGAACTTGTATAAACACCGGTTGTACTCCCACAAAAACCCTGGTCGCCTCGGCTCGCGCCGCCTACGTGGTGAGGAACGGCGAAAAGTGGGGCCTCGGCCCCGCAAACCTCTTGGTCGATTGGCTCAAAATCCGCCGCCGACGGGACGACATCGTTGAGGAATTTCGCCGCGGTTCGCTTCGCGGCCTGGAGAACACCGAAGGCATCACCTACTTCAACGGCCGTGCCTCATTTACCGCTCCGGGGGAAATTGAAGTCATCTTCGAGGATGGTTCGAAAGAACGCCTCCGAGGCAAGCGCATCGTCCTGGATGTCGGAGGTGAACCGGTTATTCCTGTCGTCGAAGGTTTGGCGGATGTTCCGTGGGTGGATTCGGCGGGCATTCAGGCTATCGAAGAGCTGCCCCGCCGGCTGGTGATTCTCGGGGGCGGATACATCGGCCTTGAGTTCTCTCAGATGTTCCGTCGCTTCGGATGCGAAGTGGCGATCGTTCATCGGGGATCTCATCTACTCTCCAGGGAAGACAAGGATGTGGCCGCGGAGATGGAAAAGATGATCGCTTCGGAAGGTGTGGAAATCATCACCGGAGCCGTCCCCGAGTCCGTCTCTCCCGATAATAGCGGAGGATTCCGTCTGACGTTGAAGCGGGCCGGAGATACCGTACAGGTTGCGCCGCCCCAATCCATTCCCGGCGATCTTCTCCTGGCTGCCGTTGGCCGCCGACCCGCCACCGACGGTTTGAATCTGGAAGCCGCCGGCATTACAACCGATGAGAGAGGTTTTATCGAGGTGGACGACACCCTGGCTGCGTCCGCCGAAGGAATCTGGGCGGTGGGGGACTGTAAGGGCGGTCCTGCATTCACGCATATCTCATACGATGACTATCGTGTTCTGAGAGACCTCTGGTTCAGCGAGTCCACATCGACTCCGAGAACTGGAACCGCCGGCAGACCGGTCCCCTATACGGTTTTTACCGATCCTCAGCTCGGTCGTATCGGCTTATCCGAAAAGCAGGCCCTATCCGAGGGGATCCCGTTTGAGGTGTATTCCATACCGTTTTCCTGGATTGCCCGGGCACTGGAATCAGGTGAAAGCGCCGGATTGATGAAGGTGATTGCGTCTCCCGATGACGGCCGACTCCTGGGTGCGGCGATATTGGGGATGGAGGGCGGAGAGCTGGCCACAATGATATCCCTGGCCATGGCCGGAGGATTGACGGTCTCGGATCTGAGAGACGGAATTTTTCCTCATCCCGGTCTGGCTGAAGCTTTCAATAATCTTTTTTCATACGGGAAAAGAAACTCCGAGTGAATAAATTCCCCATCTTTCTCGGATATTTGCTGAAGTCCGCATTGAGTCCAGTCATCTACATTGTTGGCGGCCTTGTGGGAATGCTCATCAATATCCTGCAGAGCGGCATGCCTTTCTATTCCTGGGTTCCCTTCATCGTGCCGGTGTTTGTTCAGATATTCTTCCGGTCCTGGCTGAATTATATGAACCGGATGACTGAGAAACTCATGTCCATATCTTCAGAAAGAGATGAACTGTCTTTCCTGTGTGATGGTCAGGGGCGAATCCTCCTCTCCTCCGGTCGACCGGTCGAACGACTCAAGAGGGAGCGAATCGACACCTTATCCCGGCTTTTTGCAGGCAATGCCGCGGCCGATCCTGAAATTTTGGATGAGGCGGATAAATCCGGCTTCCCGCTGGAGCTTCACAGTCCGGTGCTTCATGGATGGTTTTCCATACGCTGCCGCCAAACAGATGAGGGTTGGATGATCTGGCTCATTGATGTCACCGAGCGCCGGCAACTGGACGGGAAGCTCAAGGGTATCGACACATTCCGCCGTCATGTTGTCAATGACCTCGATCGCATTGCCCGGGACGGCGACATCGACGAGAGGACCGCACGGCTCATCCTCGTTGATGGCTGGAGGGGTGTGTTTATCGCGGTAGTAGGAGAGGATGGCGTCCTGACCGGAAGGGTTTACAAAAGGAGTCTGGACGATTTGGAGGTGAGCGATCTCATTTTAGTTGACGTCGATTCATCGGCGGCCGTCTGGCAATCGCGACGAGATGCACGGGTGGTTATCGAGCAGTCGCCTCATCGCTCCGATGCGGATTGGCGCAGAGAACATCCCCTGCATCCGGATGTGGAAGCATTCCTTGGCCCACCTTATCCGTCCAATTTCGCGAATTGGCACGAAGGTGATTATACCGTCATCGCATTTGATAAAAGCGATCTTCAGCGCGGCATCGATATACCGGTGATGGAGGGTCTGGTGAGTACAGCACACACAGTACGTTCCCTCATCGATATGGCACGGGCCGCCGACGTCAAATTTCTCCAGTCCATTGAGGGATTGAGTGCTGCCGCCGAATTCAGCGATGAAATCACCGGTCAGCATATTCACCGGGTGAATGTTTATGCCGAAACCCTGGCCCGATACATGGGATTGGATGAGGATTGTGTTCGCTGGCTTGGACAAGTGGCAGCCATCCACGACATAGGAAAGGTCGCCATTCCGCATATCATCAAACTCGACCGGAAACTCTCCGCCGAAGAACGTCGAGAAATGGAAATGCACACAATTTACGGCTATCAGATTCTACAGCAGATGATGGACCGCCATCCGGTGAAGGAACCGCGGCTGGTGCTGGCGGCCACTATCGGTTTGAATCACCACCAGCATTGGGACGGATCAGGATATCCCCGGGTGGCTGACGATAAGGGCTCCATTAATCCACTTATGAGCCGTGATCCTGTCGACTATGAGGGCTTGCGCCCTCTTCGCGGTACCGAAATTCCAATTGAAGCCCTGATTGTGAGTCTTGCCGATAAATATGATGCCCTCAGGAGCGTCCGACAGTATAAAAGGGGATTCTCCCACGAAGAAACCCTGGCCATTCTCACCGAGGACGACAGAACCGGTAAAACCGGTCCCGATATTTTCGGCCCCGTCGTTTGGGAGGCTTTCGGTGAAATACGGAGTCGATACAATGACATTTATGAGCAAATGAAAGATGTAGAGTGCCCAAAACCTTACCGGAACTTTGAAGCAAATCAACCGATTCGGCAGTTATAAGAAGTACCCCACATAAATCCTTTCAGGAAATACTTTTATGGTCCCGATTCTCCACTACGACTTTCCAAGAAAGCCCAAATGGTACCAAAAAGCCGGCTCCTACTCCACCCAGACCTTCTCCATCGACTAGTTAGGAGATTCCCCCATACACCTATTGGGAGCTCTGATCTAAGATTCTTTAAGGGAAAGAGTTACAAGGGATTTCTTGCCTTCTCTATATCTACTGAAACGGGTGCGAATGCGGTTGTGCATGCAATTGGATTCGGATTCCCGGGGAGTTTTGTGATGCGATATAG
This sequence comes from Spirochaetaceae bacterium, assembly GCA_029210985.1. GTDB lineage: Bacteria > Spirochaetota > Spirochaetia > DSM-2461 > DSM-2461 > UBA2779. The sequence goes on along the minus strand of JARGFR010000057.1, from coordinate 1,483 downwards.
GGAACCTTTTACGGTGTATCCACGGCGTTTGCCGTCGGGTCGAATTGTGTTTTATTACCAGACATACGATGAGAATGGGAGGCGTACGGCTCCGCGGAGTACGGGACAGACATCGAAGGGGGCGGCTCGGCGGGAATGCTTCAAGATGATGAGAACCGACTCCTTGATTCCGGCTAAGGGGGAAAACCAGTTCTTCTCTGATTATGCGAAGGGCTGGTGGGACTGGGACACGTGCGAGTATCTGGCCTATAGGCGCACGCGGCGTAGGATTACTCGCAGCTATGCCGATACGGCGGCTTTGAACCTGAGGAAGCATATCCTTCCGTACTTCGGGAAAAAGCGGTTGAAGGAGATCAATGTCTATCAAATCGAGAGGTGGATGGTGTCTCTTCAGGAGAAGGGGTACATGAATGCCGCCATCAACTCCTGCCTTGGGTTCTTCCGGGTGATGCTGGGTTTCGCGGTCCACAAGGGGGATTAGAAGGAGAATCCGTAGGAACGTGTCACGCCCTTGAAGAAGTCGTCGCGGACGCGGGATGCGCTGAATGCCGGCGAGGTGAAAGCTCTCTTCGATGTGAATCGTATCGATGAGCTGTGGGGGGAGAGGATGTACTACGTAGCGAACCTCCTGGCGGCTTGTACGGGTATGCGGAAAGCCGAGATTGTAGGTGTGAGGGGTACGAGTTTGCAGGATGATCATATCCTTGTGGATAGGCAGTATCGAAGCCGGTACGGGTTGGTGGATACGAAGACCTATGACACTCGCCGGATCCCGCTGCCGGAGGTCCTGATGGAAGAACTCCGTACATTGCGGAAGAAGAACGGCGAGGGTTACTTGTTCTCGCGGTATTCCGGCAAGAAACCGGTTTGCGGCCAGACTCTCAGCGACCGGCTTCGTATGGCCATGGTTGAAATCGGGATTTCAGAAAAGGAGCAGAAGGATCGGTATGTTTCGTTCCATTCCTGGCGTCACTACTTCAACACCGTCCTGCGGAGCAATAACATTTCCGACGGCAAGGTACAGAGCCTGACTGGCCACAAGAGCCGGGGGATGACGGAGCATTACACCCACTTTAAGGTGGAGGACTACGCTGATGTTAAAGCGGTGCAGAACAAGATTGTTCCCTTTACCAAAGCCGGATGAATACCAGCAGAAAGAAAAGTCCGGGGCTCGTACCAGCGCGGAATCCGGCCCGGCGTGACGGCCCGAAACACCCGGGCCGCCCTTCCCCGACTTCGCCGGGGGACAAATTCGCGGTTCCTACCGACGGCGAATTGCGGCGAACCGCCGTTCCTCCAGAGCCAAATCTACCCTGGTAAGTTCGGCAGCCACCGCTGCCAACAGAGGATGCCCCGGCGGATACGGTTCCCCCGACTTGGGATCCAGCAGTTCCCATGTTGTGAGACACCGTCTATAAGACGCAAGTTCGTACAAACTGTTCATGATAAAACCTCCGAATGAATGAAATAGTTCTTCCCCCCA
>JARGFR010000056.1 GCA_029210985.1 Spirochaetaceae bacterium | reverse complement strand
GGTCGGTCCAAGAAAGATAAACGATCCTAAGGGACGGGCGGGTGAATTCAGACCGGTGCGGGAACGTCGTATGGCCGAGGCCACCGCTGCTATCGCCTCTTCCTGACCCACGACACTCTCGTGAATTTCGTCCTCTATCTGCAGGAGCTTATCCGATTCGCTCTTGACGATGCGAACCATGGGGATACCGGTATTCTCCGAAACAATTTCCTGTATATCCTCGGTGGTGATGAGATTTTTCTCTTCTTTGAGTGTTTTTTCCCAGTCGGATTTGAGTTCATCGATCCGGGAGCGCATCTCTCTGACCTTATCCCGGACTCTGGCCGCATTTTCATAATCCTGGGCATTGACAAAGGAAATTTTTTCGTCGGTCAGCTCCCTGGTTTTCTGCTCGAGTTCACTGATGGCCTGGGGGCGGGTGTTGTTCTGCATGCGCTTATTCGAACCGGCTTCGTCGATGAGGTCGATGGCCTTATCAGGAAGATGCCGTTCGGTGACGTAGCGTCCGGCCAGTTCCGCGGCGGCGCGAAGAGATTCACCGGTATATGTGACGTTATGATGATCCTCATACCGTTCCTTGATTCCCAGGAGAATCCGATAGGTTTCATCGATGGTCGGTTCCTCGATTATGACTGATTGGAAACGTCTTTCCAGAGCCGCGTCCTTCTCGATGTACTTCTTGTATTCGTTCATCGTCGTGGCTCCGATGCATTGCAGTTCTCCCCGACTGAGGGCGGGTTTGAGCATATTGGAAGCATCGATGGCTCCCTCTGCGCCGCCGGCGCCGATGATGGTGTGCAGCTCGTCGATGAAAAGAATAATATTTCCGGCTTTGTCGATCTCCTTGATGACCTTCTTCAGCCGTTCTTCAAATTCGCCTCTATACTTCGTGCCGGCCACCAGCGCGGCGAGATCCAGACTCACAAGTCTTTTACCTGAAAAAATGTCCGGGGATGTCCCGTCGACAATTTCCTGGGCCAACCCCTCCACCACCGCGGTCTTGCCCACACCGGGTTCACCGATTAAAACCGGATTATTTTTTTTCCGTCGGGCCAGTATGCGCATGACTCTGGAAATTTCTTTTTCCCGGCCCACCACCGGATCGAGAGTGCCTTTGCGCGCCATAGCGGTCAGGTCACGGGAGAACTCATCCAGCATTCCGGTTGCGGATTTACCGTCGGCGGCGGCGTCCTTCTTTGCAAATACAGGCTTCTCCACTTTGCGTCTGGCGGGTTTTGTATTCTCCCGTTCGCCGTTGATCTCGTAAACAATGCCCCTGAGGATATCCACCGTGACTTTATAAAGCGACAAATAGGCGCTGGTTGCACTCCCGGGCTCACCGGTCGCGGCCAACAGAAAATGTTCTGTGCCGATATACTCGTGGTTGAGGGTTGTGGCCTCGTTGGCGGCGTTTTCCAGCAGCATCTTCACTCGGTTGGACGGCGGTATTTCTCCGAGCTGAAATGAAGACTTGCGGTGAGGCAAACCTTTTTCCAATTCCGTCGTCATTTCTTCGGTATTGATGCCCAGCCTCTGAAGACATTTAAAAGCCACACCGCCTTTTTCACGAAGGATGGCCAAGACTATATGCTCACTCAAAAGTTTATCAGCGTGAAACCGCTTGGCCTCTTCTTTGGCCAGGACGGTGAGTATGCGTTGGGCGCGTTGGGTAAGTCCCTTGATCATGCAAATCTCCTACCACAAGAATACTGAAACATATGTGAAGAAACCATGGAATTTGGTGATTTTGAACCCATCCGTCGGGACTAATGCTTTCTCAATACTTCCAGCGGCTTCAAACCGGCGGCCCGGGAAGCCGGGATGACGCTCGCCAGGACCGACAGTCCGAAGGTGGCACCGCCGATAAGAGCTGTGGCGCCCCATCGGATATGTATGGGTATGTTCTGAAGATAATAGCCCTCATCCAGAAGCTTGGGAGTCTGAGCCGGTCCTCCGGTGGTCAATATGGCCATCACAGCTTCGACGGCGGCAATAATCTGATTGATGAAGCGAGCCACCAGCAGACCTCCGCCCAAACCGGTGATGGTTCCCGCCAGCGCGGCCAGCATACCGGCCATCAGGAATGTTGCGGTAATCTGACTGGGAGATGTACCGGTGCATTTGAGGATGCCGATCTCCCGGCGGCGCTCAAGGGTCAGCATAATCAGGGAGGTGAGAACATTTATCACCGCGACCAGAATGATGAGCGCCATGATGAATAACAGGATATCCCGGGTGCTCTCCAGGTTTCCCAGCAGGTATCGATTCAGCTCTTTCCAGTCATACGCGATCCATCGCTCCGGCAGCTCGGCATTCATTCTCATACTCAATGCGGACATATCGCCCCCGGGATCGGCAACCTTCCCTCCGATATAAATACGGGAGCTTTCAGGGGACAAAATGGACCATCCGGTTTCCAGGGGTATAAAGGCCCAGGTTCGATCCAGGTCCTGATATCCGCTTGTAAAGACACCATTGACGGTGAAGCGGGAGACCTTGGGCACATAGCGCCCGTCAGGGAGACGCCGGGCGGTCAGAACCCTTATCGAATCGCCGGTTTCGGCACTCAGCCTCCGGGCGGCTTCCCGGCCAAGCAGGATTGAATCGCCTTGGGTGAGATTCCAGGTTCCGGAATCGAATTCCAGGTATTCGGCAAATCCGGAATCCCTTATATAGATATCGGGCGGCAGTGCCCGGAGGGTCAGTCCTTCCCGGCTTTCACCGGCTCTGGCCAGACCAAATCCTTGTTTCTCCACCCAGGCTCCGGTGATGTCGCTCATTCCCTCAACTTCCTGAGCCATGGCCTCCCAGTCGCTCCGCTCGGGAGTCCCCCATGTGTGAACCTGAAAATGGTAGGAAGAGGTTTCCCGGTAACGAGCGATGATGCCCTCTATCATGGCGTCCGCCACATGGTCGACAGTCACCAGAGGAATCAGGGAGAGAGCGATACCCAGAGATGCTCCAACAAGAGGATGGCCCAGACGCCGTTCCCGACGGCGCCTGAAGAACAGACGGCCGGCGATGAAGAAGGAACCTCTCATACCTGAACCAGCCGTCCCTCGCTCAATCTCATAGTCCTGTCCGCCCTTGAAGCCAGGTCGGGTGCGTGAGTCACCAGAAGAAGGGTTTTACCGGCCTGGGTCGTGAGGGAGAAGAGCAGTCTGGCCACCATTTCCTTGTGGTCTTCGTCGAGATTGCCTGTGGGTTCATCGGCAAGAACCAGGGGCGGATCGTTGATGACCGCCCTGGCCAACGCCACACGCTGCCGTTCTCCACCCGAGAGTTGTGACGGATAGTGATCGGCCCGATCGGAAGTATTGACACTCTCCAGAGCGGCCATCGCGGCCTCCAGCGACTCGCGGCGGCTTCGCCCGGACATCACCATGGGAAGCATGACGTTCTCCGCAGCGGTGAAGTCCTTGAGCAAGTAGTGAAACTGGAAAACGAATCCGACGCCCAGGGAGCGATATGCGGTGAGATCCCGTTCCTCCAGGGAGCTCACCGGATAACCGCAGGCCGTGATGGATCCGGAATCCGCCCGGTCCAGACCGCCCAGCAGATTCAGGAGTGTACTCTTACCGCAGCCCGACGCACCGACGACAGCGACGCTTTCTCCGGCATAAAGACTAAGGTCGACATCCTTCAAGACGTGGAGGCGATCTGAACCGGAGATGTAGTTCTTGGACACGCCTTTCATTTCAACAGTTTTGTCATTCACTTCGCAGCACCTCCGCGGGTTTGAGTCGAGCCGCCATGGCTGCCGCTCTGAAGGCGGCCATGGAAGATATACCGACCGCCAGAATCAAGATAACGGCAACGTCACCGGCCATAACTTCGGAATTGCGGAAAAAAGCCTCAACCGGCCGGGTCCCGAATGCCCCGTCGCCGAAATATCCAAAAACAAGTCCACGGATCCATCTAAAGAAGCGGATAATCGCGTCGACATTCCCGCCGAGCAGCACACCCAGGACGCTTCCTGTCAAACCGCCGGTACCGCCGATAACCAGTCCATGACGGAGAAACAGTATACGGACATCCTTGGGCGTCGCTCCCACAGCCTTGAGCAGTGAAAGATCCTCCATCCGTTCGGTGGCCATTCGCCGGAGAGAATGGTCGATATTCACCGATACCACAACAAAGATGAGGGCCAGCAGGAGGAGCATCATGAGTTTTTCCGTTCTCAAAGCACCGAAGAATGATCGATTCGTCTCTCTCCAGGAACTTAACGTACCGCCGGACTCCGTCAATCTTGGTGCCGCGCTGTTCATCACCGATCTGTCTTTCCCAGGCTTCGTCAGCTTCACACCCACTTCCAGGGGTGTCGGACCGAACAACTGTTCGGAAGTGTCCACCGAGACGAATGCCATACCGGCCTCGTATTCACGGTAACCGCAGCGAAAAAGTCCGGTAACGGTAAGGCCGACCGAAGAGGGAGACAGTCCGGCGGCTCCAAGATCAAGGGCACCGACACTGTCGCCGGGAGACACGCCGAGCTCCAGAGCCAGCTCGTCACCCATGACGATTCCGAAATCCGAAACATCAAATTCTCCGTCGACGATATCCAACCGCTTTGCCAGTTCCTTATCCTCGAGATAGAGAGTCTCCGGAACCCCTCTCAATAGGGCACCCACAGGCCGGGGACGCACACCGTTGAGCATCGTCTGCCCCTCCCGGAACGGTACGGCCAGGAGGACTCTGGGATCTTCGGCGATGATATCGGCGACGTCTTTTCCATCCGTATTCTCGCCGAAGGCGCCGATATCCGGCGTCCACCGCAGATGATATGAGCCGATTTCCAGAATACTGCGGATATACCCCTGCTGAAGTCCGTTCATCACGGCCAGAATCGTGTTCAGTGTGGCAACACCGGAGCAGATGAGGACGACGGAGAAAAGGAACACCAAACGGCCGCGGCCACCACGTCGACCGGTGAGGAACCGGTTTGATACCCAGGTGGTCCAACGGCCGGATCGACTCACGCGCCGCTCTCCCTGACCCTGACAACCTCGCCTTCTTTCAGGAACTCTTCCCGAACTCGAACCTGATCGGACCAGTACACCCGAATCACGGGCTGCCCGTCACGAAAAAGAGTTTCAATACGATCTTCCTCGTTCTCCCAGACCGTTTCGTTGGAGAGGACTCCGTCCACCGTCCGGGTTTCTCGAACTATCCGACCTCCGCGCCAATCCATTTCCCTGACAACGATTCTTCCTTCTCCGCGTTCTTCAACCCGTTCCAAATCATCACCGGACCAGGTATAAGCTCTCAGCAGCACAACGGTACCGGAACGTGTTGTCGTTTCTTCGATCAGCCGTCCGCTGGAATCATAGAGGCTACGATGCACATCGTCGCCGACGCGCCTGATTTCCTCTCTCAGATCTCCCTCTTCGTCACGTTTCCATACCAACGTTTCGGCAATACTGCCCGAATCCAGACTGACCCGACTCACAGGACGACCCGACTCGTCCAATTCGGTGATACGCCAATCTTCACCGGCTCCCGAGCCGTGTCGCCATACAGTCTTGTCGGCATTCACCCTGATGTCGGTTTCGACATGAGAGGTGCCGATGAATATTGCTCTTGGGTTGCCGGATTCATCATAGGCATATTCCACCCTGGAAATCAGGTTGCCGTCCGAATCCTTCTCTTCTCTGGCCATCAGACGGCCGTCGCTGCGGTAAAAGGCTGTAATCGACTGGGCAACACCATCCTTGTACAGCCTGCGCACCTCTTCTTCATCTTCCTTATAGTCGATGGAAACTGACCAGCCTTCTTCTTTCGGCCCCGAACCTGGAATCGGAGCACCCGGTACACCGTTGGCCGCACTGCTGTACCAATCCGCGGTCCAGGAGACTTGGGAAAGAGTCAGGAATATCACAACAGCCGAAACAAATCTGTGCATCGTCACTCTCCGGCCAACAGTTCATCGAGATAGGAATCCGGATCGAAGGGAACCAGATCGTCCATACCCTCTCCCCGCCCCAAATAGGCGAAAGGTAGACCCATCTTCATTCCTATGGCCGCCACCAGACCGCCTTTTGCCGACGAGTCATATTTTGTCAGTACGACGGCATCCACTCCGACGGCTTCATGAAAAGTTTCGGCCTGCCGCATACCGTTCTGTCCGGTCGTGGCGTCAATCACCAGAATTTTCTTAAAAATACCGTTTTCCCCGAGGCGTTCGGAGGCGATGCGATCAATCTTGGCCAACTCTTTGATAAGATTGGCCCGATTATGCATCCGGCCGGCAGTGTCGGCAATGATGATTCGTTCGCCTCGGCTTTCGGCGGAACTGACGGCGTCGTAAATCACCGCTCCGGGATCCGATCCATGATCCTGTTTCACAACCCGGGCTCCGACCCGTTCACCATGGATTTCCAATTGATCGACGGCGGCGGCGCGAAACGTATCTCCGGCGGCCAGAACCACATTGCCGGAACCTGAGTTTATGAAGCGATGGGCCATCTTCGCGATGGTGGTGGTTTTCCCCACACCGTTTACGCCCAGAATCAGATAAAGGGATAGGACGTCGGGGGAAGGATTCAAATCGGCAACAGTCAGAGCAGGCCTGATGATATCCTTGAGATTCTCCACCAGGGTTTCCCGGTCGGTGCCTCCATTGTTGATGGTACGAAGCTGGTCAACAAGAGCCACCGCCGCAGCGGCGCCGAAATCAGCCTCCACTAGGAGGTCTTCCAAGTCGTCGTAGAAGTCGTCAGCCCCGTCACTGCGGGAGAACAGATCCTTGATGCGCCGGCCGATGCTCTTGCCGGATACGGCAGTTTCCGCTGATGAAGCGGTGCTTTTTTTCTTTCTACCGAACATGTCGCCGGTATCCTATGGCAAGAGCCATTCTTCGGGAACCCCTGATGCTCCTCATCAATCCGACAGTTCCTCGGCAGCCTTCAAATACCGGGACAGCCGAATGAAAATCACTGTCAAAAAGGCCGTATTGACGGCGACCCCCGCCCACATGAATCCTCTGGTGAGGTAATAGGCGTTGTACGCATCATACTGATCGTCATAAGTCGTACTCGCGAAGAACTTGCCGGCGTAATTCTGGGACACCCCTAGAAGGGCAATGGTGGGAGCCAGGGAAAAGGAGAACCAGGCGATGGAGTTGTGAAGCTTCTTCTTTGTGCCCGCCAGATGCAGCGCCGGATCAACAAGCCGGGCCTCCAGGGGCACCGTCAATCCTTCGGTATCCGTTGAAAGGGGAACCGTCCGAGTTCTGAATCCCTCCTTCTCCAATGTCAGAGGCATGACGCGGTCGGGCAGTTCCACCGAAAGAGGCGTCCTGCCCAGCCAGAGAACTCCCAGTCTCACATCGGCACCGGTGGGAACCGACCTGATCAAAGATGACGGTCTGTCCGAGGGTTCAAGAGCAAGATTCAACACCCGGCGCTCCCCGGGCTGCAGAGTTTCCCGGGATACCAGAGGTTCATATCCGGTAGAGGTGATTTCCAGAATGATGTCCCCGGGCATCAATGTCGAATCCGACCAGGAACCCACTCCAACTGCCGATCCGTCAACACTGATAATCGCATCCGAGGGCTCAACAACGACGCTCAGAGATGTCCAGGGTCGTCCGAGTATCAGCCGCCTTGCGGCGGCACCGGCCTCGGTGGCCGCCTCTTCCAGCTGGGCTTCCCCGGCGGCGCCTTCCCACAGTACGGTTTCTCCCGAGACTCCATACGAAATGATGCGAATGCCGTAATAATCACCCACTTTCACCAGACTGCCGCCGATAAGAATGTCCAGCCCGGAACGTTCCCGGAGGGAATCGAAACCGATATCACCCGGATTCCAGATACCGCCCCCTCCATCGGCGGCGGGTATGGATACAGGCAGACTCTCCGGCACTTCGAGGTCTCCCGGAGAGAGGGATTTGAGGTAATCAAGAACAGCATTCTCTTCGTCAATCGCCAGCCGGCTGTTTCTCAGATTCTGCGGATCGGCATTGGGACTGAAAATCCAATCATCCCTTGATGCATGGAGGTTCGACAACCGTCGGAAAGAGGTAAGGATTGCGTTCTGCAGGATCTCCTCAGCCGACGAGAATCGCTCCTCCCGAGTCAGGAGGTGACGATCCACTCCGTCCAATTCATCTCTGATAAGTCGGGGGAGAAGTGAGGCGGCGGACAGCATGGATGCCGATTCCTCCTGGGCATCAAGAACCGCAACACCGATACGCCATTCTTCTTTGTCCACCACCGGAGGAGTCAAGTTGGTCGCATCCTCGGCGCAGACGCTCATGGGTGTCGCGATTGCGGCAGCACACAGAACGGCAGCAGCCGTTCTTCGAAGGTCAGCTCCCATCCCTTTCTCCGGCCTTGCGAATAGCCGAAAGCAGCCGTTCCTTGCGGAAAGGCTTCACGACATAGTCTGAGGCTCCAAGCCGTATCGCTTCAAGAATCCGTTCCTGATCGCCCAGGGATGAACACATTACCACTCTGGCGGCAGGCTCTTCACCCCGTATTCGCCGCAGGGCCTCAAGACCGTCCATTCTGGGCATGGAGATGTCCATGAGTGTGAGATCGGGTTTCCATGCCCTTCGCAGCAAGAGGGCTTGGCGGCCGTCTGCTGCCTCGGCAACAATTTCATGTCCGCCGTTTTCAAGGATGTCCCGAATCAGAGACCGCATGAATTCAAGGTCGTCGACGACCAGGATCTTCATTCGCTTTCGCCACCTGCGTGCCATCGGAGGTAAGCGTCGATGAACGGATCGAGATCGCCGTCCATCACCGCTTGAATATTGCCCGTTTCATGCCGGGTCCGGAGGTCTTTCACCATCGTATAGGGATGAAACACATAGGATCGGATCTGGCTTCCCCAGCCGATTTCTTTCTTTTCGGCCGCTCCGACCGCCCTCGCTTCTTCCTGTTTCTGACGGTAGTACTCATACAGCCGGGACTTCAGCACTTTCATCGCCGTGGCCCGATTCTTGAGCTGACTGCGCTCATTCTGGCACTGAACGACTATACCTGTTTCGAGGTGGGTCATTCTCACCGCACTGGAAGTTTTATTGACATGCTGACCTCCGGCACCGGACGCTCTATAGATATCCACACGGATGTCGTCGGGTTTCACTTCCACTTCGATATCGTCGTCAAAGACCGGCGACACATAAACCGACGCGAAGGATGTGTGCCTGCGGCCGGCCGAATCGAACGGACTGATACGGACCAGTCGATGGATACCCCCTTCTCCCTTCAGCAGTCCATGGGCATAATCCCCGTCAATCTGCAAATCGACCGATTTGATGCCGCCTTCCACTTCCTGTATGTCGAGAAGTGTCATATCGAATCCTTGCCGTTCGACCCATCTTCCATACATGCGGTAAAGCATAGCCGCCCAATCGCAGGACTCCGTGCCGCCGGCCCCGGAGTGTATGGTGACAAAAGCCGAGGCTGAATCCGTCCGTTCCCCAAGGAGTTCCAGGACATGAAGCTTCTCGTATTTCGCCGCCACCGCTTCAAAGGTTTTTCGGACTTCGAGTTCCATGCCGTCGTCCTCGGCTTCAAGAGCGAGTTCCATGAGAGCTTGAGCGTCTTCCAACTCGGCGACAAGTTCCTGCCAAGGTTCATATCGGGCCTTGATCCGTTTGAGTTCCGCCATTTTCTTCTCGGCGGATTCTCGATCGTCCCAGAAACCCGAGGCTCCCGATGCATTTTCCAGACGTTCGGCCTCTTCCTTCAATCCGGAAGAGTCAAAGACGCCTCCATGTATCGAGAATGTCCTTTTCCAGAGTCTTTATCATGGGGTTCAGTTCGTTCAGCATTGTTTATTCCTTCTCTCGTATAATCACTCGTCGCCATCGTTTTTCACTCAACGATGTGATGGCCACCGTTCCGTCCACAGGGTACTGATAGAAACGTATCGAATCATAGAAATCCGTCGCACGATCCATCTCCACTTTCAAGCGACTGAGCCTCTTTTCATCCACCGCTGTGGATTCAAAGGCATTCTTCTGCATCTGCCGGAATCCGTAACGGAACAAGAGGCCGGTCACCGCCTTGAGGCTGTCTTCGTTACCCAGGTCAAGCACAACGGAGACAAACATGTCCCTACCCTATCGACGCTTCGCCCCCGGCGTCAAGAGAAGCGAATTCTCTGACATCGGGATGAGCACGGAACGCATCGAAGGCCTCTTTCAGGGAATCAAGGAGAGCCGTATTCTCAACTTCTCCTTTTTCCCCGGCCATTTCCAGATCCAGAGCGGCGACATAAAGACGCCGTGCACCACAGGCTCCTGCCGAACCCCTGGCTTTATGGGCCAGGCGGGCCGTATCCGGAAATCGTCCCTCAACTAAAGAGACGCTCATACCGTCAATCAGGTCGGGGAGATCTTCCAAGGTAAAACGAATCACCTCCCCCAGTAAATTCCGATCACCGGCTGTCCGTTCAAGGGCGTCATCCACATCAAAATCGATCATCATTTCTTCTTCTTTTCATATGCCGATCGGAAATCATCCCAGGCTTGTTCCTGCTGCTTTGCCGAATACGATTTCAATGAACCGGCTTGTTTACGGCGCCGTACGGCAGCCTCCGTCACCCCTTCCGGTGATGTCGTGGGCCGACTGTAGGGCCTGACTTCTCTCTCTGAGCTCGGCGCCGATGAGGCGGCTGTGCCGTTGATAGTTTTCCGTTCCGCGGAACCGGATACCGCTTTCAACGTTCTAAGATAACTGTCATACCGTCCGAACAATCGCAGCATGGCTCGACGAAACCAGCTCAGGCGATGAAAAGCTTCTTCAAACATCGGCTTCGGCGGTAAATCAAACAGTCTGTCGGGATGTTTGAATTTGATGCTGCCGCTCTCGAAATAGCGTTCGAGTATTCCCTTTACTCTCTCCATGTCGGAGATTTTCAGCACTTTGGTCACATAATGAATGACGCCCTCGGACACCATGCGCGGTTTGGCCAGGAGGTCGGATAGAATTTTAAACTCGGCGGCGAGGCGAGTACGAATATCTTCACGAAACGCGTCAATTCCCGTGAAGGCGACAATCCTGTCCTTATTATTGGTTTTCAGGATGCGCTCGATCATTTCCAGGTAGAATTCCCTGAGTTCCAAACAAGCGGTCTTATGAAGCGTCTTGAACAGAGGATACAGGTGATCTCGATGTATATAATCTTCACCGACGTTCACCACCGGAGGCAGCCCGGTACGTCCGGATGATTTCATATAGTGAGTGACGAATAATTCACGCAGATCGGGCCAGTTCTCTTTGTACGGTTCGAATTGCGCATCGAACTCCTCAGGAGGCATGAGAAAGCTCTCCTTTCCGGCCAGTTGAGCGAGGATACCCTGGATGGTTTCCCGTTTTTCCGCATCCTCTTCACGGCGCTGTTCCGCCGCATCAAGTTCATTTCTTGTATAAATTTTCAGAATCTTGGCAGCAATGAAAATTTCGGCCGCCAGATTAGCTTTTTTGGTTAAGAGATCTTCACGGTGGACAATGATGGCATCGGCCAGTTTATTCCAGAAAAGATTGTCATTCTTGCCCAGAGAAGCCCGGAGGCTGCTGACCACAGTTCCGAGTAGACGGGAGAGAATCGGCTGAACGGGACTGTCGGCCAAGTGAGCTCGGATCTTAATCCGGGCAACGTCCACCATGAAGGAAATCGCAGCCGGCGTGACTATCAAGGTCATGCCGTCTATGTCCGGCAAAGCATACAGAATCACATCATCGGCGTGTTTGTCGATGAACGAACTCGAAATTTCGGCCAGGGAAAGAGGCTGGAGTACATCCTGGGGGAAACCGCCCCGGCCGGCAAAAGACCCCAGCGTCGGAAAGGGTTTTCTATCGGCCACCCGACATTCATGCCAGCTGTTTTCCACCAGCCAATACCAGAATCTCGGTGAATCCCGGTCGGTGAGGATGATGCGATCCTTTTCCAGCTTTCCATCCCTGACCGTGTTGGCGATCAGACCGCAATTCCCCTTCTCCAGGTGTATCATCAGTGTATGGAGGGTTGCCTCGGCATTCAGATACTCATGGCCGGCCTTGGAAAAAAACTTGCTGTAGGGCAGGTCCGGTTCCCACATGTCACAGAGGCGGCTGAACAGCGCACGGTGTTCTTCGCCGAAATGGCCGAGCTGGGAGAGAAACTCATCACGCCCGGTGCGATCCTTTCGAAAATAGGACGGCATCTCCGGCTGGTTGCGTGGAGGGAGCTTGCCGGCCCTATCGGTATTCATCGATCGTTATCCTCTTCCCTCTTTTTCATCTCTCGCCGGGCCCGCCATTTGGGAATCGCCTCGAGCAGTGTCCGAAGAATCACCATGAGACCCAAAAAAAATAGAAACGAGACTAGTACGCTTCTCACAGTCCAATGATATCCCTATCGAGATTCCTAGACAATGTCAGTTCGGGTGGTGGATTTCCCAACATCGATGAGCCTTGCCCCTTCTGGCAAAATCCGGAGGAATAGTGGCGGCGGTGATTTCGCTCACGCTGAAATCCCTCTTAAGCTTCCCTTCCAATTCGAACCGTCGGAAGTTTTCGGAAAACAGCAGCGTGCCGCCGGGAGCCAGACGCTTCATGGCAAAATTGATCAGTGCCGCATGGTGGTCCTGTACGGACCAGTCCTCCCGGCCCGCCCCGTTGGAATACGTCGGCGGATCGATGAAAATGATGTCGAACAGTTCTCGGCTTCCCTTCAGGAAGGCAAACGCATCTGATCTGACAAACACATTTTTTGATTCATCAAGCCGGTTGAGGCGCACATTTTCCATCCCCCAATCCAGATAGGTGTTGGACACATCAACGCTGACCGTCATGGAGGCACCGCCCAGCGCGGCCATCACCGACGCCGTTCCGGTATAAGCGAAAAGATTCAGGAATCGACCGTTTCCGATACGATCCCGGATCATGGCCCGGGTGGGCCGATGATCCAGAAATATTCCGCTGTCCAGATAATCGGTGAGGTTGATCAAAAACCGGACACCGTTTTCCTTGATGATCAGCTTATCTTTTTTGTCGGCCATTTTCCCATAGGGACGAATTCCCCGCTGCCGGGTTTTGAGAAAGAGGTGATCGTCATCGATACCAGTGCAATCCTGGAGAACCGTCAGCAGCGTATGAAGACGACGACGGGACTTTTCGGGCGGTACTTTTCCCGGAGGCGCAAACTCCTGAACATGAAGCCAGCGGCCCTCATACCAGTCCACCGCTGCATTGAACTCCGGCATGTCCGAATCCCAGATTCGGTAGGAGGTGACACCGGTCTTGTCGGCCCATTTGGAAAGAGCCGCGATATTTCTGTTGAGAGCTTTCTTCAAGGACGGTGCTTTGGGGTCGGGAGGAGGAGTCGGTGCAGTCTCCGAATCTGATATTTGGGCTGCCGGCCGCTTCCCTGGAGGGGGAGAAGGTCGTTGGGGCACCTGTTCAACAGAGGCCTGCCTGTCGCCATGGCGGTCGTAGACGGCCAGAATCAGATCCATTCCTCCACTCACCGTCGAATAGTATTCTTCGGCACGTAGATGACTGGCCGACGCGGTCTGCTTATCCGGTGCAAGAAGAGCCATTCGCCAACCCGGTCCCAAGCTCCGGAATGATTCTCCAAGGGCTCCGTAGAGGGGAGCGGGGTCTATTTCGATCCGATGGCCGTATGGCGGATCGGCACATACCAAGCCCCGTTCGGTTCTGGGCCAGTTGTCGGTTGAATCGGTGATGATATCCCTCTTTTCCAGCCGCACCACCGAATTCAAACCGGCCCGGCGCAGATTGGCCTTGGCAATTCTCAGGGCATCTTCATCGTTATCCAGTCCCAGAATCCGTGGTACCCGTTCCAGGCCTTCGCCATACCGAATGGTGGCGTCCCTGAGCATGTCCGCCCAAAGTCTCTCATCGTGCGCCTTCCAGGCCTCAAATCCCCAGTTTTTTCTCCTGACACCCGGAGGCAAACCGGCGGCCATCATGGCCGCTTCGGCCAGAAGGGTTCCGCTTCCGCACATGGGATCGACGAATCCCCCGCCCTCGGCGGCGATCCGCGGCCATTCCGCCAGCGCCAGAATGGTCGCCGCCGTTGTCTCCCGAAGGGACGCTTCGGTTCGTTCCAGCTTGTACCCTCTTTCATGAAGAGGGGGACCGGACAGATTCAGGAAGACAATGGCCCTGCGACCGTTCCATCGTGTCTCCACCCGTATGTCCGGACTGCGCCTGTCCACAGAGGGCCGCTTGCCCTGAACCTTGTTGAAACGGTCGGCGACGGCGTCCTTGAGCTTGAGATTGGCGTATCTGGGATCTTTGTCCCGGGGCACTCCGGTCACACGGCATGCAAAGCTGGCGGAAGTGTTGAAAACGGTTTCCCAGGGATGATCCAGAGCCAGATGGTAGAGATCCTCTTCATCCGGAGCCGGACCGGAGGTCAGCTCAACCAGAATTCTCGAGGCGGTCATGAGTTCCAGACAAGCGGCGTACACCGTTTTCGCGTCGCCTTCGAAGGCCACACCCCGGGATGCGGTCCTCACCGAAGAGGCACCGATTCCACGGAGTTCCCCCGCCAGCGTTTTTTCGGCGCCGGGGGGGCATGGTGCGAATAATTTCAACTACTTCTCCAAATAAAACTCAACGCGTCTGTTGCGCCAACGTTCTTCCAGGTCTCCATGGGGCACAATGGGATCGGCACCGCCGATGCCTTCGGCGATCATACGATTTGACGGAACACCCCGAGCGTTGAGTTCGTTCACCACCGTCTGGGCTCTGGATCGAGAGAGAGGCACCAGAATATCCCGCTGTTCTCTCTCTGCGGCGGCCTTGTTTTCCCAGTTCAAGCTCACGGCATGCCCTTCGACAATTATCCGGTAGCTGCTGTACTTCAGCATGATTTCGGCCAATCGGTCGAGTACCTGGATGTTTTTCTCGCCCTGCTCGCCGTCAAGGAGCAGCTGAGGCGAACTCGGCTGGAAGGTGATGTTGTTGATTTGGATTTTCAGTCGGTCGCCTTCGCGGATCACCAGAATTCCCACGGCAATCTCGCCGCGCTTCACCGATGTCTGACCCAGCACATCCGTCACCCGCAGTATATAGGCATAGTCCTCGGCGGATTCCACCAGATCTCCCCGACCGCTGCGTCCGTCCCATATGATCCGCTCCGAAGGCCGTCCCCGGCCGGCGAAAGTGATAAAATCTCTTCCCCGGGGATCGGTGATGTCCAGACTCCATTCCGCTATGCGTGAATTATCCTCCACCGTCAGCGCGATGACGACATCGTCATCGACATTATCATCATCCGGCGTGAAGGGCTGAGGCGTCATGGTAACAGTCACTTCCGGCGGACTTCCGTCGGAGACGAAGGGCCTGGATTCGGCCCGGGGATTTGCACCTTTCAGGTAGTTGACCCTCAAGGCTCCGATAAAGGTCCCTTCCACCGGCCGGCGGTTCTCGTCTGTGCCGTTCCAGACAAATCCATCAGGAACCGTTCCGGTCCCCCTCTCGGTATACACTGTTTGACCATTTTCGTCCTCGACACCGAAGACCCAGGATTCAATGCCGTTCACATTGGGCACGACGGCGGCGAAGCTCTGAAACCTCTCAGGATTCGTCTCTCCGGCCTTGATGTATCCTTCGGCAGCCGTGAGATAGACCGGCGTCGGCGCGGTGTCGATGCGAAGCCCCGGAATGCTCATAGCTGTTGTGTTGCCGGCCAGGTCGGTTCCGGATACCTGGTAGCGATAGTCACCATCAGGTAGGCGGTTGCCGGAATTGTCGCTGCCGTCCCACTCGAAGGAATCCAAATTTCCCGTCCATCTCAATGATCGGACAGGTGTACCGTCCGAGCCAGTCACGATAGCTTCGAAGACTTCCTCATCAGATGATTCCTGAATGATGAAAAGTGTGTCTTTACGTCCGTCTCCATCCGGACTGAAAAGACGATCATCAACTCGAGATTCAATTCTGGGGGGGTCGGTATCCAGAATCACTTCACCGGCTGAAGCCGCAGCCACATCACCTTTCACATAATTGAGTGTCAGAGAGGCTGTATAGCCCCCGTCTTCGGCCCGTGTGCCCCCGTCGGTTCGCCCATTCCAGGAAATTCTGTCGATTGGTTCACCTGTTCCATTCCACCGGCGTACGGATTCACCGGCCCCGTTTTCAACAACCAGAGACCAATTACTGACTGGTGCGTCCGTTTTGGATGAGATAAAGAAATCCACCGTGTCCTTGACCCCGTTGCCTGTCGGTCCAAAAACGTCCAAGGATGCGGTGAGGGACGCATCCACCGCGGTTGTATCCACCCGAACTCCGACGGGTGCGGAGGTGCCGACGTTGCCGGCTTTGTCCTCTGCTATAAGTTGATATGAGTACATACCATCCGGAACCAGACGTCCCTCGGCATCCCGGCCGTCCCAGACCAGGCTTTCACCGGCGGTTTCGATCCAGGTCCATTCCTTGACGGTTTCACCTTCCGAGTCAGAAAGCCTGCCGATCCAGATATCCTCGGAAGAAGAAGTCTGCGTCATGGTGACTTGATTTCGAAGACTGCCGCTTTGAGGCGAAAAAACCTCAAAGTTGACGGCAACATCGGCTTCCGGAGCTGTGACATCCACGGTGAATGCCGGTGAAATGACTTCAGGACGATAACCGTTGCCGTAGACAAGACGGAGGCGCCCCCGATAATCACCCTCGGGCAATCGTCGTCCGTCGCTGTTTTTTCCATCAAATTCAAACATCTCGGGTATGGCGGGATTTTCCCGGCGCGACCACGTCCGGACTTCCGCGCCGGAGGAATTCAGAATATCCATTGTCCAGTCGACAATACCGGTTCTGACGCTAATCTGCGGTACCAATCCGACGGTGGAAACAGGACTGGAGGTTCCCG
>JARGFR010000055.1 GCA_029210985.1 Spirochaetaceae bacterium | reverse complement strand
GTATCGCCGGTGGTGGTGATGCCGTTGGTGCCCAAAACTGAGCCGACGGTCAGATCGTCTGCGTCGGTAAAGGTGAGAAAATCGCCGATATTACCGGCAATGGTGTCGGCGTCATTGGCCTGGGTGAGAGTGAAGTTCCCGTTTCCGAGGAAGCGAACGTTGGCCGCCTGGATCGAGGTGCCGCCGTTCTGGGTGACCGCTCCGTCGGCATCCAGGTCGAATATCGTAGCCGTGATGTTGTTGAGAACAAGAGCATTGAGTTCCTGAATGCGCACCGTCGATCCGGTGGCCTCCAAGGTGCCGAAATCATTCACATTGGTATTCAATGTGATGAGGTTCCCGCCTGCACCGGCGGTGAGCGTCGCGATTCCGGCGCTGGTGATTGTGTCCCCGACACCCTGGGTGATGTCGCCGCCTGTGGTGGTGACGGTGAGATTTCCCGCGCCGGTGTTGATAATTTGATTGACTGCCGCGCCGCCTGCGAGGGCTGTCAGTGTGACATTGCCCCCGGCCGAAGTGATGCCGTTGACTGTGGCGGCGTCCAGATCGGTGACCGATCCCACATCGATGTTCGCAACATCGGTATAAGAGATATTTCCTGTGGCGTTCGAGGCTATCGCCCCGATGGAATTGTTCACATCAGTCAGGGTGAAAGCTGCGGCACCGCTGAGAAGCAGGTTTCCGGCGGCCAGCTGGATCTCCCGGGTTTGAGTGACCACTCCCGCGGCGGCGTCCAGAACGAGGTCCGCTCCGGTGGTCACCAAATCCACCCCCTGTACTGCGCCCAGGACGAAATCGTCGCTGTCGGCAAAGTCGACTTCGCCGGTGACGTTGACGGCCAATGTATCCACGTCGTTGGCCACGTCATTGAGATCGTAAGGTCCGGCGCCCAGGAGCAGCAGGCCGGCGGCGGTGATATAGTCCCCGTTTTGAGTGACCGGACCGTCTGAATTCAGGATGATATCGGCGGTGGACCAGAGACCGTCGGGCGGCGACTCAAGATTGAAAATGGCGAATCCGTTGCTGTCGTAATAATTCAGAAGGCCTGTCATATCTCCGGCCAGCTCAGTGGCGTCGTTGGCTGCGGTGCTGAAGTCGAAAGGCCCTGCGCCGTAGAACTCCAGCCCGTCGGCGGTGATGGGCGCGGCTCCGGCCTGGGAGGAGGCGCCCTGTGCCGTAATAAGAACATCCCCGGCACCGGCGCCGGCGTTGATAGGCTGATTGACGGCAATACCCGCCGTAACAGATTCCAGGGTGACGTTCGCGCCGCCGGAGATAATGCCGTTGACTGTGGCCGCAGCCTGAGTGGTGACAGATCCGACGGAAAAACTGTTGGTGTCGGTATAGGATATGGCTCCTGTCGCATCGGAAGCCAGTGTCGCGATGGCGTTGGAGGCGTTGGTGAGTGTAAAAGCCCCGGCTCCGGTCAGCAGGAGGTTCGTCGAAGCGATGGCGTTGGTTTGAGTGACCGTCCCGGCATCGTTTTGGAGGACGAGAGTGCTCGCGGCCGCCTGATTGACGGTGAGCACCGTATTGAGGTCGAATCCGTCGCCGTCGCTGTCCCGCACATCCACCTGATTGGTGACGTTCACCGCCAGTACATCAAACTGATTGGCTTCCATCAGTTCCACCGGACCGGTTCCCTCCAGAGCCAGGCCGTTTGTAGTGATGGCGGTTGCGGCCGTCTGGGTGATGGCGCCGCCGGCGTTAATTCGCAAGTCGTCCGCTCCGGTATTCATGTTTCCCAGGATGATATCGTTGGCATCGACGATATACGTATCCCCGACTTCACCTGCAGTGGCAACGGTGCCGAAATCATTGCCGGCGTTGCTCAACGTTACAGCACTGGCGTTCCCCGAATCCAGGTTGAGTACACCGGCCGAAATATTCAGGGCACCGAGCGTCGCGGTAATGGCGCCGGCTGCCGTCAGATCAACAGGGTTTCCGGCAGTTGTAAAACTGCCGAGGAATACGACATCACCCAAGACATTCAGGTTTAAATTGCCCCCAATCGTAAGTGCGGCCTGAACATTGAAACCGGTTCCATCGGTGTCTACCACACGGACATTGTTTAAATTACCGGCCGAATTGAAGGTGACGTTTCCGACAAACTGGTTTCCGGCGCTCTGGAGGATGATGTCGGCACCGTTGGGAGCGGTGAAGGTTGAGGTTCCTGCGATGATCAGGTCGCCGGAGTTTGAGATTGCTCCGGCTGAAATAATATTGATATTGGTTGAAGTACCACCCGCCAGGTCTGTCGCACTGGATTCGTCCAACTGAACATTATTGGTCGAAAATGTAAACGTGCCGAAATCCACCGTACCCAGATTTGTCACATCAAGGTTAACCACCAGATTAGAAGTGATGTCGGCGTTGCCCCCGACAGCCACATTGTCCTCGTTGTAGACGAAATTCACGTTCGGCATGTTGACCGTGAGGTTGCCGGTTATGCTCATTGTCGGGATGTTGAATGGTGTCGTAGCGCTGGTGGTGGCAAAGCTCAGATTAACGATGGTGTTGCCGAAGTAGGAGGCTGGGTCCAGAAGGAAGTTCCCACTTCCGGCATCCAAATCCAGGTTGGATCCACCGTTGACCGTTCCATTGATGTCGATATCGCCGGTGGCCGTGTTGATCTGAGAATTTCCTGTTAGGGAGATGTCGTTCAGCGATATATCGGAAGCTCCGGCGAAATTTACAATGCCGTTGAGGGTGGTTACGCCGGTTACGGTGAGACTGTTTCCACCGGAACTGGAGAGCAATGAACCATTGGTTAGAACTAATCCGGTAATACTGACGGTTGCATCGAGATTCGGCGTCGCACCGGCTGCATTGATGACAGCGTCATCGACTCCCGGACCGCTGAAGCCGGGGTAGTTGATGCCAACGTCCCAATTCCCCGGAGTTGTCCAGTTTCCACCGGCAGGACCTATCCAGGTATAGGTAGCGGAACTGGCGATAAACGGCATACCGAGAAAGATCAGAAGTAACAGGTACAGGTGTGCCGATCTCATCATATCAAAACTCCATAAATAGACACTACGATATCATTATACCTCAATCGATATGGAATTCGTCCCCTGTCGGCACGAAGAGAATCATCACTGTTTAAGTTTTCAATACATGAAGATTGTGATATCCGTTGCCGGCGGCGTTATCAGAGACCCGTCATTGGTCACAATAAACTCGCCTTGGAAGGAAACACTCACCTGAGGATCAAGACCGGGATTGTCGATTCTCACCAAGGTGATATCGAATGAAACAGCGTCACCAACAGGATCAAAATCTGCGGGATTGGTAACCTGCGTACCATCTCCATTTCTGATTTCAAGAAAAAATGACGGATCTGCTTCGGTGACTGTTTGATCTGCTGTCGGCCCGGTCACCGGCCATGGCGCACGGTTTGACGGCGAATTTGCCCGCGAAAAACAGGAAAAAAGAAGAAATATGAAGAGCGGAAAACCGTCGCGTAATTTCATGGTTCGGCCTCCTAAGGATCACATTGATCAGTAGGCCCTATTACGCCGGTTACTAAGAATTGAATTTGAGCCCAAGCAGATCTGCAATAACAGACCTGCCTGCTGATCGTTCAGCTAATAAAGGAACAAACGAAGATTTGTTGTCGGAGGAGTTGTCATTATCCCGTCACTCGTCGTAACGGCGTAGGTTGCGTAGATATAAGAGTTTGTCAGCGCAGGATCCCAAGTCAGGATAAATTCCCCGTTATCAGTAATGGTGACCTGAGGATCTAGACTTGAATTGTCGATGGAAACCAGTTCAACCTCGAATGTTACCGGGTCATGATTCGGATCAAAATCCTCCTTGTTTGTAATCAAATTGCCATCTTCATCACGGATTTCCAAGAAAAAAGACGACTGTGATTCTGTTACTTCGATGTCACCCGTCGGTCCCGTCACCGGCCAGGGCGGCAGATTTTCACCGGGATCGCCCCCAGGAGGATCAGTCTTCTCAATATCCAGTACCATTCGCTGGGTTATGGACGCCCGGGCAAAGTCTCCTTCCTTATCGTAGCCGAAAATGCCGTATGTGCCGTCTCCAACCGTTTCTACAGGTTTCAGGTCGCCCAGGACGTCCTCTCCGGCAAGATCGCCCAGAAAATCGTCTGCCCAAGCGAAGAACCAGAGTCCCAGCCGATCAAACAGCCATCGAAGCCATCGGAGAACATGCCGCATTCGAGCATCCCTGTGGTGGTTGGTCTTCACTTCGTCCAAGTTCCATTCCGGATATTCGGCGACGGCTCGGGCACGGGAGAGGAAGAATCGGCCGTCATCTTTTTCGTAGAGATTCCACCAGACGACCACCTGGGGAATCGTTCCGAGCTGGTCGGCGATCCAGAGAGCGTCGGGGTTCTTCGCGGTACCGACAATGACACGGAAATCGCCGCTGATGGCCGCCGCTTCGTAGGTCCAACCGTCGTCCCAGCGGAATCCGTCCCCTTCGGAGGCCCCTTCGGAGGCCGCTTCCAGCAGTTCCGATGTCACATCGCCGGAATCACCTTCGGGAACGACGACGATGCCGCCGGAATAAATCATCCAGACACCGGGTCGACCGTCGCTGCGGACACCAAGAACCACCGCACGAAGATGACGGCCGCTTCGAGCGTACCGTCCGGCTCCGGCCTCGTCGACGATGATGTAGTCTGTTACCTCGACACAATTGACGATCTCACCGTCTTCGGCGGAACCGATCACCGTTTCGAATCCATCCTCATCGGTGAGAACGGCAACACCACGCAAAGGGTCCACCGACACGGTTGCGGCGGGTGCCTCTTCGTCGCTTCCGCCGGAATAACTCAGCGGTGAGGGACATCCGCTCAAGAGAAGAACGACCGTCGCCACCGCGATAATTGAGCCATATCTGAAATACTTTTTATTCATCACCAAACCTCAAGACGGCGACTCAATGCTTCGATTGTGCGGATATGAATCGACCGTCATCTGTTTATTATATCGTATTCTCAGAAAAACTCTATTTTCTACTGGATTTCACGACAAATTCGTGATAATCACCGCAAAAGCCACAAAAGTTAATTCGCTTTCACGATCTGTTTATTCAATTTCTTTCACTGAAATACATTATAAGAGTGCTACTGTTAATTATTAACGGTTTTTACCAACAGATTGTACTATATTTATCCAAGGAGAGCGCCGAAATGAAATTGTTCATAACAGGCGGCCTCATCCTTGCTTTGCTGGCTTCTTGTTCCATGGCCGCTTTAGAAGAACCGAAATCAACGATACGAATCACGATGATTGGCGAAACGCTGAACCCGATGACCATATCCTGGACGATTCACAGTCATTCCGATTCTCAAACCTCCGCTCTGAATCATGACTCCGATAATCCATGGATTGCGTCGTATCATGATATTCCTGTCGAATCGTACGGCGAAGTCTATATAACCGTGAACAATGTCCATTCAGGCATGGGGAAGTTGACAGGCGCCAATGCCGTCATAGCTCCAGGAGGGTGGATCGGAAGTGAAAGGATCCTGGATCTCGAATCCGGTACCGCCGATCTGTCCACCGTTTCTCTCGATGATTATTTTGAAGATGATTCAGAACGGTTATTACCCATCGTTGATATCCAGAACACTTCGGCTCCCCACCAGCTGACCATCAAGGACAACGACAACCAGTTCGTCCCCGGTAATTGGCGAATCGTTTCCAGCAACTTTGCGTACTTCACCGTGTGGATCCAGCGGGACGGAAAGACTCTTGGGCCGCCCAAGACACACGCTTCACTGATCGGCGATGTGTCGTTCAGCTATGGGTCCCTCACCTGGTGAGTCCACTTGACCCTTCCCCTCCCCCTACCTAACCTACAATGATGACCCGAACCGTCAACGGCCGCACACCCGGAGAGCCGGCGCCCATTGTCTCCGGCGCCATCCCCATACCCGCCTCGAAGTCTCATACCATACGCGCCCTGCTCATTGCCGCTTTCGCCGAAGGGGAAAGCCGGCTTCGCCGTCCCCTGGTGAGCAAGGACGCGATGAGCTGCCGAAAGGCGGTGGAAGCCCTGGGCGCCGTTGTCCGGGCAGACGGTGAGGACTGGATCGTCAAAGGCTTTGGCGGTCGGCTCGCCGGCGGCCGGCCCGGCGGCAGTCCGGGAGCCTCCTCGGAGAGCTTCTCAACTCCCATCACCATCGACGTGGGCAATTCGGGCACGACGCTCTACCTCACCGCCGCCCTGGCCGCTTTAACCGGCCGGCCGGTGCGTTTCGACGGGGATGAACAGATCCGGCGTCGCTCCGCCGCCCCGCTTCTGAAAGCGCTTGAAGCCATGGGCGCAAACGTGAAATCCGCACCCGACGGATGCGCCCCCTTCACCGTCACCGGCCCTTTGAAAACCGGAGAGGTGACGGTGGACTGCCCGGTGAGCCAATACCTCTCGGCCCTTCTCCTGGCCGCACCCCTGATAAGCGGCAGGGGGCGCGCCGTATCGGACGGGGCCGCCCTCCCCGCCCAGGACTCCGAGGGCGGCCCGGAACCGACCAAACGGGCGGCATCCGCCGCCGCGCTCTCGGAGGTCACCCAAATCAATGTCCGAACCCTCAACGAAGCACCCTACGTGGGCATCACACTGGATTGGCTGGAGGGCCAGGGCATCCGGTACGAACGAAAAAACTGGGAAGAATTCCGCATACCCGCCGGTCAGTATTATCGGCCTTTCGAGAAAGTCGTGCCGGCCGATTGGTCTTCGGCGACATTTTTTCTTGTTGCGGCGGCCGTCACCGGCGGCACATTGGTTCTGGAAGGTCTGGATACCGGCGACTCTCAGGGCGACAAGGCGGTGGTGGGCATGCTGGAAGCCATGGGCTGCAAATCCCAGGAGGTTCCCGGTGGACTGCGCTTCTTCGGCCGCCCTTTGAGCGGCGCGATGCTGGATTTGAACGCCACACCCGATGCCCTGCCGGCCATGGCGGTGGCCGGCTGCTTTGCCCAGGGAGAAACAAGGCTGGTGAATGTCCCCCAGGCCCGGCTCAAGGAGACCGACCGCATTACCGTCATGACCACCGAACTGATGAAGCTGGGAGCGGACGTGGAGGAGCTGCCCGACGGCATGGTGATCCGAGGTCGGCGCCCGTCCCAGGAGAGCTGCGTGTCTCCTGTTCTCAAAGGCGCCTTGGTGGACGGCCATGACGACCATCGGGTGGTGATGGCCCTGGCCGTGGCCGCCCTGGGGTGCTGCGGCCAGGTGTCGATCCGCGGGGCCGAAGCGGCGGATATCACCTTTCCTGGTTTCTTCAAATTGCTGGATAAAGCTTTGGGCCGGAATGGAAATTGACCTCCGGAGAAGACCGCGGAATTGTCACGGGCATCGGTTGTGGCAAACTCATTTCTTACTGCAGATTAAGTAAACATATGTTATTCTTAAGGCTGCTTTCCCGTAATTCATCGGGATGAGGAGGCATCATGAAAAAGCTGCTGACCGTCGCGGTTGTGATTTCTCTATCCGGCCTCTTGGTGGTGACTGGCTGCAAGGACGCTGAACCCAGCATCGGAGCGCAGCCTTCGGAGGATATTTTTGGGGGGTGGAAATCAACAAACGCATTAGACACGGGGGATTTTATCATCGAACCGGGAGCCTTGTTTTTCATTATTGAGGATGGAAATAATATCGTCGTCGAATATGACGCATATGTTGTCGGCGGGGATTCTACGCACAACACTTGGTCAGGAACGATAGTACCCGATCCGTCAACTTCCGTGAACTTAACGATCACAGTAAACTCAAGCAGAGGAACATATGCACCTCCAATCAATGAAATTATTTACGTCTCCTACGTTCTGACCAGCAGCACGACCGGCGTGTTTACCATGGACGGATATTCTTTTAACGTGATCCGGTATATTGCTGTTCCTAAGTAAGTCGAAAGTGAATTGAGCGGTTGGTTCCACGCATTCCGAGAGCCGACTGATTGAGATTACGCGTTCTCCGATGTATCTTACTGCCATGCATCCATCGAACTATCCGGTACAGCGCCGCAGATTTATAACCGATATCGCCTCAATCGCGATTCTCGCCCTCTCCCTCTTCACCCTGCCCCCCGCCGGTGCGCTGTCCCTGGACGACGCGCTGCCTTCGATGTCCGCCTCGGACAGGGCCTCTCTCATCAACGAGGGCGAACTCCTTCGCTTCCACCCCGATGGTGTGTCCCCGGGTCTCCTGCCGAATACGGAATTGACGGCGGATGTGGTCCGGCGCATCGTGGCCGGCGATTTGAATATCGGCATCGAAGGATTGTTCTTCACACCGATAGACAGTCTTCCCTCTTCCTATTCGACCATGGATTCGGACGAGCGGAAGCTGGCGCTTTACAACATTCTGCTGTCGGTGAGCACGCTGGAGGGTCTGGAATACTATTCGGCCTCCCGGGGAGAGATGCGCCTCCTGTTCGAAGAATCCTGGGTAATCGCGGATCCGGACAACAAGGAGCCCCTTCCGGATAGGCTGGCGGTTTCGGTGCCGGCCCAGGAGAGCATCTTCATCCATCAGAAGGACAAGAGCTTCGGCAGCAACGAGTCTGTCATGACCTTCAGGGCCGCCTCGGATGTCTTTGCGACGGATATCATCAACCTGACGCCGATGCGCTACAAGGGGATCATCAAAGTTGTGGATCCCGAAAACATGCAGGTTCACCTCATCGTCGTGCCGGTGGATGAAGGGCTGCTGCTCTACGGAACGATGTCGGCCCAAACCCGCAATGTGAAAGCCTTCCTGGACAGGGCCCGGAACTCCTTCACCAACAGGGTGGTGGCCCTCACCGGCTGGTACAAGGATCGGCTGTTGGACGAGTTCGGCGGCTGACGCCGATCGGAGTCGGGCGCACCATCTTTCGGCGGCCGGGGCCGAGGCCAGGTCGATGACATAACGGACGGGCGCCCTTCGGCAGGCCGGTCAGTGAACGCTGCGCCATGCCTGAAGACCGCGAGCCCATCCCCGAATCTTCGCGGTGTGCCCCGGCCCAAAAAAGGCCCTCACAATAGTCCACACATAGGTCCATCCGAAAACCTCTTCGCCGTGAGGAGGTCAACAAATAACCGCCTCCAAGAAACCTACATGTTCGTAGGATTCCCGGTCTGATTTTCTACAATTCTGTGAGATTTCGTTCCACTTCGATGGTGTCGGGCCAGGTCTGTCGCCCCCTCGCGAATGGCATGATATTTGCATTACATGAGGAAAGGTTCCGCTGGAGAACCGCGAAAACACTACCGGAGAAAAATAAAAATGAGAATTATCGACTACACCAACGCCTCCGTGGAAGACATCTACGGAAGCCTCAGTTTCAACGACAAAACCATGCGGGAATGGCTCCCGAAGAGTATTTACAAGGAAGTAAAAGCCGTTCAGTTCGGCGAACAGGAGCTGACACTGGAAGTGGCCGAAGTTGTGGCCAGCGCAATGAAAGACTGGGCCACCCAGAAGGGCGCCACCCATTACACCCATTGGTTCCAGCCCCTCACCGGTCTGACCGCCGAAAAACATGATTCCTTTATTTCCCCTGTCGGAGACGGCACGGTGATTATGGAGTTCAGCGGAAAAGAGCTTATCCAGGGCGAACCGGATGCCTCGTCTTTCCCTTCCGGCGGCTTGAGGGCCACTTTCGAAGCCCGGGGATACACGGCCTGGGACACCACCAGCCCGGCCTTCCTGAAGGAACAGGGCGGCGACCTGACCCTCTGCATCCCCACCGCCTTTGTCTCCTACACCACCGAAGCCCTGGACAAGAAGGTTCCCGTGCTGCGTTCCGGTGAGGCCTTGAGCAAGCAGGCTATGCGCATCCTGAAGGTGATGGGCAACACCACCACCAAGCGCATCGTCACCACCGCCGGTCCCGAGCAGGAATATTTCCTGATCGACAAGGACTACTACGACGAAAGGCCCGATCTCCAGCTCACCGGCCGCACGGTGTTCGGGAAGCTCCCCGCCAAGGGCCAGGAACTCGACGATCATTATTTCGGCGCCATCAAAGAGAAGGTGGCCGGATTCATGAAGGAACTCAACTTCGAACTGTGGAAGCTCGGCATCTCCGCCAAAACCCAGCACAATGAAGTGGCTCCTCATCAGTACGAAATCGCTCCCATCTATGCCGCGACTTCCGTTGCCGTCGACTCCAATCAGCTGGTGATGGAGACCATGAAGAAAGTGGCAACCCGGCACGGTTTGGCCGCGCTGCTCCATGAGAAGCCTTTCGCCGGCGTGAACGGATCGGGCAAACACAACAACTGGTCCATCGGAACCGATGACGGGCAGAATCTTCTGGAGCCAGGGGATGATCCCCGATCCAACGCCCGGTTCTTGCTGTTCCTGGCCGCCACCATCAAAGCCGTCGACACCTACGCACCGATATTGAGGGCTTCGGCTTCCAATGCCGGAAACGACCATCGCCTGGGAGCCAATGAAGCACCCCCGGCCATCATCTCCATCTTCCTGGGCGACCAGCTCACCGAAATCGTCGAGGCCATCGCCGCCGGTAAACCCGTCCCGGGCCGTTCGGGCGAAAAAATGGAAATTGGCGTCACCACTCTTCCCAAACTCCCGATGGACATGACCGATCGGAACAGGACCAGCCCTTTTGCATTCACAGGCAACAAGTTCGAGTTCCGTATGGTGGCTTCCAGCCAGTCCATCGCCGGTCCGAATGTGGTGCTCAACACCACCGTCGCCGAGGTCCTGAGCGTTTTCGCCGACCGTCTGGAGAAAGCCTCTGATGTGAATGCCGAGATTCAGGCCATCTGCAAGGAGACATTCAACGAATGCAAGAAGGTGATTTTCAACGGCAACGGCTATTCGGAAGAATGGGTCGCAGAAGCGGAAAAGAGGGGCCTGCCCAATATCACCGCCACGGTTTACGCCCTGCCTGAGTATATCAAGCCGGATTCGGTGGCCATCTTCGAGAAGCACAAAGTTCTCTCCAAGAAGGAACTCGAGAGCCGGGTGAGTGTCTATATGGAGAAATACTCCATGCAGATTAACATCGAGGCAAGCATGATGGTGGAAATCGCCAACAAGATGATTTTCCCCGCGGGCAACGAGTACGCCGCGGATCTGGCGGCCGGCATCAACGGCCTGAAATCCGCCGGCGCAAAGACGGTGCCCACCGCTCAGCTCGAAGTGCTCGAAGATGTGGTGAACGCTCTCAACTGCCTCAAGGATGAAAGTGACAAGCTTAAGGACGTCCTGGAAGCGGTGAACGCTATCGAGGACGAAACCGAACAGGCCGTGGCCTTCAAGGAGAGAGTGTTTACTCAGATGGCCGTCCTTCGGGAATGCGGGGACGATCTGGAGCCCATCATCGGCCGGGACTACTGGCCTCTGCCCACCTACGAGGACATGCTGTTCCGGATGGGCTAGAACCGGTACACAACCGGGTTCCGGGCCGGCGGATCAGCAAGACCAGCGGACAGATTCGCCGGGCGGCCGGAACGCATTCGCGTCGAGCCCGGCGAGTCGCCGGTTTGAACCTAATCAAGAGACAAAGTGAGGGGGGCTGTCGCCAAAATCTGAAACGACTTGAGCGGCGGCCCCTTTTTCTACCTCCGCCCTGAAATCTCCCCTGGGAAAGTCGAAATATGACGAGTCACACCCGTTGCAATTCGATAAAAAAGTGTAATATGTCAGGAATCAAACACTGAAAGATATCTCTGGAGGTTTTACTATGAACACAGCATTCACAAGACTAGTCACCACAACGTTGATTCTGCTGTCTCTGGCCGGATTTGCATTCGCCAACGGCGAGGTTGAGGATAAAGCATTCCCGTCCAAGACCATCACATACATGATTCCCTTCAACCCGGGCGGACAGTCGGACATCACCGCCCAGTACCAGAAGGAAATTCTGGAAGAGGAACTCGGCGTGAGTGTGGTGATAAAGTATGTCGCCGGAGCCGGCGGCGCGGTGGGCTGGTCCACTTTAGCCAAGGCCAAACCCGACGGATACACCATTTCGGGCAACAATCTGCCTCACATCATCGCCCAGCCCCTGGTTCGGGAGGACGCGGGATACGAAACCGAACAGCTCCAGCCCCTCTACCTTTTCCAGACCACCCCCATCGGACTGACCGTGCTGAAGGACAGCCGCTGGAACAATCTTGAGGAGTTCATCGCCTACGCCAAGGCCAATCCCGGGGCCGTGACCATCGGCGGATCGGGTACTTACAGCGGCCACCATATCGCCTACCTGATGCTCCAGCAGCTCACCGGCGCGGAGTTCACCTACATCGCCTCCACCGGCGCCGCACCGTCGGTAGCCAACTTCCTGGGCGGACATACCGACGCCCTGTTCGCCAACTCCAACGATCTGGTGACTCATAATGACGACATTATCATCCTGGGAATGGGAACTGCCGAGCGATTCTCTCTCCTGCCCAACGCTCCCACCTTCATCGAGCAGGGCCTCAACATGAAAGCCGGTATCGACCGGGGCGTCTGTGTTCCCGCCGGCACACCTGCCGAGGAAATGGAGATTCTCGAAGCGGCATTCCGCAAGGCCAGCACCGATCCCGCCTTTATGGCCAAGATGGAAGAAATGGGCATGGTGGTGCAGAACATGGGAGCCGCGGAATATGAAGCCTACATCGAGGAAACCACCGAAACCTATCGGGCCATCCTCGAGAAGCTCGGAGTTATTTAGGGATATCGGGCCGTGATCGCAGAAGCTCTCAGTCTCCTATTCACCCCCCTGAATATGCTCATCATCACCCTGGGCGTGGGATCGGGCATCATCGTCGGTGCCTTGCCGGGATTGACGGCCACAATGGCCATCGCCCTCCTGGTGCCTTTTACATTCAGTATGAATTCGGTTCACTCCCTGGTGCTCCTGGGCGGTATTTACTGCGGGGCCATCTACGGCGGGAGCTTCTCGGCCATCCTTATCAACACACCCGGAACCCCCTCGGCCATCGCCACCACTTTCGACGGTTATGCGATGTCCCAGAAGGGGGAGTCCTACGGTGCCATCATCACAGCTACCATCGCGTCGGTAATCGGCGGCATCATCGGGGTTCTGTTCCTCCTGTTCCTCTCACCTCCCTTATCCAGAGCGGCATTGAAGTTCGGACCGCCGGAATTCTTCTGGCTCACGGTGTTCGGTCTCACCATCATCGCCACCCTGGCATCCCGATCCGTTCTGAAAGGGCTCATCGGCGGCGCCTTCGGCCTTCTCTTAAGCGTCATCGGTATCGCGCCCATCGAGGGGTCGGTCCGATACGCCTTCGGGTCCGTCAGTCTGCAGAGCGGCATCGCCCTGATTCCGGCGATGATCGGTCTCTTCTGTATTCCGGAAATCATCGGAATGGTCGCCAAGAAGGACACCCACTACAACGTCATTCCCTATAAGAGGGAAAAGAAGCTGGTGCGAAGAATCTTCTTCCGCCTTCTTAAAAAGCCTCTGCTTCTGTTCCGATCCTCCGTCATCGGCACCATCGTGGGCATCATTCCCGGCGCCGGCGGCAACATCGCCGGCATGGTGGCCTACAACGAAGCGGTGCGGGCCTCCAAGTTTCCCGAACGCTTCGGCACCGGCATCATCGACGGCGTGGCCGCTTCGGAATCCTCGAACAACGCCGAAGTCTCCGGATCCTTGATACCCATGCTCACTCTCGGAATCCCAGGTGCCCCTCCGGCCGCAATCCTCCTGGGTGCGCTGCTTATCCAGGGCCTGCGCCCCGGACCGGATCTTTTTACCACCAACGGCGAAGTGACATACGCATTCATCTTTTCCCTGATTCTGGCGAACATCCTGATTCTTCCCCTGGGCTTGCTGATGGGCAAAGGGATGACTAAAGTCATCACAGGCATACCTGTCACCATTCTGGCTCCGTTTGTTTTTCTCCTTTCGGTGATCGGATCCTTCGCCATCAACAACAACATGGCCGATGTCTATGTGATGCTTGTCTTCGGCATCATCGGCTTCATCGGCCGTAAGGCGGGCTTCAGCGCCGGACCCATCGTCTTGGGACTCATACTGGGAAGCATCTGCGAACAGGGATTGGTACAGTCCATCCTGATGGGCCGCGCCAAGGGTTCGATGGCGGGTATGTTCTTCGCCCGGCCCATATCGATTATCCTCATCGTCATGACCCTGATATCCGCCCTGTGGCCCATGCTGATCAAGGCCCGAAACCTCTGGAGTGCGATCTATGAAAAGAACCGATAGAATCTCGGCGCTTGTCCTGTTGGCCGTCAGCACCTATTTCTTTATTGATTCCGATAAATTCAGCCCATTGAGTCGACTCTTTCCCCGGGTCGTCCTGGTTATTCTCGCCGGTCTGGCCATACTGATGTTCATCTTGAGCTTCCGGACGAAAAAGGATGGCGCGGCTTTCGACAGCGCGGCGTTCCGGCATGTTCCGTCTCTGACGGCCCTGGCATTCATGGTGGCCTGGGGAGTGCTAATACCCGTCATCGGCTTCCTGGTCACCAGCCTGATTTTCTTCCCGGCCATCACTGTCTATCTCGACAGAACGGCTCCGCGGCGGAAGAAACTGGGCCGGATCGCCTTGGCCGCAGCCTTCACCGTCGTGTTCTATTTCTTCTTTACAAAGGTGTTGTACGTCCCGTTTCCCGAGGGACTGCTGCTTTAGATCGTCAGCCTGATTTGGAGTGACCTCCGAGGGCGCCGACGAATAGACTCACCATCAACACTTTTAAATGTTTCCCCGTCCCAAAATGAAAAATAGGACGCTTCCCATCTCACGCCGGGCAATGATGTAGTCTAGGGGAGCGTTGAAACAGATGAAACGAGAACTGAAATTGGTCGTCTTCACCGTGGTTGTTTTGCGGCCATCACCATGTGGTCGGGCTGCGGCAGGGTGAAACAAGCCGCCCAGATGGCAAAGAGCGTCTCGGACATGGCCGGAGATGTCGTCAACAAGGAAACCTCTGAAATCGACTGGGAGAACGACGGCCTCAAAGAGAATGATGTCCGGAAATTCTACACCGGAGTGAAGGCACTGGAAGAGAAATACCCCGATGTCGTTTTTGAAGTCGCCATGACGGCGGCCGTTCAAGCCATGGGCGAGGGAATCAACCTGAAGAAAGCCGTCGAAAAAGAAACCGACATGACTTTTGGCGAGTATAGCGGACTCTCTACGGCGTTGATACTGGTGCAGACAGAGGCTGCCGGTCTACAATTTACAGAAGAAATGGCCGATGCCATGGAGCAGGGACTGGCCCAAATCGACGAACTTGAGGACTCGGAACTCACAGAGGAAGAGATGCAGGCCATCAAAGAACAGCGCCGGAGCCTGGCCGAAGCACGGGCTGAAATGGAATCCCCTGAATTCCAGGCAAGAAAAGAAAAGGCCGAGATGGTGATGAGAATTCGTGAGGAATTGGGTCTGTAACACACGCAGGAAATCGGGGCTGATGCTTCTCTCGGCCCTGGTTTTTGTCTCATGCGCCAATTCGTTTTGGGGCTACTCCGAGGAAGTTCACACCTATTACAAGGCCGGTCCCGGTTATGCCGCTTTCGGCGGAACGTATTATCTGGTCAACTACCGGCTCTACAGAACACCCCAGGGAATCATGCGGTTCCCCGACGGCGGGCAGAGCCGGCTGCTTCACAGTGGCACCTATCTGATGAAGGCATCGGATCAGGACCGCCCTCAAATGATAATGAAGCTGCCGTTGGAACTGGACGATGCGGGTGCAGCCGGGACAAAGGGATTCAAAGACGATCAAACCCTCTTGCTTGAAGTCCGAAATCTGGGCGATTCCAAAGCCCACTCTCTTGCCGTCGAAAAAAATGATACAGTGGTATATATGCCCCCGACGGTATCTACAGACGCTGTTTCGAACGGCCTTTCTCCACTGAAGCCGGGATGGGATATGACCCGGACGAACAACAGCCTCCGGCGATACTCGGCGTCGAAGATCGGTCTGCCCTCCCCCCTGGAATACTGTAAGAAGAAACCAAGAGCGTATCGAAAGGATATCATCAGACTCAATGGTGATTTTCCGTACCGTAGGGAAGTTATCGAGTATATGGACTTGAGAGGAGAAACGGCATCGGAACTCCTCCAAGAAATGAACGAATATGAGAGCGGTTTAACCGGGTTGGAATTGGATGAATACCGGCTCTACTCCGAAGATACCCGAGCTGTTCTTGAAGGAGCATCGGATGATTGAGAATTGGAAGCGCGGCATAGTTTTGGCGGCATTCGCATTCACGGCATCGTTCGGATTCGCCCAATGGAATGATATTTCCATCCTGAGCGGCGATTCGGTCTGGGCGAGTTCATCCTTGGTGGAAACCTTGGGAAATCGACAGGTGGAGTATGGTCCACAGGCCCTCTTCGATGAAAACCTCTCTACCCCTTGGGTGGAGGGAGTTGATGGTCCGGGTATCGGCGAAAGCATTCTGATTCTCCTTCAGCGGCCCGTTGAGGAAATCCGGCTGAATAACGGATTCGCCTCCAGCCGGAACTTGTTTCAAAAAAATAATCGGATCAAGTCGGTCGACATCACCGTGGTTGCCGGACTGACGGCTCCCGGGATGGTCTCGGAAACCGATTACCACCTCTATAAAACCATCGAAACAACGGTTGCCCAAGGGGTTCCCGTGGCTGATATCCGGGACGAACAGGTCCTGCCTTTCCCGCTGACAATCGACGATCAATACAATCTTTACCTCGATGCCGTTACGCTCTTTCAGGAAGAGGAGCCGTTTCTCTTTTCCATGATCGCTAAGGACCTGGGGGTAGATCCGGAAAACACCGGCATCGTCCACTACGCCCGGGAAGTGATGGAGTTCTTTGGTTTCTTCGGAATTAAACTGACCATTAATGAGGTCTATTCCGGCTCGGTTTACGACGACACCTGTCTTTCGGAGGTATCTTTCGAGATCGGTGACTTCTAAACCATCGGCCGAG
>JARGFR010000054.1 GCA_029210985.1 Spirochaetaceae bacterium | reverse complement strand
GAGGTAAACGAGAGAGATAAGAAGCTGACGGAAGAAGAACAGCGTTGTCAAACAGAACTGGAACGTATTTCCGGATTCACCGCCGAGGAAGCCAAAAAGATCCTGATGCAGGGCCTTGAAAACGAGGCAAAACACGACGCACAGGTCTTGATCAACAAAATCGAGCAGGAAGCCCAAGCCTCAGCCGACAAAAAGGCTCGGGATATCCTGATCACCACGATTCAAAGGCTGGCGACGGAAGTCACCACCGAAATCACAGTCACATCGGTCAGTCTTCCCAACGACGAAATGAAAGGCCGCATCATCGGACGGGAAGGTCGGAACATCCGAACATTGGAGACACTCACCGGGGTGGATATCATTATCGATGATACTCCTGAAGCCGTGGTGATATCCTGTTTTGATCCCATCAGAAAAACGATCGCCAAAACGGCCTTGGAGAGACTCATTCAAGACGGGCGAATACACCCCGCACGGATTGAGGAGATTGTCCAAAAGGTGGCGAAGGAGATCAGCCAGATTATCTATGAAGAAGGGGAACGTGTCCTCTTTGATCTGGGTATACACGATATGCGTCCCGAAGGCATACGTGCTTTGGGTCGACTGCATTTCCGTACCAGTTACGGCCAAAACGTTCTTTCTCATTCAAAAGAGGTTGCTATTATCGCGGGTATGCTGGCAAGCGAAGTGGGGGCTGATATTGCCATCGCTAAGCGCGGAGCACTGCTGCATGATATCGGCAAGGGATTGGAAACCGACGGCGAAGGCGGACACGCCGAAGTCGGAGGTGAATTGGCCAGACGAATGGGCGAAGATCCCAAGATTGTCAACGCCATTGCCGCTCACCATGATGATGAAGAAATCATCAGTCCGGAGGGTGTCATCGTCCAATTGGCCGACGCCATTTCAGCGGCCCGGCCCGGTGCCAGACGTGAAACGCTGGACAATTATATTAAGCGCCTTGAAAACCTGGAGAAAATTGCCCTGGCTTTTGATGGCGTGGAAAAAGTATTCGCTATTCAAGCAGGCCGGGAATTGCGAATCATGGTCAATCATGAAAAAGTGAACGACCAGCAGTCTAAGCAGCTGGCCAAGGACATTGCCAAGGATATTGAGGACCAATTGAAATTCCCGGGACGTATCCGGGTGACGATTATCCGAGAAACCCGTGTTGTGGAATACGCCCGGTAATCTACCGGCTGTATTCCGAAATTAAAGAGCGCCGGTATCGTCCATAACGATGTCGGCGCTTTTTTAAGGAAAGCTCCCAATGAAGAACCTGAAAATCCTGTTTCTTGGAGATTTGGTAGGACAGCCCGGACTACGTGCTTTGTTCGCGGGACTGACCAGTCTTCAAGATCGAACCGGTGCTCATATCACCGCGGTAAACGGTGAGAATCTGGCCGAAGGATTCGGGCTTCTTCCCGAGGATGCGGAACGTCTGTTCAAGCTCGGTGTGTCGATTATCACCAGCGGAAATCATATCTGGCAGCGCGACGATATTTATCCGATTCTGGAATCGGAACCTCGGCTCCTGAGACCTGAGAATTATCCCCCCGGCGTGCCTGGACACGGCAGCGTGGTTGTCCAAGCGGCGGGAACTTCTGTTGCATTCTTGAATCTTATGGGTCGTGAGCGGATTGGACCCAGTGTGGATTGCCCTTTTCGAGCCGCCAGCAAAGCCGCGGCGAAACTGAGTACCCGTACCCATCACATCATTGTTGATTTTCACGCCGAGGATGTGAAAGAGAAAGAAGCCATGGCTTACCATTTGGACGGCAGGGTTTCCGCAGTTCTCGGTACCCACACCCATGTGGCGACGACCGATGAACGGATTCTCCCCGGTGGTACCGCATATATTACAGACCTGGGTATGTGCGGCCCGGAAGGCAGCGTCATCGGTACGCTCCCGGAGTTGTCGGTCAGACGGTCCCTTACACAGCTGCCCATTCGGATGGAGGTGTTGGATGCCCCGGCATTTCTTCATGGCGTTCTTCTCGAACTGGACGCGGAATCGGGAAACGCGGTGACGATCGAGAGGATACGATATCCATGGCCGCAGGACGGCGAATAAAGCAAATCCCGATTATCCGGGCTCTGTCCCGGATCTATCCGGAAATGGACTCCGAAGCACTTTATGCAGCCATCCTGTGCGGAGAAGTTTTCGTCAACGGAGAACGTGTTCGCGATCCCAAGGCCAGGATGCCTTTAGACGGGACTCTGGAACGGCGTGTCGACAAATTTGTCGGCAGGGGAGGCTACAAGCTGGAAGGTGCATTGGACAATCTGGATCTGAATCCCGACGGCTTAGTCTGCCTGGATGCCGGGGCCTCCACAGGAGGCTTTACCGACTGTCTGTTATCCCGCGGTGCCCTGAGTGTTCATGCTGTGGATGTCGGATACAACCAATTGGCTTGGAAGCTCAGATCTGATAAGAGAGTCATTGTACACGAACGGACCAACCTTATGGATTTACAGCCCGGGGATTTGATTCCCGAACCGACCTTTGCCGTCGCCGATCTCTCGTTCAGATCTCTTCGGGGCGCGGCATCCCGGCTCCTGGAACTCACCCGAGGAGGGACAGTTCTCGCTTTAGTGAAACCCCAATATGAGAATCCGAAAGAGGAGGGTTTCGACGGTGTTGTTCGGACAAACGCCGCCAGAGCCGGAGTCCTGGAGTCGTTGAGAACGGATTTGCCGAAAGAAGGTGTTTTTGTCCGGGATGCGGCGGCTTCCCGGGTGATGGGACGGAAAGGAAATGCCGAAATATTTCTTCTGCTCGGGCGTGACCCACCTCAGAATGAAGACCAGGTGAATATCCGAATCTCCACTGCTCTGAACGATGCGGATTCAAGGAATCGCGGACCGTCGGCCTGAGAGCAGGATTTCCTCTATTGGAAATCCTCTCTACCCAGAGGTCCACCGACCCAGAAACCTTCGCCGCCGAGATAATCCACTCGCTGCCCTTCGATGAGAATCTGTACTTTTCCGACTGTCGAGAATTCAGTCGCGGTATAGACAATCTGCTCCACCTGCGCACGATATCCTTCAATACCAAGGGCATTGAAGCGGAACTCTTCATTAAAATCCAAAAAAGCAATACCGCCCTCCACTCTGGCTCCCAGAAGCCGGGAGCCTTCCGGGATGAGCGAAAGGACATCGTTGGATAGTTCTCCGGGTCGAGGACCGTCCAGGAGGGCTTGTATGGATTGGGTCAACGGAGATCCGGTGGACGGCACCGGTCTGAGAACGCTCTTGGTTCCGATTTTACCTTCGTCGCTGACCCTGATGAAAAACAGGCGAGCCGTGGCGTCCGGATTATCCGCTGGCTGCTGAGACGCTTGAGCCTCCTCGGTGGCATCCAAGGGCGCTTCAACTGTTTCAGGTACGCCGAGCTCTACCACCGGCTCTTCCCTCTGGGTGGTCTCCACACGCTCGATTACAGGAGCACTTTCTTTTCCCGTTGATACCGTCTCTCTGCGGGGCAGGACTGATTTGGTGACATCCCTGTTCATGACGATGACGATGATGACAAGGAGAATCAGTGCAATGCCGATCAGTAAGATTGTCACCTTATCGGCACCGGAGGTACGTGGATTTCCTGTCGGCTTGGGTGATCGCCGAGGATTCTGATTTTTTAGGCGTTTTTTATCTTGTCTGCCCGGGCTCATGACTCATTATATGCGGGCTTCGGATGGTCGGACCAGTCTGTCGGCAGTTCCAATTTGACAGCGATTGTAAATAATCCGTATTATTTGAATCGAATGAGGGAGTTCCATGGAATCGCCGCGTCACCGGGCATCGCTATTCACCATGCGTTCGCCCACTATTCCGACGCTGTTCCTTTACCCAAGTATTCCATCAATGAGTCCGACATTGAAACCGAATGGGAACGATACATTAATGCCTTAGAGCGGGCCGCGGCGGAAATACGGGGCATCAAAGAAACCCTCGGACCGTCCCACACAGATCAGCACCAACTCCTGGATGCTCAACTCCTGATGCTGCGGGATCCTGAGATGAGTGATTATATCAATAAGCGAATTCCGGATACACTCAGGAATGTCGAATGGATACTATCGGAATTCATCGATCAGATGGTGGCCATACTCGAGGCATCGGGTGATGAATACCTGGCCGAACGTTCTCTTGACGTTATGGACGTTTCCCGACGCATCACAAATCATCTGCTTTACCGGGAAAGGCTGTCCCTGAGCACCATCGATAGGGAAGTGATTCTTGTCTCGCCGAACCTTCTTCCGTCGGAGACCGTCCTGCTGGACCCGACCAAAGTACGGGGAATCGCTTTGGATGCGGGAGGCAGAACATCCCATACCGCTATCCTGGCTAGGTCTTTCGGTATTCCCTCCGTGCTTGGTCTGAGAGATCTCTGCAGGACTGTGAAACCCGAGGATCTGCTTATCGTCGACGGTGACAGCGGTATTGTGATCGTCGATCCCGACAAAGAGACCCTTCTTCAGTACAGAGCGAAACTCGGCGAACTTGAAAAGCAGGAAAACCAACTCATCGGATTGCGTGAGCTTCCGGCGGAGTCTCTGGACGGATATCGCATCTCACTGATGGCGAATATCGAAAGACCGGAGGAAATCGAAACGGTTCTAAACTCCAATGCGGAAGGAATCGGCTTGTTCCGAAGCGAGTTTCTTTTCATGGACCCCCGGGATCAGCCCGACGAAGATGTTCAATTCAACGCCTACGTCCGCGTTTTGAATGCGATGGAAGGCAAACCGGTGACGATCCGGACTCTGGACGTCGGGGGAGACAAGCTTCTACCCTCTATGGAAGAGGGGAATGAAAACAATCCACTGCTGGGATGGCGGGCCATCAGATTCTGCCTGGAAGAACAGGAAATATTTCGGGTTCAGCTCAGGGCGCTGCTGCGAGCTTCGGCCCATGGGAACTTGAAGATTATGTTCCCGCTCATTTCGAACTCCGAGGAATTGGACCAGGCCCTTCGAATACTCTATGAAGAGAGGCAGGACCTGGCGGCGTTCGGGACACCGATGGCCGAGGAATTGCCGGTGGGCATTATGATTGAAGTGCCGTCGGCCGCCCTCATTTCCGATATCTTGGCTCGGAAAGCCGATTTCTTCTCCATCGGAACCAACGATCTCATCCAGTATACGATGGCGGTGGATCGCGGAAATGAAAAGATCGCTCTCGGTTATCAGCCATTTCATCCGGCCTTATGGCGGTTGATGAAAATGACCGTGGACAACGCCAAGGCGGCCGGAATTCCTGTCAGTGTATGCGGAGAAGTCGCCAGTGATCCGATTGCGGCGATGCTGTTGATGGCACTCGGTCTGGATGAACTTTCCATGGGTGCTTTCGGAATACCGGCAGTCAAGCATATAATCCGGTCGGTCAGCGCGGAAGAAGCCCGAATTGCTTTGGACGAAGTGATGGGTATGGCCACCGCCGAAGAGGTGGAATCTTATCTGCGCCGATGGATGGGAGACAACATTGACCGATTCGAATAACAGGCGCCCCAGGGTCGTCATAGCAGGACGCCCGAATGTGGGCAAATCAACACTGTTCAACAGACTGTATGGACGACGCAGAGCCATTACCGATCCCACACCCGGCGTCACTAGGGATGCGATAGAAGAACAGTGCTCTCTCGCCGGCATCCCCATTACCCTGGTGGATACCGGCGGAGTGAAAGTGGATTACGATGATGTTTTCGACGACATTGTCGCCGGGAAATCTCTTTCCTCTCTGGATCAAGCCGATCTGATCCTATTCCTTGTGCAAGTCGGTGAAATCACTGCCGAGGATGAACTTATCGTCGATGCACTGCGTGCCCGATCTGATCGCGTCATTCTTGTCGCGAACAAAGCCGATACAGTGGAAAAAGATTACCTGGCCTCGGAGTTTTATTCATTGGGTTTGGGGGAGCCCATACCGGTTTCCTCGGCCCACGGCCGCAATATGGACAAGCTGGCGGAAATTGTCCGCACACGATTGGAAACCATCATCGAAGATGACTCCTTCGTCAGCGATCACTCCCCGGCCGAAACAGAGGAGACCGATCTGGTTCTGGCATTAGTCGGCAAACCCAACGCCGGAAAGTCCACATTGGCCAATCGTCTTTCAGGAGAAGAGTATTCTCTGGTTTCGGATATCGCCGGAACCACCCGTGATACGGTGATTGCCAGTACCTCCCACAAGGGCCGCCGGCTGAAAATCGTGGATACGGCGGGGATACGCAGAAAGGCCAAAGTGGCCGAAAATGTGGAATATTACTCGGTAAACCGAGCCATCAGGGCCATGTTCGAAGCCGATGTCACCGTGCTCCTCATTGATTCGGATGAAGGCCTGTCGGATCAGGATAAAAAAATCACGGCCCAGGCTGTGAAGAAAGGCCGAGCGGTGATTATGGCCATGAACAAATGGGATGAAAAAGTCCCGGACAAGAAAAGGTTGAAAAAAGCCATGGAACGCATCCGGTTCCAGTTCCCTGTTCTCGATTGGGCGCCTCTTCTGCCCATTTCCGCACTGAACGGCTATGGCGTTCCGGCTCTCCTTGATACAATTATCAAAGCCGATCGTCAGCAGAACCGCCGCGTCGATACATCCGAACTGAATCGAGCGGTCTCCGAATGGGTCGACCTGACACCGCCTCCCACCCGGAAGGGGCGTCCGTTCAAGGTTCGTTATGTCACTCAGGTGTCAGCAAAGCCTGTTCGTTTTGTCGCGTTTGTCAACCGTAAAACAGGTTTCCCCGACTCCTACCGGAGATTCATGGTCAATCAGATTCGTCGGGAGTTCGGCTTCAATCTGATTCCGATTGAAATGGAATTGAAGGAGAGTAAAAAATGACCTCCTCACGGCCCTGGCTTTTATTGCTATTCTCCATATCTGCGGCCTTTATTTTTACCATTGACGCCGGGGGAGATGAGGCCGATCTGGTCAGGGCCAGGACTATGCTGTCGGTATCCGGTTTCCCGGAAAATGATGAGACACGCCGTCTCATGGCGGATGCCATTGACGCTCCGTCATATCCTGCGGTGGAAACCCCATACCGAATCAATCGTCAAATCTCGGACAATCGAATTGTGCATTTTGAACTGCGTAAGTCTGTGAGGGATTGGTATCTGATTTTCAGGAATCAGAGAGGCCTTGAACCCCGGGAAACCTACCCTCTGTGGGGCAGGGGAACCTGGATCATAAAAAAGGATCTTCTCACCGGCGCCTTTGTCCAAGCAAAAATATTTCTTCAGGACGACGAAGAGAGTTTCGTTCGGATATTCCCTATGGACAAAGGACGCAGCCGCTTGGATGTGCATCTTTACGGACGGCAATTGGGTGACGATGTCGTGATACCGGTTCCTTTCGAATCTCTCATGACCTCGCCCTTCGCCCGTATCGCGGCCCTCACCGACCATTCGGTGGACTGGGATGTTCTTTTCCCGAACCCGGATGCTCTCGGATATCGCCGGATTGAGGATTTCGTCAATCAGTTGACCGACTTCGACAACCTCATTCAGGAAGTCGACGATGCCGCGGTAAATGGTGCCGGGGAGAATGTGTATATCGAGGACGGAGAGGCGGTTACATTGGGAACCGCGGTTACCGGTGGCGGTTCACTCAGTCGGGGCCAGACTGGTCTGAATTGTTCGGGGTATGTCAAATGGGTTGCCGACGGTATTTACTCCGGATGGACCGGAAGCCCGGGGGCACGTCATCTGGAACTGGAAGAATTGAGAACACCGACTTCCCGGACCGCCCGCAATCCCTGGAGCGAATCCCGTTCAGCCTCAGGCCGTGACGCCAGAGGACAATTGGAATCGCTTCTCCGGGATCCTCATTTCGGCCTGGACTGGAATCGCAATCTGGCAAGGATTATTGAAGAGACCCGGCTCGGACGGGCGTTGAGCGATGAGGAAATTGCGGTGCTGGATACGGGAGAACTTCCCGGAGTTCCATACCGCCGTGATTTGGGCTATCCCATCGACGATCTGGACTCGGTTCTCTATCAACTTGCGTCAGAAAGGCCCGGTGCCGTCTATTTTGCGGCCGTGAATTCACGGTTTGTTCCGCCTCCATCCCCGGAGGATACCGATCCCATCCCGCTTCATCAGTATTGGCATGTCTCGATTCTGGCACCATGGTTTGATGAGGACGAAGGCGAACGCGGCCGGTTTCGGGTCGCCGTACTGGACGTCGGAGATGTTTCGGAGTCACTTCTGGCCGACCCCATGAGTGATGACCCGCCGAAATTCCCGGCCGCCATCCTCGAGAATGCCGTCCGTTATGCCGATCTGGGCAGAGACGATCAAAACAACATTCTCGTTCCCGAGGTGATGGTTCATCTGGTCCGTGTCGATCTTCCGCCACGGTTCATGGCCTCACCCCTTCCGGCGGCCCGCTGATCGGCATTTTCTTCCGAACCATGCATGTATTTCTTTAACGCAGTATAATTCTATTTACCTGGAGTTGTCATTATGTTGGATATCTTCATCAAAGGGGGAGTGGTTCTCTGGACCATAATCCTCCTCTCGGTCATCGCACTCGCCATCGTCATTGAACGATATCTGTATTTCAAACGAATACGGACAGACGAGGAAAAGCTTTTTCTCAGGGTCAAATCCGCTATATCCAAGGGACATTTCGACGAGGCGATGGCCATCTGCGATGCCAGCCCGTCCCCGTTCAGCTCCCTTCTCAAGACCGGTATCGAGCATCGGGAGCGCAGTCCCTACGAACGAAAGGAAGTCTTGAAGGATACCGCCGCTCAGGAAGTCCCTCGACTGGAGAAGCATATCGGAGCACTGGGTACCATAGCTCATATCTCTCCCCTACTTGGTCTTCTGGGTACGGTGACAGGCAATATCAGGGCATTCGGAGTTCTGGGACGATTCGGTTCGGTGGGTGATCCGTCCATCCTGGCCAAAGGCATTTCCGAGGCCCTCATCACGACTGCGGCCGGACTCATCGTCGCCATACCCGCCACCATTTTCTATAACGCCCTCACCTCACGCGTGAACGGTCTGATCGTGCGAATGGAAAACCAGGTGAACGAGATGACCCTCCTCTTGGAGGGAGGGGAGGCCGAACAGTGATCCTCACCCAACGTCTCAAACCCCGGGTCATGCTCGATCTGACTCCCCTCATCGATGTCGTGTTTCAACTGGTCATCTTCTTTATGATTTCCAG
Source organism: Spirochaetaceae bacterium (assembly GCA_029210985.1). Classification (GTDB taxonomy): domain Bacteria; phylum Spirochaetota; class Spirochaetia; order DSM-2461; family DSM-2461; genus UBA2779. The sequence continues at coordinate 7,781 of JARGFR010000054.1, read as the reverse complement.
TGTCTTCAACACGGCGCCCGGGATAGAACTGGACCTGCCGGATTCCACCACGAGTGAAGCGGTGGAAGTCACCGAGGTTCGTATCACAGTCGCCGGGTCTGAGGAAATCTACCTCAACAGGGATTTGGTGGCCCTGCCCAATCTGGGGAAAACGCTCAGGGAATGGAGCAATCAGGGCCGGCTGACCGACGATACCGCCGTGCTGGTGGAAGGGGGAAAAGCCGTCCCCTATGAAACGATTATCACGGTTTTAGATGAGGTGCGCCGAGGCGGCGTCACGGCCATCAGTCTCATTACCGCACCCATCTCGGAGGTGCCATGACCCATCCCTCCCAGGGGAGTGCTGTTCTGAAGCCCGCCGACATCGGTCAAGCAGGCACCGCCTTGAGGCGGCGATTCGATAGGCGAAACCTGTGGGCGGCGGTGCTCATCGCTCTGACAATCCATTCAACTGTCGTTGTGGGATTCTGGCTCTACGACCGCTTCAAGATACAGGACATCGGAGACTGGTCGGGGCCCATTCTTGTGAAAATCGGACAGCCTGATGCGCCCGAATCTCCATTGGCCGACCCGGGCCCTCTCCCTGAGCAATCGGAAGAACCGGCGTCTGTCGAACCCGAAGTTCCCCAAACCCAGGAGCCGGCAGTCCAGCCGTCCGCTCCCGTCGCTCCGGCGGAATCCGCGGAAGGACAAATTCCGAAGAGGGAGAGTACCCAGATCTCTGAGACGGCGGCAATAGAACGTCCTTCGGTGCCTGCCGCACCTGTTCCGTCCAGGGTTAGAGGAAAGGAAGACGGCAATTCCTATGAAATGAATTTCGACGGAATCGAAGGAGATGTGGGAAGGGCCGCTGCATACGATTTCATCACAAGCTACATGCCCTTACCCTATTCTTTACCGAAGACTCTGGTGGAAGGTGCCGAACCTTACCTGGGGATGAGTGCCGAAATGGTTCAAGGGGAACTGTCAAGATACTGGGAGCCTTTACAAGGCCCGTACATCAAGAAAGACGGCGCGGTGGTTCCCATGGCCGATCGACCTTATTATTGGAGTCTTCTGGTGAATTCTCTGGGCTATGACACCGCCGATGCCGATTGGCGGGAGGCGGGAACCCGGCCCGTCATCGTGGAGTTCACCGTCGGTCCATCCAGGGGAGCCAAGGGGGCCGAATTGTCAAATTTTGATATTGTCTCGGGATCCCGGGATCCCAAAGTCGACCAGGCCGTCCTCTACGGGCTCAGCCGCTGGGTGTATTACAACGACACGGGTGAGGACGTCCGGGGACGCATTACCTATGAGTTCAACAGATAACCGCGTTATCCTTGAACTTGCCGACTCTTCTCCCCTCGGGTAATGTAAAGCATGGCGATTCTCGGCGTGGGCTTCGATATTGACGGTACTCTCTATCCGAATCATCGGGCTCACCTTTGCTCAATACCCTTCTTACTCTCTCATCCCCGGGCCGTGTTCGCATTTTCCAAAACCCGGCGGACGATGCGCGAACGTTCCGAAGAAGCGTTCATGGGCGGAAACCCCGGGGAGATTGAGGCGGAAATATTCGCCGAGAAATTGGGCTGCAATCTCAATGAGGCCAGGGATATCCGGGATCGAATCATCTATTCGGGCTGGGAGCATTCATTCAAAAAGGTGCGTCCCTATGAAGGGGTTCGCGAGACCCTGCTCAGATTTCGCGAAGCCGGAATCAAACTGGCGGCTCTCTCGGATTTTCCCGTCGGGCGTAAACTCTCCTTTTTCGGTCTGGACGGTCTGTTCGATGTCGCCCTGGGCTATCCCGAATCGGTACGACTCAAGCCGCGGCCGGAGCCTTTTCTGCTGATGGCGGAAAGACTCAGTCTGGCTCCGGAAAACATCATTTACGTAGGCAACAGATTGGACTATGACGTTCGGGGCGCCGAGAATGCGGGGATGCGGGGTGCTCTTATCGGTCCTCCCGGGCGAAAGGCGCCGCCTGATGTCACGACATATAACGATTACCGGCATTTGGCCGATAGCATCCTATCCGAGGTGACGACATGACTTTCAACTTCGACGGCGGTGACATCCTCATCCTCATCCTGGTGGGCATTGCGTTCATTCTTTCCCGCCGATTTGATAAAACCGGACGGTCGCTGGAGAAAGTGCGGCGGTATGCGGAAAAATCGAAATCCGAACTGGACGCCATCGTCCGGGAACGGGAACTAGGTCTGAAAGATCTGGCTGTCGATTTGGAAGTTCAGGAGAAAACCAATCGGGAAATCCTGGCCAGGGCGGATGCCGCTCGGGAAGAAATCCTATCCAGGGCGGAAGAACTGGAAACCCGAGTGGAAAAGATCGAGATGCACGAACGGGCTTTGGAAGACCTGAACGATCTGGCGATACGAGTTGATGAAAATTTGGTCCGGCTTAAAGACGAATCCGCCTACGTCGATCAGGTGGGATCCAGGTTGTCGGATATGAAGGAAAAATTCGCCTCCATCGTCGAAAAGGATGCCGATCGATTCGCTTCATTCCGGCAGGAGATGCTCGGAAATTTCAAGAACGAGCTTGAAGCCATGTCCACCGGACTCGAGGAATCCGGACGTCAGCTTTCCCTTTACAGGGAAACACTTGAAGGCTTGAGTGCCCGTCGCGACGAAGAGGTGAACGACAAGCTTTCGGTATTCCGCGACGACCTGGAAACCATCGAAGAGGATTTCAGGGAGCGGCTCCGTAAGGTGGCCGAAGAAGGCTCCCGGCTGGAAGACGATGCCTTCACCGCGTTGAACGAAAAAATCCATTCCCGGTCCGAAAGATTGAAGAATAATTGGCTTGGCGGAATGAACGAGCTGAAGGACAATGTCGCGACCACCGCCTCGGAAATTCAGGACATGCTGAACGAGGCTAAAACCTCCATGGATATCGCCGGAAATGAGTTCAGGGAAACTGAAGAACGACTCAAGGGCGATGCCGGTGAGATGGAGAAAACCATGCAGGAGCTCCGGGAGAAAATGGAGCATCTTGTGGAGAGTAAAGAAAATGAGCTTCTCGAATCGGTGGAAGTGAGGCAGAACGAGTACCGAAGAACCGTGGAAGACCGTTTCGAGCGAATTGAAGGCTTCATCAAGGACATGGACACCGTGGCCGAAAGTCTCCGCTCCTCCCAGACACAAACCGTTCGGGAAGTGGATGAGGCCTTTACCGCTTTCGACGTGGAAATGACCGAACGCCGGGAGTTGGAGCGGACCCGTATCGAAGAGGACTCCGCCGCGCTTCGACAAGACATGAGCGATCTGGAACGCGGGCTGGACGAACTCAAGTTACGGGCTTACGACAATGTTTCTGAGAAACTCCAGGTATTCGAGGACGAGTTCTTTACCGATCTGAAGAACCGGGACTCCCAGATGCGGGCCGCTTTGGAAGAGTGGAACAAGAACGCCGAACTGGATCTGGCCGAACTGGGTCTTAAAGCCGGGCGGGACAGAGAAGCCACAGAGCGTCGTTATTCCACCGAGCTTAAGCAGAAACTCACCGATCTCCAAACCCGGGTTTTTGGTCAATTCGAATCATTCCAGGATCAGGTGGATGGTTTCCGCGAATCATTGAACGGCCGAATCAAGGCCTCTGAGGATGAGCTGAAGGCCTTCCGAGAAAGCCTGGACACCCGGATATCTCGGGAACGGGAAGCGGCGGCAGGCGAGTTTGCCAAGGCATACGACGGCTTTGAGAAGGATGTCACGGAAAAACTCTCCAAAGCCAATAAAACCATCGGGCAGAAGCTTTCGGATTTTGCCAGGGATATCGAATCCAGGGACAAGGAGCTCACCGGAGAGTATCAGTCCTCCAAGGACGACCTGGTGGAGTGGAAGCAGCGAATGGCCATTCAGATTGATGAAGCCCTCCGGGATTCCGGCGAGAGTATTGATACGATGAAGTCTGATTTTGCCGCCAAGATGTCCGAACTGCAGGACGAATATTCGGCCCGAACCGAACAGCTGGTTCTGGAGTCCGGTGAGGAACGGGCCGCCTTGAGGCGGGAAATCGGAGTGCTTGAAGAATCGGTCACCAGGCTCACCTCCGAGCTGGATGAGAAAAGTCGGGACAGTTTGGAAGCGCTCAAAGAACAGAGTGAAGCCTTCTTGTTCGAATTCCGCAAGAACTCCCGGGATGCCAGGGAAGAGATGGAACGGAAAATCAAAGAACTTCGGCAGTCTGTGCAGGAATCCAGAGAGAAAGCCGAGGCCAATCGCAAAGAAATGGCCGCACATACCGACGCCGAATACTCCAGGCTGATGCATAACCTGGATGAAATCGATCGCAGACAGAGGGAGTTCATCACCGAAACTCGTGTCTTTGAACGGGCGGACGAAATGAAGGCGGCCCTGGAAGCGGATATTGCCGAATTGAACCGTCAATTGAATGAAGTGGGAACAGGTCGGGATGAAATCCGCAGCATCAACACCCAGTATGAGAAAGCGGTGAGTCTTTATGAAGAGGTGAGCGGAAAACTCGCGCGTTTCTTATCCGAGCAGCAGAAAGTGGACAATCTCGAAGGGAAGATTGCCCGAATCGGCAGCCTCTCCGAATCCCTGGACCTGAAGCTTGATCGGGTAACCGATGCCAACGATACACTGCAGGATCTGCAGGTCAGGCTGAAGCAATTGGAAGATCTCCATGAGGATCTGGGCGCCAGATATCAGAGATTGACTGAAAAATCAGGCATCCTGGATGCCGCCACCGAGGGCGTGGATAAGAACTTCGAACGGTTGGCCCGAATGGAAGATATCCTGAAAGATCTCGCCGAGAGGCTTCTCCCTCTCAGGGAAGAGCTTAATTCGGCTGAAGAACGGCAGCGTCGCCTCGAAGAGGATCGGGAGAAGATCGATCTGGTGGTCGGGAAGGTGTCCACCATCGATTCCACCATCGCAGAACTGGACGGTAAGCTCGATGATCTGGGCAAGGCCAGGGAATGGCTTGCCAGGACCGAGACCCGTCTGGAGGAAATCAGCAATGAAGCGCAGCAAAAGGTGCGGCTGCTGGGAACTCTGACCAAACGGGAAAGCGGTGGACGCAAAAGCGCCGGATCCCCGGATATGAGCACCAGAGAGGTTGTGGTGAAGCTCGCCAGGGAGGGCTGGAACAGCGAGGAAATCGCCCGTACCACCAAACTGAGCCGAGGTGAAGTTGAGCTCATCCTGGAACTCACTCCGAATGAATAGGGACGCGGCATCGTGTCATGAAATCCAACCGATATCGGGCTGATTACTATCTGTTCCGCCACTTCCTGATGGGGATGGGTTCGTTTCAGGACAGCAAGGTTTCGTCTCCCGAGGCCATGAAACTGATATTCGGCGTGAACCGTCCGTTTCGAATTCGTCTCGAGGACGCCTGGTTTGACGCCAGAGCCGCGCTGCTGGACGGGGGTGTGCCTCATTACGTCAATGGCGAGGGTGACTGGCAGATCATTCTATGGATCGATCCCGACACATCTCTGGCAGGGCTTCTCGGCAGGCGAGCTCTGAAAGGACGACCCTGGACGATTCACAACGACGCGCCTCCTCTTTCCATGACTGAAATCATACAGACCGTCGGGGATTTGTCTGATCCCGCCGGCGCCCTGGAAATCGCCGAGTCACTCATTTATTCCTACGGAGGAGCCAAGGCTGTTCCTGCGACATGGGATCGGTTGGTGAAGAATGCGGTGACCCTTCTGGATCAGGATATCGGCTCTTATACGGTACGCTCATTAGCGGAAAGAGTCAGACGAGACCCGGGTCAGCTGGACGCTGGTTTTCGACGAGTACTGGGTACTCCTCTGCATTCCTATATACATCGATTGAAATGGCAGGCCTATATCAAATTTCGACGTGACGGTCTTGAGAAAACCGAATCCCTCAGGCGTTCTGGTCTTATCGGGTGGGAGGGGCTTCGGGATGATTTTGAAAATCGATACGGGCTCGAATTGGATGTCCTCGAAAACAGCCTGCCTTTCGTGCGGGTGTATGATGGCTATGGCGACAGGCCGGTTCTCTATTTGTAAATCTAATCAGATGTCCAGAGGCTCTTCGGGCAGTTCGTCGTTTTCCAGGTTATCTTCCAGCCGTTGAAGTGCTTTCAGGCTCCGAGACATGAGTTCCCCGGTCTGAGCGGTCATTTCCAGGAGATGGGCCAAAAGCTCTTCTTGTTTCACCAACTCACGGTTCTGCTCTTCCAGGCTTTCAATCCTTTCCGCCTGTTCCTTGAGGGCTTCGAGAATCGGATTGAATCCCGTATCATCGTTGGTATCTTCAAATACCAGGAGAGTGCTCACCTGTCCGTTCATAAAAACCTTGCGAATCATCACTCGCATTCTAGTGCTCTTCGGTAGAGACGACAATCGATTTTCCTCGGGGAACCGCTGTTTTTCTTCATTAGGTTTGATTCGTGCCCGTCAAAAAGGGTTTTTCCTTGACCCGATTTCTGGCCCTTGAGTATTTTATGCCACAGGAATTCCATTGAGTAACAACGAGGTTATATGAGCCCCGAACAGAAAGAAGACGACAGAGCCGACGAAAACATCGTCGATGAGGCTGATGCCGATACCCAGGATGAAAACGATGTCCAGGAAGAAACGGACATCGATCCCGTTTCGCGGCTGGAAGCGGAGAATGCCGAACTCAGGGAAAAACTGCTGAGAATGGCGGCTGAAAACCAGAATACTCGGAAGAGACTGGTGAAGCAGCAGCAGGACGCCCACAAGTACCGTCATCAGGACATACTGCGTGATTTGGCCGAGGTGATTGACAATTTTGAACGCGCCATCGTTTCGTCCACCGATTCTCGAGATTTTGATACCTTTCATGAGGGTATTCTCATGATAGAGAAGCAGTTCTCGGGAATGCTCGCCGAACGGTACGGTCTGGAAAGGATTGGAGTCGAAGGAGAGCCGTTTGATCCGGCCGCTCACGAAGCGATGATGATGGAAGAGTCACCCGACGTGGAGAACGAATCCGTCAAGCAGGTCTATCAGGCCGGTTATCGGCTCCATGATCGGGTACTCCGACCGGCCAAAGTCGTGGTTTGGAAACCCGCACAAACGGAAGACGCCGGAGACGGCGATAACCAAGAGTCAAAGTAAGGAGATAGATATATGGGCAAAATTATTGGAATCGACTTGGGTACAACCAATTCATGCGTTGCGGTGATGGAAGGCGGAGAAGCCGTCGTTATTCAGAATGAGGAAGGCGCTCGAACCACCCCCTCCATGGTGGCTTTTACAGATAAGGACGATCGTCTTGTCGGTCAGACAGCAAAGAATCAGATGGTCACCAACCCTGAGAACACCATTTATTCCATCAAACGGTTCATGGGCCGCAGATATGGCGAAGTGAACGAAGAAATGACCATGGTGCCCTATGAAGTCGTCAAGGGCGCCAATGATGTGGTGAGCGTCAACATCAAGGGCAAGATTTATTCTCCCCCTGAAATCTCCGCCGCCATACTCCAGAAAATGAAGAAAACCGCCGAGGATTATCTCGGCGAAACTGTGACTGAAGCCATCGTCACGGTGCCGGCGTATTTCAACGACGCTCAGCGCCAGGCCACCAAAGATGCAGGGAAAATTGCCGGACTGGAAGTCAAGCGCATCATCAACGAGCCTACCGCATCTTCGCTGGCCTATGGCATGGATAAGAAGAATGATGAAACGCTGGCCGTCTATGACCTGGGCGGTGGAACGTTCGACATTTCGATCCTCGACGTGAGCGAAGGCTTGATCGAAGTCCGCTCGACCAACGGCGATACCTTCCTGGGTGGCGATGACTTCG
>JARGFR010000053.1 GCA_029210985.1 Spirochaetaceae bacterium | reverse complement strand
CGGGGAAACAGGGTGTCGTACATGTCGTGGGACCCGAGCAGGGCCTGACGCAGCCGGGCATGACCATCGCCTGCGGGGACTCCCATACGGCGACTCACGGAGCTTTCGGAGCGATCGCTTTCGGAGTCGGAACCAGCCAGGTCCGGGATATTTTGGCCACACAGACCATGGCTATTTCCAAACCCAAGGTTCGCCGAATCAACGTGAACGGAATGCTTCCCAAGGGAGTCGGCGCCAAAGACCTGATACTGGCCATCATCGGTAAATTGGGTGTGAACGGAGGATTAGGCTACGCCTATGAATATTCCGGGGACGCCATTTCCGCGATGACTATGGAAGAGCGAATGACTCTCTGCAACATGAGTATCGAGGGAGGTGCCCGAGTCGGATATGTCAATCCCGACGATGTCACCTACGAGTGGCTCAAAGGTCGACCATATGTGAGAGATTTCGCTTCAATGAAGGCATTCGGCGAGGAAATGAAATCTGATGTCGATGCCGTTTATGACGATGAAGTCGTGTTCGATGCTTCAGAACTCAAGCCAATGGTGACCTGGGGGATCAACCCCGGCCAGGTTGTCGCTGTGGATGAAGCGCTTCCATCGGTGGACAGTCTCCCTGAAGAGGAGAGGGAATCCGCCGAAAGAGCTTTTGAATACATGGGTTTTGCGCCGGGTGAGCGGATGACCGGGAAGAAAATTGATGTCGTCTTCATCGGATCCTGCACAAACGGCCGTCTGACGGATTTGAGAGAAGCGGCCGCAGTCATCGGCGAACGCCGGGTTGCCGACGGAGTGACGGCTCTGGTCGTTCCGGGAAGCCAGGAAGTGGCGGTCGCTGCTGTTGAAGAAGGTTTGGACAAAGTCTTTGAAAAGGCCGGATTCGAATGGCGCAACGCAGGCTGTTCCATGTGTCTTGCGATGAACCCGGACAAATTGAAAGGGCGACAGTTGTCGGCCAGTACTTCAAACAGGAATTTCATCGGACGTCAGGGGTCACCAACGGGAAGAACACTGCTGATGAGTCCGGCCATGGCCGCTTCCGCGGCGATCGTCGGCCGGGTTGTCGACATAAGGGATTCGGAAGGAGGCGCGGCATGAGCGAAGAAATCCTCATCAAGAGTTTTAAGGGACAGGGTATTCCGGTCAAAGGAAACGATATCGACACAGATCGGATCATCCCCGCCAGGTTTATGAAATGCGTCACTTTCGACGGCCTTGGCGCCTATGCATTCAACGACGAACGAGTTGATGGAAATGGTAAGTCGAAAGGTCACCCCTTTGACGATTCCAGGTGGGCTAGGCATCCCGTGCTGGTCAGTAACGCCAACTTCGGCTGCGGATCGTCCAGAGAACACGCACCTCAGGCATTGAAGGATTATGGAATCCGTGCGGTCATCGCCGAATCATTCGCGGAAATATTTGCCGGCAACTGCTCTTCCATGGGAATCCCCGCGGTGACGCTGTCTCACAGCGATGTGATCAGCCTCCAGAGCTTATTGGACGCAAATCCCGATGTTGAGATTGAAATCGATCTGGACAGCATGACCATCAAGGCCGGAGACGTATCTTGGAAAGCCACAATGCCCGAAGCCTTCCGACAAGCATTGCGGGACGGGAGCTGGGACTCGACGGCGGTTCTTGCAGCGGGCATGAACGAAGTGGAGAAAGTGGCCGAGGCTTTACCTTACGTCTAGAAAACACCCGGGATGGCTTTGCCGCATGACGGACAACGGCCGCCTGTCATTTTAAGTTCCGTATCATAGAAGCTGCGTCGAATCACGGTCTGTCCGCATTCCGGGCAGGCCGTGTTGTTTTCCGTCCCGATATTCCCGATATAAACGAAATCCAGCTTTTCTTCGGCGATGCCCGCCAACACATTCATTGAAGCCGGCGATGTTGGAGGTTTGCTGTATCTCTTCGCCGGATGATAAGCGGAGAGATGAAGAGGTATTTGACGGGACAGCGAGCTGATCCAGTCGCACATGTTCGCCATTTCTTCGGTTCCGTCATTATCTCCCGGTACAACCAGAGTGGTGATTTCCAGCCAACAGAGTTCCGCGGCGATCTCGATGATTTTTTTCACCGACGCCAATTTACCTCCAAGTACATCCCGATAATAAGTAGCATTCCAGGACTTCAGATCGATATTCACACCGTCTATATGCGCCAGCAGTTCTCGTGCCGGTTTTACATTCAGACAGCCGTTGGTCACCAGAACATTTTTCAAACCCGCCTTGGCGGCCTCCGCGGCGGTATCTTCGATGTATTCGATATGGATTGTTGGCTCGGAATAGGTATATGCGACCATTTCCGCCCTGATTCTCCGCGCACGATCAACCGTTTCCTTGGGAGAGATAAAGGTCCCGGTACCTGCCGGCGACATCGCGATTCGGCTGTTCTGGCAGAATGGGCAGTCCATATTGCATCCGGCAAATCCGATCGACCAGACAGTTCTACCCGGTAGAAAATGATAGAGAGGCTTTTTTTCTATGGGATCCAAAGCTTCGGCAGTCAGGAAACCGTATCCGGGGATTTTAAGAGTTTTTTCTCCACCGATTCGGGCTCTGCAGACTCCTTCCTGTTCCGGCTTCAATGTACAGGCATGCGGGCAAAGCAGACATGTAACGGATTCGCCTGTCTCCCTCCACCAACGTGCCTTGCCCATTTCTAGTCCACGGCGCCCCGTATGGCGTCGATTTTGTCGGTTTGTTCCCAGGGAAATGAATCCCGCCCGAAATGACCGTATGCTGCGGTGGATCGATAAATGGGCCGTTTGAGATCGAGAGTGGAAATGATTCCCGCCGGAGTCAGATCGAAGACATCGGGAATGGCTTTCTCCATACGTTCGTCACCGACACGACCTGTGCCGAACGTGTTGACGTACAGAGAAACCGGTTCGGACACACCGATGGCATAAGCCAGTTGGACTTCCACTTCTTCCGCAAGTTCTGCCGCGACGATGTTTTTTGCGATGTAACGAGCCAGGTAAGCGGCCGACCGATCGACTTTCGACGGATCCTTCCCAGAAAAGGCGCCGCCCCCGTGTCTCGAAAAACCGCCGTATGTATCGACAATGATTTTACGGCCCGTCAATCCGGCATCACCCTTTGGTCCGCCGACGACAAAGCGTCCGGTGGGATTTACATGAAAGATTGTAGAATCGCTCAAGAGTTCTTTCGGAAGTGAAGGGCGAATGACTGTCTCGATAAGCCCTTCACGGATTCGATCGTAGGGTATGTTGTCTTTGTGCTGGTGGGAGAGCACGACCGTATCGATGTGAATGGGCCGTCCGTTCTCATATCGGACGGTCACCTGACATTTTCCGTCGGGTCTCAGAAAATCCAGGGTTTGTGATTTTCGGACTTCCGCGGCTTTCATCATGATATGGTGGGAGTACTGAATAGGGGCGGGCATCAGTTCTTCGGTCTGCCGGCAGGCATATCCGAACATCAATCCCTGATCGCCGGCACCCTGCTCTTTATGAAGACCTTCACCGACCGTCACACCCTGTGAAATATCGTCGGACTGGGGTTTAATGACCGACATCACCGAGCATGAAATATTGTCGATACCGTCTTCCGGATCGTCATATCCGATGTCGCCCAATACATCCCTGGCGATTTGTATAATATCGACATAGCCTTCGGTGGTGATTTCTCCTCCGACCAGCACGAGTCCGGTCGATGTGAAGCACTCGCAGGCGACTCTGGAATCAGAATCCGCCGCTAAAGCTTGATCTAATATCGCGTCGGAGATGATGTCGCAGATTTTATCCGGATGTCCTTCACCAACGCTTTCGGAAGTGAATATGTAGTTATCACGATTGCTCATGGAGAAACTCTACGGCGAAGCCTATACCGTAGTCAAGAACATCCACGCTAAATGGACGCGACACGGAGGCTCATCTCGTCGATCAGATTCTGGAAGCCGTCGTCGGCAAATTCCACGAACGCCAGGGACAGTGTTCCGGAATTTCTAATGACCCTGGCTTTGATGGAAAGGAGTGATTCACCGGCGCGCAGTGATCCGCCGTCGATGAGAGCACCGATATCGATGCCGGCAATATCGCCCGGATCATCTGGACGGAAAATACCGCCCGCCGGGGAGAGTTCAGTCAACCGACCGGAGATCATCCGGAATTCCACAGGATGGAGAAATATGAATGAGATCCTTTCTTCTTCTCCGGGTATCCAAGTGAAGGCATGAGATCGCTTCGGTGGGGCCTTGTAGCGGCTGATACGATCGTCGAGTTCCCTGAAATCTTCGATGGTCTCGAGTCTTTCCGGATAGAGGAGATTGACGCCCAGAAACGCCGCTTTGTTGACCTCATCGGTATCAAAAGAATCATCGACACCGAGAATCACTACGGCGTCATCACGCTCACGCGTCTCTCTGATATGTTTGACGATCAGTTTCCAATGCCTTGGATAATCTAAGGTCTGACAGATGACAACATCGGGAGCGATTTCATCCAGATTGTCCATGGCTTTCAACGGGTGTGAGTATTGAATCACATCATATCCAAGGGGTCCGAAAAATGATGTGAATCGGGATTTGAGTGCCGCGTCTTCAGCAACGAGCATTATAATCACCGGATGATTACCTCCTCACCAGTGTATCGTATCGCACAACGTGCCAGCGATCCTGATTGTCTCCGGCTCTCGAAAGGCGGAAGGTGTAGATGGTCATTTGATTCATCGGGCCGTTGGCTGTTTCATAAGTTGTCATATTTTCAACGGTCACCGAACCTTCGCTCTGCGTATAGTTCACTCTGGAGATGGTCCAGTCATCGATGGCTCCAAGTGGTTTTTTCCCGTCGTCCAGCCGTCCGGAAATCAGGTCGTTGCGATACGCGTCTACAGCCCGCCTGTGTTCGCCGGCACTCATGTCTTTCCATCTGTCCGCATACTCGGGCAGATTTCGAACCAGATCTGTCGAATCATAATATCGAAGCACGATATCCCAATCGCCGCGTGTGACGGCCTTGAGCATCTCGGCAACGACTTCCTGGGGATCAAGTTCGGTCGATCCATATCTGAGAGGGTCGGCATCATTCTGGAACAAAGCTTCAACCCTTCTGATGCTCCAATACCCTGATTTCTTATGGAGGTAGAATCTCAAATCCTGATCGAATCTTTCTCCGAAAGGATTGTAGGACGCTTTGAGTCTGACGATGGCTTCTGACGGAAATATTTGAGAGGAGATGATTTCCCAATCCTCTATTGGATGCTCAAAACCGGGTATACCGCCCCAGGAACCCTCAAGGAGCGCCCTTTCCAATTCGCTTGACGAGGTGAATGTCCTGTCAACTTGCGACAGGGACTCGGTATCCAAGTAGACGACCGCGCGATTGAATCGGGAATCTCGCCGACTTTCCAATGTTTCTCTCACCACACCCCAGGGATCGAGGTCTCGTCGTATCAGTGCTTTTCTCACTTCTTCATCCAAGGCGTCTTCCCATCGGCTGTTGTCCAAGGGCCTCACCGTCAGATCAAGAACCGAGTCGGCTTGTGATACAATGGAATTGCGATCCCGACGTTCCGGAAAGAAGAATCCGGTCAGGCGATATTGTCCCGGGTCGGAAAGATCTGCCCATTGATTCAGAGTGACTGTGATGGAGAGTTCCTGGCCGGGTGCCAGGTGAACCACACGATATGCTCCCCGGTCATTGAGAGAAGACGCAAAGCCTTCGGCTGTGGGAACAGGTTCACCGGTGAGGGAACGGATATCAAAGCCAAAACTTTCAAGAGGATCGTCCGCCAGATGGAATGTCATCTCCGAATCTCCCGAATCCACAGGGTTGGTTAAAGTGAGTTTCAGACGAATTACATCACCTGGATAATAGATATTCTTGTCTTGATAACGTATGCTGAAACGCACGTTGGCCCCGGCGGATGAGATGATCGCCGCGGTTAAAAAAACAAGGAGTGTCGTCCGACGTAACATAGGCCCTCCTCGAGGGTCGTTGGTTTTAAGGCGCCTCGCATAAAACGCGGAGTCACCCCTACATCAAAAATATCGGTAAGTCCCCATGCTAAATCAATTCAAAACATCATTGGATCAGGCTCTAAATGACATGCAAAGCTGGAAAAAGCTCAGATTGTTATGGACTGAGGGCCGGTTTCCCCTGGAAGTTACGGGCGCTCGCGGTCCTTTTATCGCGGCAATCCTCTCTAAACTCGCTTTACTGACCGGCGGAGCCCTGTTGGTTGTGGTTCCTGATGAGAGGGAAGCGGAATATCTGGCTTCCGATTTGAGGCTGTTCACCGACAAAGTGGATTTTTTCCCATGGTGGGGAACGATGCTGTATCGAGGTGTCTCACCCCAAGCATCCATATTCGGGAGACGGGCCACCGTTCTTGCCGGAATGGCGGCCGGTGAGCGGCGGATTATCGTCACTTCTCTTCGCGCGGCTCTTGGGCTGCTGCCGCCGCCGGAATCCATCCGGAAATCCCTCATTCACCTGAATGTCGGGGGAATCATCGATCCTGTCGGCGTGGAAGAACGTCTCCAAAAGTTTGGCTACACCCGAGTCCCCAGAGTGAGTGTTCCCGGTGAGTTTGCGTTGAGAGGAGAAGTACTGGACATCTCACCTCTCGGCGACGAACAAGCCATTCGAATCGTGTTCGCCTGGGATGAAGTGGAGGAAATCCGCTTATTCGATCCCCTCACCCAGGCCTCGTCCGGCAATGTCGACGAAGTGACGCTTCATCCTTTAAGGGAAGTGGTTTGGGATGATGAAACCGTCGGTCAATTGCGTTCCGCCTTGCCGAATGAAGGTTTTGAAGAAGCATTGGATGCCCTGGAAACAGGACGAGACTGGCGGGGAGAAGAACTTTTTTATCCATTGGCGACTGCGGGCCGTTATACGATTCAGGATTATCTGGCGGATAAGTCGGTAACGGTGTTCCTGGAAAGCGAACGTCTGGAAATCGCCGAAGGAAACATGCTCAAGGAGTATGCCGAACTGTATAACTCCGCGGTTGAACAAGGGGTGGGTGTTCCCGCTCCCGATAATCTCGTCAGTGAATTGGGCGACTTGATCGATTCGAGGAAACGGCGCCTTCTGGTCCGGTCATTAAGAAAAGAAGGTGACAACGAAGTACTCGAACTTCCATGTGAACCCGGGCGGTCTTTTTTCGGAAACATCTCCTACATGAAGGAAGAATTTCTCTCTTTGGAGGAATCGGGCTTCGATATATTTGTCTTTGCGGAAAGCGAATCTCAGTCACAGAGAATCGGATACCTTCTTCGAGATCACGGAAACGTACGAGTTGGTCCTGCTTCGCTCTCTTCCGGTTTCATCCTCCCGGACGCGAAAATCCTCGTTGTTCAGGAAAGCGAGATATTCGGCAGGAGAAAACGCGTTCCGACCTCGGTGACACGGGCGAAAAGTTCGGTTATCGAGTCTTTTGTCGACCTTGACCCCGGAGACCTTGTCGTCCATATCAATCATGGGATCGGTCGATTCCTCGGCATCAAGCGAATAAATGCCGCCGGTGCGGAGAGAGATTATATCACGCTGGAGTACACCGGCGACGAGACGATTTTCATACCTATCGAACAGGTCAACTTGATTCAGCGGTACATCGGCCAAGAGGGCCGGTCTCCGAAACTGGACAGAATCGGCGGGCCCTCCTGGACGAAAAAGAAAACCAAGGTAATGAAGTCCGTGGCCGATCTGGCCGACAGATTGGTGAAGCTCTATGCCCGGCGGCAAACCGCTGCCGGATATGTGTTCCCGAAAGACGATGATTTTCAGATCAGCTTCGAAGCGGCATTTCCATGGCAAGAAACCACCGATCAGCTGAGCGTCATCGAAGAAGTCAAAAACGATATGGAATCGCCGAAACCGATGGACCGGCTCGTCTGCGGCGATGTCGGCTACGGTAAGACCGAAATTGCCATGAGAGCGGCGTTCAAAGCGGTCATGGGCGGGCGCCAGGTCGCCTATCTCTGCCCAACGACAATTTTGGCCGAACAGCATCATGAGAGCTTTACCGAGAGGTTTAAGCGTTTTCCGGTGACCGTGGGTATGCTCAGTCGATTTGTTGCTCCGGCGGAACGAAAAAAAGTCCTGGAGGGTGTCACTCAAGGCGATGTGGACATCGTTATCGGCACTCACCGCATATTTTCCAAGGACGTCCGATTCAAGCAGCTGGGCCTGATTATTATCGATGAGGAACAGCGGTTCGGCGTCAAGGACAAAGAACGGCTCAAGGAATTGAAGGCCTCGGTGGACTGTTTGACCTTGTCTGCCACACCGATTCCCAGAACTCTGCATATGTCATTGGTAAAAATCCGGGATATGTCTCTGCTCAAGACGCCGCCGAGTAATCGGCGGCCCATCGAAACATTTATTCAAGGTTTCGATCCCGATCTTGTGGCCCGGGCGATCAGACGGGAAGTGGAACGGGGAGGCCAGGTCTTCTATCTGCACAATCGTGTCGAGAGCCTGGAACACACGCAGAGTTTTCTTCGAAACCTGGTTCCCGAAGTGTTTGTTGAAACCGCCCACGGGAAGATGTCATCGAGACAACTCGAAGATATTATGCACCGCTTCGTCCATGGTGCGTTCCAAGTCCTAGTTTCCACCACCATTATCGAGAACGGCATCGATATCCCGAATGTGAACACCATCATTATTGACAGAGCGGATATGTACGGCATCAGCCAGCTCTATCAGCTCCGCGGCCGGGTAGGGCGATCCGGGCGGCTGGCATATGCCTATCTTCTTTATCCACATGATCGGGAAATCAGCGAACTGGCGATGAAGAGACTCCAAGTTATCAGTGATTTTACGGAATTGGGCAGCGGATTCAAGATCGCAATGAAAGATCTGGAAGTGCGCGGAGCCGGAAATCTCCTGGGACCGCAGCAATCCGGGGACGTCTACGCCGTCGGATTCGATTTGTATCTCCGATTGCTTGAAGACGCCATCCGGGCCCGAACCGCCGGGGAAGAGGATGAAGAAGACATCCCGGAACCTTACCTGGAGCTTGATTATTCGGGATTCATTCCTGATTTATACATCTCCGATGAATCAGAAAAGATGGAAGTGTACAAAAAAATCGCTTCTGTGGAGAATGAGAACGACCTTGCGGGTCTGCATGCGGAACTTCACGATCGATTCGGCCCGCTGCCCGACGAAGTTCTGAGTTTGGTCTCCATGGCCGAAATTCGGATTATCTGCCGCAAATTGAAGGTCACCAATCTGAAAGAGAGAAAAGGCAGCGTCCAGGTCATTTTTGGAAAAGTTTCCCTGATTTCCGTCGACAAGGTGATGAATCTGATGAAGGTGAGCGGGGGGAAAGTCAAATTAAATCCGGCTCGTCCGGACGGACTCCTGATGGAAACCGGAGAAGTCGGCCTCAAAGAAAAGTCCGAATTCATCAAGGAGAGACTCGAAGCTCTGCTTTGACTCATCATTCGTAGATGTATAAGATATCCTCATGTCCGACAGTCTGCGGCGCGTCAGGAGCTATGTCATCCGGACAACCCGGATGTCTGAGGCTCAAAAAAGGTCTTATCGAGAACTCTCCGAGAAATGGGTCCTGCCATATGACAGGACCATAGACTGGGAATCTGAGTTCCCCGAATGTCGCCGCAGAATCGTGGAAATTGGATTTGGTATGGGAGACGCTACCTGGCGCATTGCCCGAGATCATTCTGATTGGGCCCTCGTCGGCGTAGAAGTCCATAGGCCGGGGGTCGGTAAACTCCTGTGGTGGTTGGAACAAGAAGAGTTGACGAATGTCCGTATTATTGAACATGACGCCGTGGAAGTTCTTGCGGTGACACTCCGGTCCGAGAGTCTTGATGGAATCCATATTTGGTTTCCCGATCCATGGCCGAAGAAACGCCATCATAAGCGTCGGCTGATCCAGCCGGATTTCATTCAATCGGCGAAGGAAGTCCTTAAACCCGGGGGATACATCCATATTGCGACGGACTGGGAGCCTTACGCCGAACACATCCTGCAGCTCCTTTCGGATACGCCGGGACTGGCCAATCGCTACGATGGGTGGGCGCCAAAACCCGATTACCGGCCTGAAACAAAATTTGAGAATAAGGGGATTGCTGCGGAGCGATCTATACGAGACATCATATTCATGAAGGAGTCCATATGAATAACGAAGAAATCATCAACCCATTCCTGGAGAAGTATGCGGATATTGCCGACCGGCAGAACCGAATACCTGCCGAACTGTATGAAAAATACTCGGTCAAACGGGGCCTTCGCAATGCCGACGGCACCGGTGTGTTGGTCGGTCTGACCGAAGTCGGTCAGGTTCATGGGTACATTATGGACGAAGGCGAGAAAGTCTCCGTTCCCGGAGTCCTGCGTTACAGAGGAATCGACGTTAAAGATATCGTTTCCGGTTTTCAGAAAGAAAAAAGATTCGGTTTCGAGGAAACCGCATTTCTTCTGCTGTTCGGTTATCTGCCGGAAGAACAGGAATTAACGGATTTTACACGGCGGCTCGGGGAGCTTCGTCGTCTTCCGGAAAATTTCACCGAGGATATGATCCTCAAGGCGCCGAGCGATAATATTATGAACAAGCTGGGTCGGTCTGTCCTGTCATTGTACTCTTATGACGGTACGGCGGACGACACCGATGTTCCCAACGTCCTGAGACAGAGCGTGGAGCTTATCAGCCGATTCCCGTCGATCGTTGCGTACGCCTATCAGGCGAAGAATCACTATTTCGAGGATGCCAGTTTGTACATCCACTCTCCTGATCCAGCAAAGAGCACGTCTGAGAATCTCCTCGGGATGATTCGCGTGGATCAATCATACACTCGGGAAGAAGCGGAAATTCTTGATTTGTGCCTGGTGCTCCATGCGGAACACGGCGGGGGCAACAATTCGGCGTTCAGTACTCATGTCGTCTCTTCCTCGGGTACCGATACATATTCGGCAATATCCGCAGCGGTCGGATCTCTCAAGGGGCCCCTGCATGGCGGCGCGGCCACGATGGTCCGGACGATGATGCGGGACATCATGGATCATGTGAAGGATTGGACGGACGAGGAAGAAGTGACGGCCTATGTCACGAAGATACTTCGGAACGAAACCTTTGACGGTAAGGGACTGATATACGGAATGGGACATGCGGTTTACACCATGTCCGATCCCCGGGCGGAATTGTTGAAGATAAAAGCGGCGGAACTGGCCGAATCGACCGGGAAAGACAAAGAGTTCGGCCTATATGAAATCGTGGAGAAGGTGACACCGATAGTTTTTGCCGAAGTCACCGGAAAACAGAAAGATTTGTGCGCCAATGTCGATTTTTATTCGGGATTTGTCTATCGCTGTCTTAATCTCCCGATAGAATTGTTTACACCAATCTTTGCGGTCGCCCGTATCACCGGTTGGTGTGCTCATCGCGTTGAAGAAATTGTTTCCGGCGGTCGAATTATCCGGCCCGCGTACCGCAGTATCACACGGAGCCGTCCCTACATCCCCACTAAAGAACGAAAATACTGATTTTCGGTGCGTAAAAAAGGGGCCGTTCCATCCGGAACGGCCCCAAACTCCTTTTCAGCATGGTGACGCGTCAGCAGTTCATCACCAAGTGAATGAATTACTCTTCTTTCTTGCTTGCGGCAACAATGTCCTGGGCCACCTTTCCTGATACCGGATCGTAGTGGCTGAACTCCATCTCGTATGCACCGGTACCAGATGTGAGGGATTTCATATCGATGGCGTAGTTGAGAAGTTCACCCTGGGGAACGACGGCTTTGATGGACTGAATTCCGCCGCCGATTGGGACCTGGTCCTGTACGCGGCCGCGTTTTGTGGACAGATCCGACAATACATCACCGAGATACTGATCCTCCACATATATGGTCAGATTCACCATCGGTTCGAGCAAGGTAGGGCCGGCTTTTTCCATAGCCAGTTTTAATGCATTCTTGGCCGCCAGTTTGAACGCCATTTCCGAGGAGTCCACCGGGTGTTCCTTGCCGTCGTAGACGCTCACTCCGATATCCACCATGGGATATCCGGCAAGAACACCTTCTCCCATCGCTTCTCTAAGGCCTTTCTCGATGCCCGGAAAATATCCCTTGCTGACCGATCCGCCTTTGATGTCGTTGGTGAGTTCAAAGTCGTCGCCCCGTGACAAAGGTTTTGCCTTGATGAGAACCCTGCCGTATTGCCCGTGACCACCGGATTGCTTCTTATGGGTATATTCCGCGTCAGCGGTCTTTGTAATGGTTTCACGGTATGGAACCCTGGGTTTGCGGGTGAGGACTTTAATCTTCGATTCTTTCAGGAGTTTTTCGAAAATGCTGATAATATGCATTTCACCCATACCCGAAATAACCGTTTCTTTGGTTTCCTCATCAAAGCCGATTTTGAAAGTGAGGTCCTGTTCGGCCACCTTGTGCAGGTAGTCGTTCATCTTATCTTCGTCTTTCTGGTTTTCTGCACTGATGGCCAGAGTATGGACCGGTGCGGGCAGTGCCAACGGCTTGTAGATGATTCCCGGCGGAGAAGACGAAATGGAGTCGTTCGTGTGAACTGATTCCAGTTTGACAACGGCACCCAGATCGCCTGCGACCAGTTCCGTCGTTTCTTTGATGTTTTTACCGTTGATATGGAAGACTTTGGAAACTCGTTCCTTTTTCTCAACTCTAGCGTTGTATATTTCTCCGGCTTTTAAGACTCCGGTCACAACTTTGATATAACTGATCTTGCCTGAAAATTTGTCAATCGAGGTCTTATAGACAAATCCTGAGAATTCACCCGAAGCATCATAATCGACGGAATCTCCATCCTCAACCGGTTCCGGATCGCGCCCGGGAGCAGGGGAGAGTTCGGTGATGATGTCCAGCAGATCGTTGATCCCGGTACCCTTTTCAGCCGAACCGCAAAGAACCGGCACAAACGTATTGGCGGCCATTCCTTCAAGCAGCCCTTTAAGAATATCAGGACCTTCCAGGGTTCCCTGGTCAAAGAATTTTTCGGTTAATTCATCATCGCCTTCGGCGGCCATTTCGATGAGCTTTTCTCGCCAATCGGCGATTTCATCATTCATTTCCGCGGGAATATCAGTTTCCTGTCCACCGGCCAGGATTGCTTTCATATGAAGGAGATCCACTATCCCGGTATGTTCCTCGCTTTCGCCGAGAGGAAGATTCAGCGGTACGGCGGTGACACCGAACGCATCGGTAATCTCGCTGAGGGATTTACGGAAGTCTGCGCGATCCATATCCATCTTATTGACGAATACGATGCGCGGAAGATCTCTGTTGTCCAGTCTTCGCCAAAGTTTGACGGTTTCGATCTGAATACCCGCAGGCGCGCTGATAACCATGATGGCGGTCTCGGCGGCTCTGAAAGACGCCACCACCTCACCGACGAAATCGGCGGAACCGGGGGTATCAAGGACATTAATTTTCATGTCCTTCCAGGGGAGATTCATGAGACTGGTATGCAATGAGAATTGATGTTCTATCTCGTCATCCAGATAATCGCTTTGAGTACGACCGGATTCAATAGTTTCGGCCTTCGATATGACGCCGGATCTGAAGAGCATCTGCTCCACAAGAGACGTCTTGCCTGTGCTGCCATGCCCGCAAACGGCCACATTACGGATGGCGTTCATGGAAATTGCCATGAAAAATCCTCCTGAAAATAACGGTGATTGTTAGAAGCTAAAGTATCGTATGACAGGTTATTCCTGCCGTCAAATAAATTCGCCGATACCGTGTATTTCCATGGAAACTTGACAAGAGGCCCGCGGGAGGCCTCTTGTATTGTCGATTAGGACTTTTCTTACTACGTTTTTCGAGCAAAATGGCTGAATTCCATGGAGAACGTCCCCCGCCCCTGAGTGAGACTTCTCAAAGTGGTGCTGTATCCGAACATATTGACTAACGGTGCTTTTGCCCGAACCAGCTCATAAGATGGCCTGGATTCCATGCTTTCCACGTGACCACCGCGCTGGCTGAGATTGCTGATGACATCCCCGACTTGTTCGGACGGGCACATCACATCGACTTCCATCACCGGTTCGAGTAAGGTGGGTGAAGCACTCCGGCATGCGGAATCGAAACCCAGAGATGCGGCTGTTTCAAAAGCGATTTCACTGGCGTTTGCCTCGTTGAATTTCACATCCAGCAGTGTCGCCTGAATGTCCACACATGGGTAGCCCATGAAAATTCCGGAAGGAAATGCGGCTTCAATACCGCGTTTGACGGCATCTTGAAAAGTGGCAGGCAGAGCCGATTTCCCAACTTCCGAAATAAACAGGTTGCCTTCGCCTCTCCTCCTGGGTTCGACTCGGATCTTGACTGTCGCTGCATGGTCCTTGCCGGCTAAAGTCCGTTGATAGGTTTCGGTGTGTTCGCTGGTGGTGGTGATGGTTTCTCTGTATGTCACCTGGGGATTGCCGACATTTGCGTCCACTTTGTATTCTTCCAGGACCCGGGTCACCAATACATCCAGGTGAAGTTCCCCCATTCCTGATATGATCAATTGACCGGTTTCCTCGTTTTCACTGACTCCGAATGTCGGATCTTCTTTCTTGAGGTTTTCCAGAGCCGCACGGAGTTTGTCCTGGTCACTCAGCGTCTTGGGTTCGATAGCCACGGATATCACAGGTTCCGGAAACTCCATGTTTTCAAGGATGACCGGATAACCCTCCGACGCCAGCGTTTCTCCGGTTCTGACAAATTTCAGACCAATGGCCACCCCGATATCCCCGGCTTTGAGTTCGGAAATCTGCTCATGATGATTGGCATGCATCCTTAATAGCCGGTTGACGCGTTCGCGTTTTTTGTCGTTGACATTCATCACGGATGTCCCGGCCTTCAGCACACCCGAATATACTCGGAGATAGCACAGCATCCCCATTTCCCTGTCATGCTGGATTTTGAATACGAGTGCGGAGAAGTGCTCTTTTTCATTTCGGACAAGTTCGATGATTTCATCTTTTTTGCCATGGACAGCTTTGATCGGATCCAGCTCTTCGGGAGTCGGCAGGAAGGATACAACCGCATCGAGGAGGGGCTGCACACCCTTGTTTTTAAGGGAAGATCCGACGAGGACCGGAATGATGTGCTGAGATATCGTCGCCATCCTGATCGTTTTGTTGATCAATTCCACGGGGACAGGTTTTCCCTCGAGGTACAAATCGGTGATCTCTTCACTATATGCCGATAGCCTGTCGAGGAGTTTATCATGCCAGATGTCTGCGAGCTCTCTCAGCTCCGGTCGAATATCGGAGTACCGCGGATTCGTGCCCTCGGGATCCTGGTCCCAGTGAATTTCACTCATTCTAATCAGATCGATGTTGCCCTCATAAGCGGATTCTGAGCCGATGGGTAACGACAAAGGCAGAGGTTCGGCCTTGAGCTTGCTTTGAATCTCTTCCACCACGGCAAAAAAATCCGCGCCGATGCGGTCCATCTTGTTGATATAGGCTATTCGAGGCACTTTGTACCGATCGGCCTGACGCCAGACAGTTTCTGATTGGGGTTCCACACCCCCGACGGCACAAAATACCCCGACAGCACCGTCAAGAACTCGAAGAGAACGCTCTACTTCCGCTGTAAAATCCACATGTCCCGGAGTATCGATGATGTTGATCTGTGTATCATCCCAGAAACATGTTGTTGCCGCGGAAACGATGGTGATGCCGCGGTTCTGTTCCTGGGCCATCCAGTCCATCGTGGCCGTGCCCTCGTCAACCTCGCCGATACGGTGGCTCTTGTGTGTGTAAAAGAGAATCCTTTCCGTCGTTGTGGTTTTGCCGGCATCAATGTGCGCCATGATTCCGATGTTACGAACGGACTTCGCCCGGTCAGCCATGTTGTTGTTCTTCTCCGTCAATTGTTTTCGGGCTAGAGATTAGCATGGAGAACGATGCCGGGGCAATGTGAGAAGGGGAAGAGATAACTTGATTCGGTCAGTCTCGGGCGGTTAGTCTAAGCGTTATGATAAGGGCCAGAGATATAGATCCCGACACATGGAGCGCCGTTGAAGATGCGGTCCTTTGTTTTGTCAGAGACATTGAGAATGACAAAGTTTTGTTAATCAACAAAAAAACCGGTCTTGGTGCCGGTTTGATCAATGCTCCAGGCGGCCGCATTGAGAACGGGGAAACACCTATTGCCGCCGCTATCCGTGAAACGCGGGAGGAAGTCGGGCTGACTGTGGACGGACTGAACCATGGCGGCGACTTGTTTTTTCAGTTCCTGGATGGCCATTCGATCCGTGGATTTGTTTTCTGGACCGAGCATTGGTCCGGTGAACCCATCGAAACTTCAGAAGCCGACCCGTTCTGGTGCGATATTCGCCGCATTCCATACGAGAAAATGTGGCCCGATGATTCCTGGTGGCTGCCGCATCTCCTGGCCAACCGTCCGTTTGTCGGACGATTCGTCTTCGACGGTGAGAACATGATGAGTATGTGTATGGATGTCGAGCCGATGGAGGGCCATAAAACCGGGATACCTCGGGCAGAATGGAGGAGTTCAATGTGAATGATACGATATTCGATAAGATTCTAGATGGTCGGATACCGGTGGAAACGGTTTATGAGAATGAAGATGTGCTTGCCTTCAGGGATATCAATCCCAAGGCTCCGGTTCATGTCCTGGTGATTCCCAAAGTTCGCTCCGAACGCTTCGCAGAACTGGCCCATCGACCTGTTGAAGAAACGGGCCGTTTTTTTGCGGCGGTATCCGGAGTTGCGAAAATCCTTGGATTGAACGACAAAGGATATCGCGTCGTTATCAATAACGGCCCGGACGCGGGACAGGAAGTGGAATATCTGCATGCTCATATACTGGGAGGCCGGACGCTCAATTGGCCGCCGGGTTGATCGAGGGCTGAAATGCCGCATTCATTGAAAAAAAATCGCCTCATTTTGGCAGCGGCCTTGCTGATCTGGGTTTCCGCCGCATCCGAGGCCTATCCGGACCAGTCTGATGACCAAATCATCAACACGATCAACGAAATCCGTGTGAGTCACGGATTGCATTATCTTTCCGAAGATTCTGCGGCAGCATCGGCCGCGAAAGAACATGCCGATGAGCTGGCCCTCAGACATACCTTGAGTCACTGGGGTCTGGACGGGAGCCGTGTTGCTGAACGGTATCGCAGCGCCGGCGGCACCGGAATATCTGCAGGTGAAAACCTTGGAGCG